>DASVWO010000209.1:0-13651 GCA_036393165.1 Polyangiaceae bacterium | reverse complement strand
AGGAGCTCGAGCGCGAGACGGGGATCCCGACGGAGAAGCTCGACAAGGTGAAGGGCTCGTGGGCGGAGACGCCGTTCTCGCTCGATCGCCCGGTGGGCGACGAGGACGGGCGCAAGTTCATCGACTTCCTGCAGGACGAGGCGGCGCTCTCGCCGTACGACTCGCTGGCGAACCAGAAGTGGAACCAGGAGGTGCGGCGTCTGCTCACGACGCTGACGCCCATCGAGTCGCGCATCATCCGGTGGCGCTTCGGGCTCGACGACGAGGACGAGCTGACGCTCAAGGAGATCGGCGACAAGTACAACCTGTCGCGCGAGCGGATCCGGCAGCTGCAGGAGCAGGCGCTGGGGAAGATCCGCAAGCACATGCGCGAATAACGCGCGGGCCTTCGGCCAGACTGGCCGCATCTTTTCAGGCCCAGCAGCTTGCTCTTGTGCCGAAATGTACTACATGAGCCGCCTCTTCCTGAGGAGGCTCGTTCGATGAAGCGATATCTCGCATTCGGCGTCTTGGGCTTGTTCGCATTCGCGTCGGCTGTCGGCTGCGGTTCCTCCGGCTCGCAGGGGCCGCAGGGTGAGCCCGGCGAGGCCGGTCCGCAGGGACCGCCTGGCCCCGCCGGTGAAGCCGGCCCCCCCGGGCCGGGTGCAGACGGAGGCAGCAGCGCGACGGCAAGCATCAGCGGCATCACGCCCGCCAACGCGTTCATCGCGCGCAGCGGTGAGGTCACGATCAGCGGCTACGGCACCAACTGGAACAGCGCGACCACGGTCGACTTCGGCGCCAACGTCAAGGTCGACAAGATCACGGTCGCCAGCCCCACGGCGCTCGTCGTCCGCTTCACGGTGGACGCGGCCGCGGCCCTCGGGCCTCGCGACGTCACGGTGAAGGACGGAACCGCGAGCGAGCCCTACAAGATGGCGTTCAATCTCCTCTCGCCGATCGAGCTTTCGTTCCAGGGCAACGTCGCGCAGGGCGGCAACGTCATCGCGAACGTGAAGGTGCTCGACGTGTCGACCCCACTCGACACGACGGCCGACCCGCTGACGGGGGCGCCGATGGACATCACGGTCAACGTGGGCACGGGAGTGACCGCCTCGGTCATCTCGGTGACCGACTACACGGCGCAGGTGGAGCTCCAGATCGACGTCCCGACGCCCGCCGGCATGCAGAACTTCGACCTGGTGAGCGGGCCTCCTGGGGTGGCGGCGATGGACGTCGACTTCCCCTCGCCCAAGGGCGTCAACATCGCCGCGGTGACGCCCACCGCGCTCGCCACCATGGACGTCACGGGGAGCACGGCCGCGTCGTACGACACGAACGTCTACTCGTTCACGCCGGGGTCGGCCTCGCAGACCATCCTCGACTTCTCGATCTCCACGACGAGCTCGAGCGCGACGCCCGCGCTCTTCCTGCTGCCGAACGACGGCAAGTGGGCCGACATCATCACGGGAGCCCAGGCGTCGTCGGCCGGTGCCGGGACCTTCTCGTACGTGTCGGCGCAGTCGATGCCGTACTACCTCATCACGTGGGACAACAGCGGAGGCACCGGGCCGTTCACGCTCTCCGGCGTCGTGTCGACGGCGCCCGCGGGCACGGCGGCGGCGACGGCGAACGACGCGACGACGGGGACGGCGATCGCAGCCACGTCCCTCCCGTTCGTCCTGACGGGCGGCGATCTGTCGCACAGCAGCGGCGCGGGCGACTGGGTCAAGGTGACCGTGCCCTCGGGCGCGACGACCCTTCGCGTGCAGTCCAGCGGCGAGCTCGGGACGGACGCTGCGATCAGCCTGTTCCAGAGCGACGGCACCACCCAGGTCGGCAGCACGGCGGAGACGGGGAGCATCGTCGACACGACGTTCACCGTGACCCCGGGCACGTACTACGTCGCCTACGGTCCCGGCCAGTTCGGCGGGAGCACGACGACCTTTACCGGCATCATCCGGACGCACTGAGTCGGCGCTAGCGGCGCGCGGCCCAGCGGGCGATCAGCTCCACGAGCCGATCGGCCGCGTGCCGCGCGCCGTCTTGCTTTCCGGCGACGTGATTGAAGAGGACCGAGAACGCGATGGGGCCACGGCCGCCGTCGCGTTCGAGGTAGCCGGAGAGCGTGATGACGTCGTCGAGCGTGCCGGTCTTGGCGCGCACGCGGCGGCGCGTGAGCTCCTGGCGGAAGCGCTTGTGCAGCGTCCCGTCCACGCCGCCGGTGGAGAGCTGGGCGACGTACTCCGGCTGCACGTCGGGGTCGCGCCACGCCCAGCGCAGGAGCTCCACGGTGGACCACGCCGTGACGCGGTTCGCGTCGAAGAGGCCCGAGCCGTTCTTGATGACGACCCCCGTGTCGGTCGCGCCAATGCGGCCGAGGAAGCTCGTGACGACGTCGGCGGCGTCGGCGCTCTTCGCGGGACGCGCGTGCTCTCCCCCGAGCGACTTGAAGATCATCTCGGCGTAGAAGTTGTCGCTTTGCTTCCCCAGCGCGTAGAGCAACTGCGACACCGGGGCCGACAGGTGCTTCGCGAGCGTGTGCCCCTTGGCGGTGCCGAGCTTCACCTCGCCCTTCACCTCGATGCCCTCCTTGCGGAGGATCGCCGCGAGGGCGTACCCGGCGAGCAGGCGCGGGTCCTCGGCGCGGCGGGTGAAGCGGACGACGCGCTCGTCGGCGGCGACGGCGCCGCTCACGTGGGCGCTCATGCGCGAACCGTTGCCGGCGAGCGTGAGCTCCACCGTGTCGGCCCCGCCGCCATCGGCCGTCTTGATGGCCCCGTCGACGTCGACGAAGCCGGGCGGATCGAACTCCACGTGCGCGCCGGCGCCGGGCGACGTCGGCCGCACCGTCAGCGTGATGCAGTTCTCGTCGAGCGCGACCGCGCTCACCGGGGCGCGGAAGCCGGCCCACTCGTCGGGCTGCTGCTCGAACGCTGGCGGCGTCGTCTGCTCGTCGTAGAAGCGCTGGTCCACGACGATGTCGCCGTCGATGCGCTTGACGCCGAATCCCTCGAGGTCGTGCACCATGTCCCAGAGGTCGGCCGTCGAGAGCGACGGGTCGCCGTAGCCGCGGATGGCCAGCGGGCCGTCGACCGCGCTGCCGTCGAGCTTCCCGGTGAGGGTCGTCTCGTAGCGGTGCTCGCCGTGCAGCGTCGCGAGAGCGGCGCCCGCCGTGTATAGCTTCGCGTTGGACGCAGGATTGAGCGCGAGGTGCTCGTTGACCGCCCCGAGAAGCCGCCCCGTGTCGACGTCGAGCACGGCGATGCCGACCTGCGCGCCCTCGAGCACGCGGTCCGAGGCGATGGCGTGCACGGCGGCGTCGAGCTCGGGCACACGGTCGGTCGGCTGCCCGATCGCGGCGCCGGCGGCGGCAGGCGGCGGCGGGTCCGGGCGGACGTCCGGCGCGAGCAGCAGGAGCGCCAGGACGGACCCCAGGGCGACGCGCCTCCTCATGGGGCACCGCTTTAGACCGGCCCGCGCCGTCTGCCTAGCGCTCGCGCTGGGTGCCGGGCTGGGAGGCTGCCGGCGGGCGGCGCCGGGAGGAGCCGACAGGCCCATCGAGGTCCTCGTGTCGAGCGACCCCGAGACGCTCGACCCGCGGTATTCCACGGATTCGGTCGGGCTGCGCGCCACGCGGCTGGTGCACGCGGGGCTCGTGCGGCTCGACCCGGACACGCTGGAGCCTCGGCCGTACGCGGCTCGCTCCTGGCGCTGGCGCGACGCGCTCACCCTGGAGGTGACGCTCCGCGACGACGTTCGATTCCACTCGGGCAAGCCGCTCGACGCAGGGGACGTGGTGGCGACGCTCCGTGCGTTCTCGTCGCCCAGGGTGGCCTCGCGGCATGCGCGCATGGTGGAGGCCATCGCCGACGCGCACGCGGAGGGCGATCACGTCGTCGTCGTGCACCTCTCGCGGCCGCACGGGACGCTGCTGACGGACCTGGAGCTGCCGATCCTGCGCGCCGACCAGGCCGAGTCGCCCCCGGCCCCCGACGGGTCGCTCGACGGGCTGGGTCCGTTCACGGTGGAACGCTTCGCGCGCGGCGACCTGCTCCTCTCGCCGGCGGACGGCGGCGTGCTCCCCCGCCCGGCGCACGCCGTGGAACTGCGTACGGTGCACGACGAGAACGCGCGCGCCCTGCGCCTCCAGTCGGGAGCCGCCGACGTCGTCGTGAACCTCGTCTCGCCGACGCTCTTGCCGGCGCTCGCCGCGTCGCCGGGTCTGTCCGTCGTGTCACGCCCGGGAGCGAACCTCACGTACGTCGTGGTGAACGAGCAGCGCGAGGGGCTCGAGAAGGCGAAGGTGCGCGAGGGACTGGCGCTCGCGATCGATCGCGACCTCATCTGCCGCACGCTCTTCGACGGCCACGCCCAGCCCGCGTCGGGACTGATTGCTCCGGCGAACTGGGCTCACACGGTCGCGTCTCCGCTCGAGCACGACGCCGATCGCGCCACGCGGTTGCTCGCGACCGCCGGGATCTCCCCGTGGCACCTGACGATCCTCACGTCGACGGAGCGGCTCCGCGGCGACGTCGCGCGGTTCGTCGCGCAGGAGCTGCGTGATCTGGGCGTCGACGCCGAGGTGATCCCCCTGGAGCTCGGCACGATGATCGCGCGGCTGAACGCCGGCGACTTCGATCTCGCGATCCTCCAGCTCCCGGAGATGAGCGAACCGAACGTCCTCCGGACCTTCCTCGGCTCGTCCTTCGTTCCCCCGCAGGGCGGCAACCGTGGCCGAATTCACGACGAAGCCCTGGATGACGCTCTCGATGCGGGCGATCGCATCGCCGACCCGGCGCAGCGCCGGCTCGTCTACGCGACGGTCGAGCAGATCAACCGCGAGGAGATGCACTGGATCCCGCTCTGGTACGAGGATCAGGTCGCCGTGGTCAGCGCGCGCGCCCAGGGCTTCCGGCCCAGCGCCGAGGGGCGTTGGCTCGCCCTCGCATCGCTACCCTAGCGCCCATCATCGGGCGTACGCGCGCCCACCACCCGTGATCCATGCGCGTTCCGCGTCCGTACGCCGGGCGTACGCGCATGCATCATGGGTGTCCCCCATGATGCATGCCCGTATCCCCTATGGCGCATGCACGTATCCCGCATGGTGCATGCCCGTTTCCACGTGGAATGACGGCCGATTCCACGGTGAAAGACCGGCCATTCGCGAGGAGCGACGCTCCCTTCCCCGTGGATGCCACTCTGCTTCAGGCGGAAGGTCGCGGTCGACTGCCATGTCATGTCATGTGACATGCTGACATGACCATCCGCGAGAACACCCCCGTCGATCAGTGCAACGTCACTGGGTGCGCCACGAGTCGTGGTAGGCGGCGTCCTCGATGTTCGCGGCTTGCGCCGTGGGTACCAGCGGTTCGTAGGTGTCGCACATGACGGCCAGCTCGTCGGTCCGCGTGGAGCCGACGCTCGCCTCGTACGCACCCGGGTGCGGACCATGGGCGACGCCCGCGGGGTGGAGCGATATGGCGCCCGGGCCCACGCCGCGACGGCTCGTGAAGTTGCCGCGGAGGTACAGGATGATCTCGTCGCAGTCGACGCTCGAGTGCGGATAGGGGCACGGGATCGCCTGCGGATGGTAGTCGGTGACGCGCGGGACGAAGGAGCAGACGAGGAAGCCCGGCCCCTCGAACGTCGAGTGAATCGTGGGCGGTAGATGCACGAGGCCCGTCTTCGGCTGGTACTTCTCGATGGCGAACGCAAAGGGATAGACGAACCCGTCCCAGCCGACGACATCCATGGCCGGGTTCTCGAGCGCGTATCTCGTGAAGATCCCCTTCTTCTTCACCAGCAGCTCCCGGGGCCCTTCCTGCACCTTCTCCGGTGTGGCGATGGGTCCGTGCGGGTGCACGAAGTCGCGGTGCGTGTACGGAGCATCCATGCGGAGCTGCCCCACCGGGTTGCGGAAGGGCTTGGGGATGAACACACCCCCGTGCGCCTCGAACCCCATGAGGCGCATGGGCTTCTCGACGTGCCAGCGGTGCACCATCGACTTGGGGACCCACACGTAGTCGCCGGCCTTCACGTCGAGCCAGCCGCAGGGCGACTCGAGGCGCGCCTGCCCCTCGTGCACGAACCAGAGCTCGTCGCCGTCGCCGTTGGCGAAGTAGACGTCGTCGCTCACGTCCGGCCGCGCCAGCAGCACCGTCACGTCCTTGTTGAAGAGGACGGGCACGCGCCGGTCGACGAGCATCCCGCCCGCCGCCACCTTGTCGCTCAGGTACAGGCGCCTCCGCAGCGGCGCCGGCGCGTCCTTGTCCGGCGCCGGCGCGGGCCACCCGCGCTTGGTCACCGCGACCTCGCGGTGCGGCGTCACCGGGAAGCGATGGTAGAAGTACGTGAACGGCCCGCTGAACCCGCCCCGCGTGAACATCTCCTCGTAGAGCATCCTCCCGTCAGCCGCGCGGCAGACGGTGTGCGGCTTGTCGGGGAGGATGCCCGCGCTCTGCCGGTCGATCATGAGCTCACGCGCCGTTCTGCGGCGTCCGCTGCGCGCGCTCGATGCTCTCGAAGAGCGCCCGGAAGTTGCCGTAGCCGAAGCCCTCGTCGCCGCAGCGCTGGATGATCTCGTAGAAGAACGGCCCGGCGCGGTCGTCGCCGTACATCGACTTCGCCTCGCGGAGGAAGATCTGGAGCATGTAGCGGTCCTGCGACCCGTCGAGCAGGATCTGGTGCTTCTCGAGCACGCCCAGCTCCTCCTTCACGTTGGTGATGCCGAGCGCCTCGAGCCGCCGCGGCAGGTCGCGGTAGTACACCGCCGGCGTGTCCATGAACTCCACGCTGCGGCGCTTCATCTCCTCGACGGTCCAGATGATGTTCTTCACGTTGAAGGCGATGTGCTGCACGCCCGCGCCCTGGTTGTCCTCGCAGAACTTGTAGATCTGCGAGTCGCGGAACTGCGGCCGCAGCGGCTCGTTCGTCGCGAACTTCACCTGGCTGACCGGGTCCCACATCACGATGGACTTGAGCCCCGAGCCGTGCGCGAACTGCTTCGCCACGTCGCTCGTGTGGAACTTGATCTCCCAGAACGGCTCGAACCCGAGCACGTCGCGGTACCACGCGACGATGGGCACCATGGTGAGCCCGTTGGACGTCACGTGGTCGACGATCTGGATGCCGTACATGTTGTCCGGCTTGCCCGCGTTACCGACGCCCGAGTCGACGAATCCCGGCGCGAAGGCGCGGTAGTCGTTTCGCTCGACGAAGCGGAACGCCACGTCGCCCAGCGGCGTCGCGATCTCGACGGCGCGGTACGTCCCGCCGCGCTCGTCCTTGGCCTCGACCGGATCGCTGAGGAACGTGCCGCCGCGCTTCTCGAGGAAAGCCATCGTCTCGTCGAGCTTCTTCACGCGGAAGGACAGGCTCATCACCCCCGCCGGGTGCCGCTTCAGGAAGCGCGCGGCCTTCGAGTGCTGCGCGAGCGCCGTCGAGACGCACACGCGCACGTCACCGGCGCCGAAGACGGTCGACTGCTGCCCGCTTCGCGCGACGAGCTCGTCGCCGGCGCGCGCCACTTCCTTGAAGTCGAACTTCTCGAGGTAGAACTTCCGCGACCGCTCGAGGTTCTCCACCACGAAGTGGAACGAGTCGTACCCGATGATGCCGATGTGCTCCGACATGCGCGGGAGCATGCCAGGGAGCAACCGCCTTGCAAGAGGGTCGCTAGGCCAAAGCGATGACGCGCTGCTTCTCGAGCTCGCGCAATATCTGCAGCGTCCGTTCCGGCGGGAAAGCGACCATGGCGAGCACCTCTTCGATGCTCGTCATGCCGTCGATGACGGCCAGGACGGCGTGCGCGTCGAAGTCCAGCTCGAACCAGGCGAGGTCTTCCTTCGTCACCGCGATGACGGGGACAGCCTCGAGGGCCGCCCCCTCGATGCTGCGTGGGGCAGGCCTCACGGTGCTCTGGTTGCGGACGGCCGTCGGGGGGTCGTCCAGGTACTGGACGCTCACCTCGATGTCCGGTGCGCTCGGCGCGCGCCCTTCGCGCACCTGCTTGTCGGCCTTGCGGGCGTAGACCGCGAGTTTCGCGGGCTCGACCCTCATCGTGGGCAGCTCGGCGAACTTACGCGCCACGGGTCCACCTCCCAGGGGCGAGTCTCCAAAGTAGCACGATTCGGACCGAAGTCTCGACCTCGCGGGTGCAGCGTCCGTGTGGTACTTCCCGCCGTTAGTTTTCGAGAGGAAGGAGGGCGCCCGCCATGAGCCGTAAGCCCACGAAGTACGTGTTCGTCACCGGCGGAGTCGTCTCTTCTATCGGAAAAGGGCTGGCCAGCGCGTCGGTCGGCGCGCTGCTCGAGGCGCGCGGCCTGCGGGTGACGCACATCAAGCTCGACCCGTACGTCAATGTCGACCCGGGGACGATGAGCCCGTACCAGCACGGGGAAGTGTTCGTCACCGACGACGGGGCCGAGACCGACCTCGACCTCGGGCACTACGAGCGGTTCACGACGGCGCGGATGACGCGCCAGAACAACTTCACGACTGGCCGCATCTACGAGAGCGTCATCTCGAAGGAGCGCCGCGGCGAGTACCTGGGCGCGACGGTCCAGGTGATTCCGCACATCACCGACGAGATCAAGTCGCGCGTGCGCGACGCGGCCGACGGCGTGGACGTGGCGATCATCGAGATCGGCGGCACGGCCGGCGACATCGAGTCGCTGCCGTTCCTCGAGGCCATCCGTCAGCTGAAGATCGAGGCCGGCTGGCAGAACGCGCTCTCGATCCACGTGACGCTCGTGCCGTTCATCCCGACCGCGGGGGAGCTCAAGACGAAGCCGACGCAGCACTCCGTCAAGGAGATGCGCGAGATCGGCATCCAGCCGGACGTGCTGCTCTGCCGCACGCAGATGGCGCTCTCGCGCTCGGTGAAGGAGAAGATCGCGCTCTTCTCGAACGTGGCGGTCGAGGCGGTCATCGGCGCGATGGACGTGGGGTGCATCTACGAGGTGCCGCTCATGTTCCACAACGAGGGCCTCGACGAGCTCATCGCCGAGCGGCTCAACATCTGGAGCCGCGCGCCCGACCTGTCGCCGTGGCAGCGCATCGTGGGGCGTTTCAAGAACCCGGCGAAGGGCACCGTCAAGATCGGCATCGTCGGCAAGTACGTGCACCTGAAGGACTCGTACAAGTCGCTGCACGAGGCGCTCGTGCACGGCGGCCTCGCGAACGACTGCCGCGTGGACCTGGAGTACATCGACAGCGAGCAGATCGAGCAGCAGGGGCCGCAGGCGTTCCTCGCGAACGTGGACGCGGTGCTCGTGCCGGGCGGCTTCGGAGACCGCGGGACGGAGGGGAAGATCGCGGCCATCCGCTGGGCGCGCGAGAACGAGATCCCCTTCTTCGGCATCTGCCTCGGGATGCAGCTCGCCGTGGTCGACTACGCGCGGCACGTGGCGGGGCTCGAGGGAGCGAACTCGAGTGAGTTCGACAAGGACACGCCCGCTGCCGTGATCGACCTGATGCCCGAGCAGCGCGGCGTGACGAAGAAGGGCGCCACGATGCGCCTCGGCGCCTACCCGTGCGTGCTCACGCCTGGATCGCTCGCGGCGCAGATGTACGGGGCGACCGAGATCAGCGAGCGCCACCGCCACCGCTATGAGTTCTCGAACGACTTCCGCGACAAGCTGGTCGAGGCGGGCCTGGTGCTGAGCGGCACGTCGCCGGACAAGCGGCTCGTCGAGATGGTCGAGCTGCAGAAGCACCCCTTCTTCGTCGGCTGCCAGTTCCACCCCGAGTTCAAGAGCCGCCCGCTCGCGCCGCACCCGCTGTTCTCGGGATTCGTGAAGGCGGCCCTCGAGCGTCAGGCGGTGCGCGCGAAGAGCGAGCAGCGCAAGACGACCGAGAGCCACCCCGCGATCAACTAGGCGGCGCTCACTTCCCGCGCACACCGAGCATCGCGTTCGGGTCGTAGACCACGGTGAACGCGAAGCGGATGCCCCATATGTTCTCGTTCGCGCCGTAGAGCGGCGGCCCGACGTTCGTGAAGAAACTGATGGCCGGCTGCACCCACGGCAGCGTGATGCGCAGGTTGGGGGAGATGACGATGGCCTCGCGGGCGCCGTCGCGCACGTTGGGCACGTCGATGGCGTACTCCTCGAATGCCTCGAGACCGACCGCCAGGTGCTGCGTGGCCGCCCACCCGAAGTAGAAGCCCGTGTGCGCGTAGAGGCGGCGGTCGCCGAGCGCCGTGACCGAGACGGTGCCGTCGAGGCCCTGTCGGAACTGGAAGATGAAGGGCTCCTTGAGCACGCGCAGGTCCACGAAGGGGCGCACGCCGATGATGCCCGGGATGAAGTACGTCACGTCCCACGGCCGCAGCGTCGCCGCGTTCAGCGCCACGACGCCCCCGCGGCCGTTCGGGTCGAACGTCGCCGTGGGCAGCACGAGCTCCATGCCGCCGCCAAACGCGAGGCCCGTGCGCGTCGCCCAGAGCGTCCGGCCGTGGATGGCGAGGTTGCCTCCGATCACCTGGTAGCCGTTCGCCGTGCCGCCCGCGGCAGCCTCGTAGGAGGCGCCGACGTACCAGCGGCGCAAGGCGAGCGGCATCTCGGCGTCGAGGCGCTCGACGTACGCGTGCGTCCACACGCCCCCCGGCGGCGGGATGAGCGCGCCCGCCGTCGTCTCGCTCGTCCCTTCGATCTCCGCGTGCGTCAGCTCGGGCAGCGTCGGCGGGCGCGGAGCGTTCGGCAGGTCGTACGGATCCTCGAACGACATGCCCTGAGGCTGCGCCTGCGCGCGCGCCGGCGCGGCGTGGAACGCCAGCGCCAGCAGGCACGCGAGGGCGACGCGGCTGCTCAGGGCGCCGCGAGCGTGTAGATGCCGGCCTTGGCGCCCGGGCACGCGCTCCACGAGTAGACGATGGTCTTCTTGTCCGCCGTCAGGAAGAAGTTGGCGTCCGCCTGCGAGACGAGCGTCGTCGCCGACGCCGTGCCCCCGAGGTCGACCGACTCGATGTCGGCCGCGCCGGCGAAGCCCGCGTTGGACGCGTAGTTGTCGTTGTAGAGGGTCTTGGCGCCGGACGTCGCGAACTCCTCCCACACGTTCTGCGCGATCGTCTTGGGCATGCCCGAGGGCGGCAGGGTGAGCGAGTCGTACGCGCCGACGTACCCGGCGGAGCCGGACATCACGACGTTCGGGAAGAAGATCGCCCGCGAGTTGTCCGTGGTGAACGGGTCGCCGAAGTTCGCGCCCGAGGCCATGGATGCGAGCGTGGTCGGCGTGTTGCCGCCGTCCGCCGGCGTCGTCGACAGGAGGTACATGTCGGTGAAGAAGGTCGTCATGTTCTGCTGGCTGAACACCTCGAGCCAGTTGTCGTCCGACGAGAGGGCGAGCGTGCCCTGGAAGGGGCCCTTCGCGAGCTCGCCGGGCGCGGGGGTGGCGACCGGAGAGCGCCACACCGAACCGTCCGTCTCGATGTAGATGATGTCCGTACCCGAGTGCGTGAAGGTCGCTCCGCCGGCGCTCTTCGCGTCGATGAGCGTGGGCGTCGTGCCGCCGAGGGGCTCCACGTACATCCCGGTGCTGTCCAGGTACTCGACCTGGTAGGCGGACGCTCCGCCATCCCCGCCCGGCAGCGGGGCGACGGTGAAGCCGTAGAAGCCCGTGGCCGTGAACTGCTGCACGGTCTGCCAGGTCGGCGGCCCCGAGTACGCGGCCACGGTGGCGTTGAGCGTGGTGCCTGCGTCGGGCTGAGCGGTGCAGTACGCGACGACCGGCGTGTTGCCTGCGAAGCGCACGACCGGGCGGCAGGCGGCGCCGATGCTCGCGGCGCTCACGATCTTCGTCTTGTTGCTTCCGTCGCTGCCCGCCACGTAGATGTCGGCGGTTCCGGTGGTCGCGTTGTCCGAGTAGACCACGAGCGATCCGTCCGCGCTGACGTCCACCCACCCGCCCCCGTTGGGCGAGCTGAAGTACGACTGCGTGCCGAGGGTCTGCGCACCGCCCGAAGCGCTCCAGATGCTCAGCGCGCCGTGAGGGCTCGAGGTCTGGGTGGCTCCGTTCCAGTAGAGCGCCACCCCGTTGGACGTGAAGATGAGCGACTGGCTCTTGTCCCACGGCCCGATCACCTTGGGCGTGCCGCCGCCGACGGGCACGGCGTTCAGCTTCATGGTGCTGCCGTCGTAGAAGATGATCTGGCCGTCGCTGGTCACGCCCTGGACCGTGTCCGTCACCGAGGCGAGGACCTGCATGCCCTTGGGCATCACCGAAGCGGTGCAGCCCGTGCCGGTGTCGCCGCCGGAGGACGAGGAGCTCTCCTCGTTGGCGTCCCCGGAGGACCCGTCGTCGCCGCCGCTGCTGCTGTCGTCCGACGAGGTGTCGGCCATGTTGCCGCCGTCGGTCGAGGGGTTGTTGCCGTTGCTGCTGCTGCTGCCGCAGCCGGGGAAGGCGGAAACTAGGCACAGGCCGATAAGCGCCGTACCCGAGAAAAGAAGGCCGGTTCTCATGGGCCCGGTGTACCTCCGACGAGGACGTTGCGCTCGAAAAAAGAGCAGGTTTCTAATCGGTTCGTGATCGCCCGCATCGCGCTCCGGTTCACCGCATGGGCTGAGCGATGGCTGCCCGATGCCTTCGTGTTCGCCCTGGTGGCCACCCTGGTGGTGTTCGCGGCGGGCGTGGGCGCCGGGCACGCGGGAGCAGCGGACGTGGTGCTCGCCTGGGGCAAGGGGTTCTGGGAGCTCGTGCCCTTCACGATGCAGATGGCGCTCGTCATCATCACCGGGTACGTGCTGGCGGCGTCGCGGCCGATCGCGCGCGCGATCGTGCGCCTCGCGCGGGTGCCGCAGACGGCGCGGCAGGCAACCGTGATGATCGCCCTCTTCTCGATGGGGGCGTCCTGGATCAACTGGGGGTTCTCGCTCGTCTTCGGAGCGCTCCTCGCGCGCGAAACGGCGCGACACCGGCCGGAGGCGGACTACCGGGCGCTCGGGGCGGCGAGCTTCCTGGGGCTCGGCAGCGTGTGGGCGCAGGGGCTGAGCAGCTCGGCTGCGCTGCAGATGGCGACGCCGGGGCAGCTGCAGCCCCGGGTGCGCGACATCGTGGCGGCCGGGGGACTGGTGCCTGGCGGCGTCATCCCCCTGAGAGCCACCATCTTCACGTGGCAGAGCTTCGCGAGCGTGGCGGTCGAGATGCTCGTCGTGGGGCTGGTCGTCGCGGCGTTCACGCCGCCGCCGGAGCGGGCGGCGACGGCGGCGAAGCTCGGTGTCCGGCTCGATCCGCTCGTCGTCGAGGAGGAGGAGGCGGCGGGGCGGCAGCTCGCACCTGCCGAGCGCCTGGAGCACTCCCGGGTGCTGGGGCTCGGCGTGTTCGTGCTCGGCGCGGCGTACCTGGTGCTCTACATGGCGCGCGCGAGCGACCGGCTGGCGGCGCTCAATCTGAACACGATCAACCTCGGCTTCCTGGTGCTGGGCGTCGCGCTGCACGGGACGCCGGCGCGCCTGATGCGCGCCGTGCGCGATGCGACGCCGGCAACGTGGGGGGTGATCCTGCAGTTTCCCTTCTACGCGGGCATCGCGGGGATCATCACGTACACGGCGCTCAACGAGCGCATCGCGCACCTGTTCGTGGACGTGTCGACCCGCACGACGTTCCCGCCGCTCGTGGCGGCGTACTCGATGGTGCTGGGGGTGTTCGTGCCGTCGGGCGGGTCGAAGTGGAT
>DASVWO010000208.1:0-12877 GCA_036393165.1 Polyangiaceae bacterium | reverse complement strand
CGTGATGGAGCGGCTCGAGGGGCAGTCGCTGCGCGTCGTGCTCGAGAAGAGGGGACAGCTCGATCTCGGGCACGCCTATCACATCGCCATCGATCTGCTCGAAGCGCTCGACTTCGCGCACGACAAGGGCGTCATCCACCGTGACGTGAAGCCGGACAACATCTTCCTGCACCGGATGACGACGGGCATGACGGTGACGAAGCTGCTCGACTTCGGCATCGTCTCGCTGCTGCACGAGTCCAATCGAGAGACCGCGGGCCGGTTTCTCGGAACGCTCCGGTATGCGGCGCCGGAGCAGCTGGCCGGGAAGAAGCCCTCCCCGCGGACGGACATCTACTCGGCGGCGCTCGTGCTCTACGAGATGGTCGCGGGGCGCGGGCCGTTCGACGAGTACGGGGACTCGCACAAGATCGCCTCGGCGCACATGAATCTGCCTGCGCCGCTGCTGTCGCAGTTCGTGATCGTTCCCAGGGAGCTCGAGGCGCTGGTGCGCGCCGCGCTCGCGAAGGATCCGGACAAGCGGCCGCGAGACGCGTTCTCGTTCGCGACGAGCCTGAAGAATCTCAAGAAGGCGCTGGCGCCGAAGCCTGCCGAGCCGCTCGGCAATGCCTCGACGTCTCCGGTGTCGACGAGTCCGCCGAGCAGCACGCCCGTGCTCACCGTGAAGGTGAACGACGGGTCGGTGACGGCGCCGCAGGCTCGGACGCCGCACGAGGCGCCGACGACGCCCGACGCGGTGGATCGATCGGCGCCGACGAACACGGCGGCGCCGCTCACGCCGCGGATGGCGCAGCACGGGACAGAGGGGTTTGCCCCGCCGCCTCACGTGGCGACGTTGCCATCGCCGGATGCGATTCAGTGGCCGCCGGATAGCCCGCAGGCGAAGAGCGACGACCCGCAGGTGCGCAGCCTGCCGGTACCGCGTGGGGACAGGCGCAACGTGCTCACCGCGGTGTTCACCGTGATCGTGATGCTCGCGCTCTCGGGCACGCTGGTCGGGCTGCTGCTGGTGCGCCGACCGAAGCAAGCGAGCAGTCGCGAGGGCCCGGCGAGCGCAGCGGTGTCCACGCCGGTCGCACCTTCGGTGATGCCCGCCGCCACCGAAGAGGCCCCATCCGCCTCCGCGACCGCGACCGCGACCGCGGCCCCGACCCCGACCCCGACCCCGACCCCGACCCCGACCGCGACCGCGACCGCGACCGCGACTTCGACCCCGAAACCGAGGCCGATCGCAGCACCGACGCCGAAACCGAGTCCTACTCCGGCCGCTCCGGATCGCCCCGGCCCCGGCTTCTAGCGACGCGTCGGATCCTCCGGCCACGCGTGCTTCGGATACTTGCGCATCAGCTCCCTGCGGATCGCCGGGTAGTGCCGCTGCCAGAAGCCGGCGAGATCCGTCGTCACTTGCTGTGCACGCCCGTTGGGCGCCAGAAGCTCGAGCACGAGCGCCACCCGTCCACCCCCCACGCGAGGCCCGTCGTTCATGCCGAAGAAGTCCTGCATCCGCGACGCGATGTGCGGCGGCTTTCCCGGCTCGTAGTGAACGACCGTCGATCTGCCGCTCGGCAACGTCACACGCTCTGGCGCGAGCCGCTCGATGTCAGCCGCCTTCCGTCCCAGGTTTGCCTTCAGCGCGTCGAGGAGCCCCGCTTGCCGAAGCTCGGTGAAGCTGCTGCACCCCTCGCAGAGCGCCACCAGGGCCGCCTTCACCGCTTCATCGTCGGGCGCGCTTATCGAAGCATCTACCGAAGCTGCGAAGCGAGCGCGCGCGAGCCATCGTGCAAGCGCTTCGGCGGGCGCAAAGGCCGTCGGCCCCGCGGCGAGCGCGGCCTCCGCCAGGGCGCGCGTGACTTCGGGACCCTGCCCACCGGTGCGATCGGATGCATGGAGGACCAGTCCGCCCCAGAGCATCGCGTCCCGAGCCACGACACGCTCGGCCGCGGCGTCCCAGGTCACCTGCTGCCGCTCCTCGATGCTCTCGGGGTACAGATCGATGAGCCACTCCGGCTCGATGGCGCTCGCGAGGCGCACGAGGACCCCGGCGCCGCGCCCCATCGATCGCTCCTCCGCTTCGAGCGCCACCATCCACTCGGCGACCCGAACGACGCTCGTCTCCGCCAGCTCCGCCGATCCTCCGCCCGCGAGCGCGAGCTGCCTGCCTCCGGCCCGCACGCGCCTGGCGACCCGATCGGGGTACCCCGCGAGAAGCGCCATGCGCAGCGCGACACCGGCAGGTTGACTCGATCCTTCGCCGCGGCGCGCGCTTCGTGAGAGCAGATCGGCAGCGCGCGACACTGCGCGTGTGGCGCCCGCGTCGAGCCCGATCGCCCGGAGCGCACCGTCGCGAAAGCGCGCGTCCTCCGCCTCGCGGTACCCATCCACGAGCGCCTCCACGTCGCTCGGCTCGGTCGCCGCGTCGTGGGCGCGTCCTTCTCCGAAGCGCGTCTTCGTCGCCACGCGGATGTCGCCCTCGCTGAGGATCGCCGCCGCCACGCACGCGTCGTCCGCCACACCACGCCGCTCGCCCTCGACGATCACCCGTGCCGCGCGAGGGTGCACCGCAAACCGCAGCATGCTGCGCCCGGTGTCCGTGAGCACGCCGGCTGCGTCGACGGCGCCCAGCTTCAGAAGGAGCTCCCGTGCGGCCGCTGCGTGTGCCGCCGGGGGCGACTCGAGCCACGGGATGTCCCGCGCGCCCATGGCCGCCAGCTCGAGCATCGTCTGCGTCAGATCCAGGCGCAGAACCTCCGGTGTCTCGTGCTCGGGGCGCGACTCGAAGTCGGCGCGCGTGTAGAGCCGAAGGCACCGTCCGGGCCGGGTTCTTCCGGCGCGTCCTGCGCGCTGGATCGCCGAGGCGCGGCTCACCTTCTCGATCCGCAAGCGCGGCAGCCCGGACCAGGGGGCCTGCGATGCGATGCGCGCGAGCCCCGAATCGACCACGGCGACGACGCCGTCGATCGTCACCGAGGACTCGGCGACG
This sequence comes from Polyangiaceae bacterium, assembly GCA_036393165.1. Lineage (GTDB taxonomy): Bacteria > Myxococcota_A > Polyangia > Polyangiales > Polyangiaceae > Palsa-1150. Next base: position 9,897 of record DASVWO010000208.1, on the reverse strand, counting down.
TTGGTCGAGAGGATCACCTTCCGCCGCGAGGCCCGCTTCACCGCCGTGTCTTGCTCCTCCGGGGAGAGGTCCCCGTGCAGGGGCACGAGCATCAGGTCCGCTTCGGCCGCGAGCTTCTCGCACGTCTCGCGCGCTCGCCGGATCTCCGCCGCGCCGGGCAGGAAGACGAGCACGTCGCCCTCGAGCCCCTCGGCCACGAGCGTGCGCACCGCGGACGCCACCTGCGACGCGAGCGGCCTCTCGTCGGGAGCGGGCAGGTGCTCGATCGCGACGTCGTAGCGTTTGCCTTCGCTCCGCAGCACGCGCGCGTCGAGGTGGCGGGCGAGCGGCGCCGTCGCGAGCGTGGCGCTCATGGCGACGACGCGCAGGTCGGGTCTCTCGGTGCGCCGCAGGTGCTCGACGAGCGCGAGCGCGACGTCGCCCTGCAGGTGACGCTCGTGGAACTCGTCGAGCACGACGACGGCGACGCCATCGAGCCGCGGCGAGGCGAGGAGCTTGCGCCCCAGGACGCCCTCGGTGACGAAGCGGATGCGCGTCCGCGCGCTCGTCGCGTCCTCGAAGCGCACCTGGTAACCGACGGTGCCTCCCACGCGCTCTCCCAGCTCGTCGGCGACGCGACGGGCCGCCATGCGTGCCGCGAGACGTCGCGGTTCGAGGACCACGATCTCTCCGGTACGCGCGAGACCCGCGTCGAGCAGCGCCAGGGGCACGCGCGTCGTCTTGCCGGCGCCCGGGGGTGCCTCGAGCACGAGCGTCGGTCGTGCGCGCAGCGCCTCGACGATCTCGGGCAGCAGGGGGTCTATCGGGAGCGGATCCACGCGCAGCGGTGGCAGAGTGGCATGGATAGCCGGTAGATCTCACCCCTGATGCACGCGCGCGCCGGAGTCCCCCTCGCCCCGCTGACCACGCTGCGTGTCGGCGGGCCGGCGGCGAGCATGGTGGACCTCGACCGCGAAGAACAGCTGCCGGACGCGCTGGCGGACGCGGAGTCGCGCGGACACGGGGTCTTCGTGCTGGGCAGCGGGAGCAACGTGGTCGTGGGCGATGCGGGCTTCCAGGGCCTCGTGATCCGCATGGCCACGCGCGGGGTCGACGTCAGGAGCGATGGCGATCGCGTCCTGCTGGACGTGGCTGCCGGAGAGGACTGGGACGCTCTGGTTGCCCGCGCCATTGCGGAAGGGTGGACCGGTGTCTCGAGCATGAGCGGCATCCCTGGCCTGGTGGGTGCGACGCCGATCCAGAACGTCGGCGCGTACGGGCAGGAGGTGAGCGACACGATCGTGTCGGTCCGCGTCTACGATCGCGAGGCGCGCGCCTTCGTCGACATGGAGCCGCCCGCGTGCCGCTTCGGCTATCGCGCGAGCCTCTTCAAGCGGAGCGATCGCTGGATCGTGACGCGCGTTCGCTTCGCCTTCCGCCGCTCGCGCGAGGACGACGTGCGCTACGCCGAGCTTTCCCGGGCGCTGTCCGTGCCCGAGGGCAGTCGTGCGCCGGCGGAGGCGATTCGCTCGACCATCCTCGGGCTCCGGCGCGCGAAGGGCATGGTGCTCGACGCCGCCGATCCGGAGAGCGTGAGCGCCGGATCGTTCTTCGTGAATCCGGTCGTCGACGCCGCGACGCTCGCGCGCGTCGAGTCGATCGCGGGCAAGACGCCGCCGAGGTTCGACGCGGGGCAGGGTCGATGGAAGCTGGCCGCTGCGTGGCTCGTCGAGCAGGCCGGGTTCGCGAGGGGCTGGACGCTCGGCCGCGCGGGGATCTCCCGCAAGCACGCGCTCGCCATCGTCAATCGCGGAGGAGCCAGCTCGGGCGAGATCCTCTCGGCCGCGCGCACAGTGCGCGACGGCGTGCGAGCCCGGTTCTCGGTGACCCTCGAGCCCGAGCCGGTGCTCGTGGGCTGCTCATGGGAAGACGGCGGTCTGTAGCGCGATGAGCATCCCGGCGATCGCCACGGCAGGACCGAGCGCACGCACCGAGGCGGCCAGGTGCCGCCGGGTCGGCACGTAAGCGACGAAGCCCGCGATGGCGCCCGCGTAGGCGCACGTCCAGCATCGCCAGAAGAAGCCGGCGTGGGCGCTCCACACGAGCGTCGCGGGGTTCGGATCCGGGTACAAGAAGAACTGCACCGTGCGCACGAGCGCGTACGCGCCGACGGCGGCCGCCATGCCCCAGGCGAGTGCCACGCCCGCAGCCACGACACTCTCGCGGCTCATGCCGCTCGCCCTCCCGCGGCGTCGAGGACACGCGGACACTCGGGATCGGGTCCGTGTACGCCCTTCACGAAGGACGCGACCACCTTGCACCCGCCCTTGCACACGGCGCGGAGGGGACACGACGCGCACGGCTCCGGCGGAGCCGCCACGTGAGCGCGCCATCGCGCGAGCTCCGGATCGCCTGCATGGGACCCGAGCGAGGTCGCATCCAGCCCGCTCGATCGCGCGAAGCTGCAGGGGGCGACCTTGCCGTCCACCGTGAACGCCGCGAGAGCACCCGCAGCCTCGCAGCCGAAGATGCCCCAGCGGGCGAGCGCGCCGGGGTCCTTCGCGATGGCCTCGTCGGCGGACAGGAAGGGAACCAGCGCGCAGTCGATGCGCACGTGGAAGTCCCCGCCGGCGCACACCGTGCCGGCGAGCCGCCGGAGCGTCGGCCCGAGCGATCGCGCCTGCTCGCTCGAGAGCCGTCGTGCGAGGTACTCGATCGAGGCGGCGCGCCCGGCCGGCTTGTAGCGAAGGAGCTGCGCCTCGCATGCGCCGAGGCCCTTCGCACGCGCGAGCGTCTCTTCGAGCCGGGGGAAGCTCGCGCGCGTGAGCACGACGTTCGCGCCCACGCGGATGCCGGCAGCCGCCAGACGCTCGATCGCGCGCTCCGCCGCGGCGCTCGCGTCGAAGCCGCGCACCATCGCGTACGTCTCCCCGGGACCGTCGTAGCTCACGTTCACCTGCGCGAAGCGCCGCAGCTTCTCCACGCGCGCGTCCGTGAGCCCCAGGCCGCTCGTCGTGAGCACCGGCGTGATGCCGCGCGCGATCGCCGCGTCGGCGAGCACGTCCAGGTCATCCCGCGTCGTGGGCTCACCGCCGCCGAATGCGACGGTGAACACGCCGGCGTCCGCGAGAGCATCCAGCTCTCGCTCCAGCGCCTCTCGCGGCGGCTCGACTCCGTCGGGGCGCGCGTCGATGTAGCAGCCCTCGCATCCGGCCCCGCACCGGGCCGTGACGGCCATGTGCACCTCGATCGGCGCGCTCTCGCCGGCCGGCTCGTCGCTCCACGCCAGCCCGCCCTCCAGCCCGAGCGCCCGGACCCCATCGCGGTCGAGCGCGACGATGGCGGCCTGCGTCTCGAGCTTCACCCAGGCGCCCCAGGGCTCGAATCGGACGATCACGCGCGCTCCTTTCCCGCGACCTTCACCGGCTCGCGCTTCAGGGCGGCGACGACCGCGGCGAATACCGCGGCACCCACGGTGGCCGTCGCGAACAGCGTGTCGATGACGCTGCCGATGCTCGAGCAGTTCGCGCCGTGCCCCGTGCGCACCGCGCGAAGCTGCTCCTCCCTGATCTCTCGCTCTTCGCTCATAGACCGAACCCCACGAGATAGTCCGGATACACCCGCTCCAGGAGCATGAACGCCGCCGCGACGACGGTCGCGGCGCAGAGCACGGCGCGCCCCAGGCGAGCGACCCGCGTCTGGGATCCCACGGCACCCCACGCACGCGCCAGCAGCACCAGCGGCAGCACGGCGGCTCCGAGCAGCAGGAACGGCGTCGCGTTCCCCGACTCGTACTGCGACGCGAGCACGCCCCCCGCGATGGCCACGAACGCCACGAATCCGAGGGCCGCTGGCGCCAGCTCCCGCAAGGCGTTCCAGGCCTGACCGAGCGCTCGCTGGCGTCCGGCGCGAACGAGCGCGATCACCGAGAACACGCCGAAGGCCGCGAGCACGATCGACGCGAACTCCGTCGCGGCGCGCCGCGCGACGAGACGCTTCACCTGGCGCACGAACTTGGGGTCGAGCCGCGCGGGGTACTTGGTCGCCTCGGCGATCGCGTCGTCGATGCGTCCCTCACCGACGTATGCGTCGACCAGCTCGCGCTCGGCCAGCCGACTGGTCAAGGGATCGGTCTTCGGATCGTCGCGCACCAGCGTGAGCTCGTGGATCGCGTCCTGCGGTCGGTGCATCCGTCCGAGCCAGGCTTCGGCGACGAGCATCCTCGCTTCGACGCGCACCATGCCGGGTGGAAAACTCTCGGCGTCGTGTGCGAGAGCGTCGATCGCGGCCGGGTCGCTCGCGGCATCGGGATCGTGACGCACCTGTTCCAGGCGACGCAGCGGACCGTAGTCTCCTTCCGAGCGCGAGCGGATCCAGTCGATGCGGTCGTTCGCGCGCACCGCCCAGCGCGATCCGGGGGCCGCATCCATTGCGGCGCGGTAGTCGGCCAGCGCCTCCGGATAGGCGCGGTGCTCCTCGTTCGACTCGCCGCTGTGGAATCGCGCCTCCGCAGCCGCGATGGGATCGCCGTCCTCGGCCCAAGCGGTGTGCGCGAAGAGCGCCACCAGGAGGGCGGCCACCGAGGCGAGGAGCGCGCTTCGCATCGGCCCCGGAAGCTCCCACGCGCCCGCGGCGTTGTCCACGAGGTTGCCGGGGCTCTGCTACACAACCCGGCCAGGGCCCATGCACTTCCGTGCCGCCGCCATCCTCGGTCTCGCCCTGGGCGCGAGCGGCTGTAGCGGTTGTCACGAGGACCATCCGTACGTCCCGTATTCGATCGCTTCGGCTCAGTCCGCCGCCGCAGCCGTGAACTGGGACGCGATGGCCGCGGCGCCGGCGCCTTCCATCGCGACGGCCGATGCGGGGGCCATCCCTGCCGGCCAGCCGGCGACGCTCGCTCCGGCTGGGCTCTCGCGCTGGTCGGTCGAGGGGGTCACGCTGGAGGCGCCGCAGGGCACCGTCTTCTTCTCGGCCGCGGTGCGCGACTTCGACGGCGACGGCACGAGCGACGCGTTCGCGCTCGTCCGTCCGCCCGAGGGCGACGATCCGGGGCAGCTCGTCTACTACCGCGGCGGCCCGACGACGCTCTCGCCGGCGTCGACGTACGCGCCGGACCCGTCGCTCACACGCGGGACCGGGTGCACGACCCTCGACCGCCTCGAGATCGTGGGAGCGCGCGCGGTCCTCGCGGAGCTCGGCGCGTCCTGCGCCCAGCGAACGACGCGTGCGCCCGACCGCTGGGTCGCGCTCGTCTCGGCCACGCGTGGCGTGCGCATCGCCGCGACGATCGCGGATCCCACGGGGCTGCCGACCCTCACCGTGGATGGCGATACTTCGGACCGCGACGGCGACGGTCTTCCGGACATCGCGCTTCGCGTGACGCTCGAGGGCGGCGGGGCGCCGTTCGAGCCGGGGCCGCGGGTGACGGGGACGCTCGCGTGGCTGGATCGTACGGCCGGCCTCAGTCGCGACACGGCCGCGACCGAGGCTTCGTTCGCGCTCCTGGCGACGACCGCGATGAGCAAGGCGAAGGTCGCGTCGCTCGCCCCGGGTGTCGCTCCCTTCGTGGCGCAGGCGCGCGCCCTCTGGCGATCCGTGTGCGCCGACGGGGGAGCTCCCCGGCTCGTCGGCGTCGCCGGCACGGGCGCGATCGGCTGCGGCGCCGCACACTCGCTCGAGGACCTCGGCCTGGCGGAGGCGCGTGCGTACGCGACGCAGGGTGACGCTCTTCGCGCTGCGCTCGCGATCGATCGGGCGACGCGCCCGCCCGCGACCCACACCGCCAGGCGCATCACCGAAGCTCAGGGCTGGCTCGCGTCCCTCGCGCCCGTTGCGACCGCACGCATGGTGCGGCCGATCGCGGCCGTTCCGGACGCGCCCCGGGGACACGAACCGGCGTGGGGGCCGCTCGCCTTCGAGTCCAGCGGCAAGCTGCTCGTGCGAACGCGGGCAGGGCTCGTCCGCGTGGACCCGGACGCCGGCGACGAGGCCGACGCGAGCGACAGGAAGGCATGGCCTCCGGCCGTCTCCTCCACGGACAGCGCGTGGACATGGATCGAGACGTACGACCCGTGCGACGGGCTGTCGCTCCGCGCGAGCTTCGCCCCCGCGAGCGGCGACGACCTGCGCGACGTCCCGCTGCCCGTCGCCCCGCCGCTGAGTGATCGATGCTCGGGGGCGCGCGGTGCGCTCGTGCATGCGCAACCTCTCGCATGGGGTCCGGGCGGACTGGAGGCGGTCGTCGAGGGCGAACCGGTGCTCGTGGCGCCGGATCTGTCGCGGGCCACGCCGCTCGCTTCACCCACGCCGAAGATTCTCGTGGTCGCCACGAGCTCCGGTCTGCTCGTCCGAGCCCCTGGCCGCTCGCGACTCTTTCGCGCCGCAACCCTCGACGGCACGTATGCCGAGCAGCAAGGCTGCGCCGTGAGCGACGACGGCACGCACGTCGCCTGCGTCCATCTGGGCAAGGCGTGGGTCGGCGCCTGGGAGCCCTGAGCCACGCTCAGCGGTGCACGCAGAGCACGTCGTCGGAGTCGCGCGTGCTCTGGAGGCACTCGACGTTGTGGTCGATGCAAGCGACGACGAGCATTCCGTGCGCGAGCAGCGCCCCGAGGGTCGCCCCGGTCTGCCGCGCCACGCTGAGCTTCGGGAGCGTCGCGTCGCATCCCTTCTCGAGCTTCACCTCCACCTCGCGCCCGCTCGAGATGACGTCCGGCTTGCCCACGCTCCTGAGGCGATCGGCGATCGACTTGGCGTAGTCCGGGTCCGCCGGCGCGTCCCCGGGCTGCTGCGCCTTCATCGCCGCCATGTACTGGATGGCCTGGAGCTGCGTCTCCATGGACATCGTGATGGTCACCGTCGGACTGCTCGTCGGAACGGGTCGCGGAGGCATCACACGTCCGGCCTCCACGACGCCCGCGTCGATGGGTGCGGAGGCCTCGACGGTGCCGGGATTGACCGCCCAGGTCGCCGACGCATCGAGGGTTGCGAGGGGCCCGCTCTTGTCGCATGCGGCGACGAGCGCGAGCGAGGCCAGCAAGAGACCACGCGTCATGCGCCGATTCTGATACGACAGGAGCCCGTGCGGAAGCTCGGCGTGACGATCGGGGGCGCCCTCGTCATGGCCGCTGCGTCCCTCGCTCGAGCCGACGACGGGGGCGTGCAGCCTGCGACGATGACGTGCGAGCACGCCGACGGTCCGGGGCGCGTTCGCTGCGACGTCGAAGCCCGCGTGGGGGCAGGGGAGTCGATCGCTTGGGGCGACGTCGTGATCGTCAAGACGCCGCCCTTCGTGTCGGCTTTGCGCGGGCGCATCGGGCCGCACGACGCGACGGCGCACGATCCCGACGTCTGGCGCTGGGCGCTGGCCCTCGTGGCGCGCGACAAGGGCGCCGGCGACGTGGAGGGACGCGTGAGGCTCGTCGTCTGCAAGGACGCCAAGTGCGCCCCGCGGGACCTTCCGGTCACGGGGCACGTCACCGTCGGACCGTGAAAAACTGGCCCCTCGGCGGCTGATGCCCGCACACTGGTCGCCGGCGGCATGCTCCTGCCCGGACGCCTCGAGAAGACGACCCTCGGCGACCTCCTCGGCGCCGTGCATCGCTCCGGCGCGACGGGGACGCTCGAGCTCGTCGAGGACCGGGGCCGCGCCCACCGCATCCACGTGGCGCAGGGGCTCGTGGTGTCCGTCGAGATCGACGGCGCCGCGCCCTCGCTCGCCGAGATCTTGAGGCGCGAGCGCGCGATCGATGACGACGTGCTCCGGCGGTCCCTGCTCCGCGCGATGGCGTCCCAGCGGCTCCATGGCGAGATCCTCGTGAACGAGTTCCGTCTCTCGCCCTCGGTCGTAAGCGCTGCGCTTCGCCGTCAGATCCTGGCGCGGCTGGCGATGCTCGAGCGCCTCACGGGCGCCCGTGTCTCCTTCCGCGTCGCGCTCCGCGCGCCACGCGGGTCGCTCCACGAAGTGCCCCTGCAGCCGAGCGAGTTCCTGCATGGCCGCCGGCGTGCGCGCGAACGATCCGCGGCGTCCCCGCAGCCGGCGCATGCGCGGGAGATTTCCCACTGGCGCGTCCTGGGCCTCTCTCCCGGTGCATCGGAGTCCGACATCAAGAGGGCCTACCGTCGTCTCGCCCGCACCGTGCACCCCGATCTTCACCCGGGCGCTTCCCCCGAGGAGCGCCGGGCCCTCGAGGTGCAGTTCGCTGAGATTACGTCGGCATATCGGGCACTTGTCGCCTGATATCTCGCGAGCGAAACCAGCAACCCCCGGGAGGCGTATGCGTAAGGCATGACTTCGCTCACGGATCGCCTGGGAGAGCTGCGCCTCGGAGACCTCGCGACCTTCCTCGCGGTGCGACGCGCCGGATCCATCACGGCGGCAGCCCGCGAGCTGACGGTCACGCCGTCGCAGGTGAGCAAGGCCATCGCGCGCCTGGAGCACACGCTGCGCCTGCAGCTGCTCACGCGCGGATCGCGCGGCGTGTGTCTGAGCGAGGCGGGCCTCCGCGTCCTGCCCCACGTCGAGGCGGCCGTCGCGAGGTTGCTCGCGGTCGGGAGCACGAACGCCGAGGCGACCGAGCTCACGGTCGCGGCGCCCTCGTACCTGCTCGAGTGCTTCCTGCCGACCATCGAGCACGCGCAGCCGCAGCTCCACATCCGCGGGCTCGAGCTGCCGCCGGCGCTCCTGCGGGCCTACTCCGCGGAGGACTTCTTCGACGTCTGCATGATGCACGCGGGGATGGATCGTCTGCCGCCGTCGTGGTCCAGCGTGCCCGTCGGCGAGATCCGGCAGGCGCTCTTCGCGTCCCCGGCGCTCGCGCGCAAGCTCGGCACGCAGCCGGTGACCGAGGAGCGCGTGCGCTCCGTGCCGTTCATCAGCCCCGTCTACTACGCCGACGGGCACCTCGTTCCGGCGCAGGACGACTGCCCGCTGCACCGGGCGGATCGCGAGGTGGGCCATCAGGTTCTCACCATCGTGCTGGCCCTGGAGCTGGCGACGCGGAGCGAGCAGCTCGTCTTCGGCCCCTGCATCGCCGCGCGGTCGCTTCTCGCGGCAGGCAGACTCGTCGAGGTGCGCGTGCAAGGCTGGAACGTGCGCTCGCAGCTCTACCTCGCCTGCAACGGGGACCGTGTGCTCGCCCGCGTGCGCAACGCCATCGCCGACGCCCTGCGTGCGGACCTGACGGCGGAGAACGCCACCGAGGGCCGGACGCCCCGCTCGCGCCCGCCGACGCACGTCAATGGTTCTGCGTGAGCGTCTGCAGCGCGAGCTTCGCCTCGGGCGCGTAGTGCGAATCGGGGAACTTGCGCAGTAGCGTGCGCCAGGTGTTCTTCGCGTCGTTGTAAGCCTCGATCTCCGTCTGGCACCACGCGAGCTGCTCGAGCGCGTCGTCGAGCACCTCGCGGTCGACGCTCGTCTCCACGAGCGGCGCGAGGATCGCGATCGCGTCCTTCTGCTTGTGCAGCTTGCGGTCGGCGCTCGCGAGCTCGAGCTTCGCCTGGGGCGACACCGACGCGGCGTCGTCGTACTTGAGCGACTCCTCGAACGCGCTCGCCGCTTCTTGCCAGCGTTGCAGGCGCACGCTGTCGAGGCCCTGGAGATACAGCTGCGTCGCCTGCTCCACCTTGGCGCGCTCGACGGCGTCGGCGAAGAACTGCGCCTCGCTCTTCGTGAGCGGCTTGGTCTTCATCGCGTCCCACCCCTTGATGACGTCGACGCGCCGCCCGTCCTTGATCAGCTCGAAGAACTTGGCCGCCTCGAGCTCCGCCGCGCCGCGCTCGGCGATCTGCTGGCGCGCGTCGTCCAGGTCCTGCTTCATGCGCGCGTTCTCGTCGCGCAGGTGCTTGGCCTGCGCGTCGATCGCGTCCACGCGCGCGTCGACGGCGAACTTGAGGGCTGCGAAGACGACGACGACGAAC
>DASVWO010000207.1:0-8785 GCA_036393165.1 Polyangiaceae bacterium | reverse complement strand
GCGTTGCCGTCGACGGAGACGTGCCCTTCGACGGAGGGTCATGCCCCGACGTCTCGCTCGGTCCTCTCCAAAGTGCCGAGATGTGCGCGTCTGTTGTCGCCGGTCGGTGGGTGGCGTGTGCGGGCGTGGAGAACCTTCACGGGTTTGGGAAAAACCCAGCGGACACGGTCGGCCTCGAGTTCGGGCCCGCGTCGACGACCGGGGGCGGCTGCGGCGCGATCAATGCGCCGTGTCTGGGGGGCGATCTGTACTTGCTCGTGCAGGGCCCCACTGGCCTCGTACGCGGGTCGGGACCGAATTACCAAATCTTCTATGCGTGCTCGAGTGCGTACCTCTGGCTCTTCCAGACGCCTGATAACGGGTCTTGGTCGACCGCTATGAGTGCATCGACAAATCCGCGCGTGCTCGACATCCAGTCGACCGGGTACAACAACGGCACGACGCTCGTAGGGATTCGGTAGGCGGCTCGCCCTCGAAGATCTCCGGAGCGGCGCGCTTCGGCCCGCGCGCCGCGGCCGCTCGGCTCGATGATGAGGTTTGCCGCCCTAGCATCCCGTGCGACAGCCCCGCGCGGCGCGCCGAACGCAACGATGCGGGCACCCGGAGGCCCTCCAGGCCGCTCTGGGCGACGGCTGCTGCACCAGGGCGTTCGCGTCCCGCCGACAGCACCTTGAGCGCCAGCACCCGCCTAGAGCGTACCCCGCGCTCCCGACACGTATCCGCTCTTCTTCTCTCCCTCGGGCGGCTTCTCGAGGCCGTAGGCACCGCTGATCCCGAACCAGAACCCGGTGAGCGAGAAGCCGAGGTGCAGGCGGCTCTCGAACTGCTTTACAGGCTTCCAGCGCACGCCGATGTCCGGGAAGGCGATGTACGGGAAGATGGTGGGGATCGATCCGCCACTGAACCAGTTCTTCTCCTGGTAGTTACCCGTCTTGGTGTCCTGCGAGTTGTTGTGGGCGCCCGGGTCGCATGGATTGGCGTTCCCCGGCTGCGTCGTCGTCGGCACTGGCAGGGTGTTCCCCGGGCCCGGGCAGGCCGAGTACTTGTGGCCGTTGGTTCCCGCGAGCGTCCCATTCGTGTCGTCCAGATACACCCAGTCGTTGTTCAGCGTGCCGAACACCACGCCGATGCCGACGCCGAAGCCGTACTCGAAGTCCCAGTGGTGCTTCTCGTCGAGCGGCGTCGACCAGAGCTCGTCGAGCCCGAGGTAGATGGCGTTCAACCCGCTCTTCACGTCCGAGTAGTTCTGCGGCAGGTCCGGCTTGCCCTTCTCGTGGAACAGCGTGTCGCCGAAGCCGTAGTTCGCGAAGGCGATCCACGGGATCGTGGAGTGGCCGTCGCTCCGCATGTCGAGCTCGATGCCGATGTAGTTCGAGTAGACGGTCCCGCCGTCGTCGACGAAGAGGTTCTCGAGGAACTGGGGCACCAGGTTGCCGCGGTACCGGAGGCCCACGAAGTAGTACTTGGTGTTCTTCTGTTCCTCGGTGTTGGTGCTGTCGTCCGCCGCGGCTTCAGGCGGCGTGTTCGGCAGCGCGCTGGCCGATGCGCTGGGCGCCTCCTCCGGCGCGGCGGAAGGCGTCGGCGCGGCGGGCGGCGTCGTGTCGGCCGGCGGCGCCGTGTCGGTCGGGGCGGCCGACGCCGAGGCGGCGGGCTTGGCGCCCTTCTTCTTGGGCTTTGTCTGCGCGAACGCGTCCTGCCCGGCGAGGGCCAAGACAATCGGTGCTGCGGCGAGGACCACGAGCACGAGCGTCGCGGTCAGCGATTCCCTCTTCATTTTCGGACCTCAGGCAAAGGAGGTGCGGCGCGCGCGATGCTACACTACGGATGAGCGCACGGGGGAAGCGACTCAGCCGCCGAAGTGATTCTCCACGGACGCACAGTCGAGCAAGTCGTCGACCGGGACGAGAAGAAGACGTTCCGGAAGGAAATCATCGTCACCGGGAGCCGCGTCCCGCTGGCCATGGTGCGCAAGCGCGACGAGCACGGGGAGGGCACGCAGGCCCCGGTCCTGCTGGTGCACGGGTTCGGGCAGAATCGCTACGCGTGGCATTTGCCCGCACGCAGCCTGGCCAACCACCTCGCTGCCCAGGGGTTCGACGTCTTCAACCTCGACCTGCGCGGCCACGGACGGTCGCGCCACTTCGGCGCCCGGCGCGCCCGCGGGGTCGAGGACTACGTGAACGAGGACCTGCCGGCCGCCGTCGAGGAGGTCCAGGCCCTCAGCGGCAAGCGCGGCGTCTGGATCGTCGGCCACTCCCTCGGAGGCCTCGTCGCCTACGCCGGCGCCCCGGCCCTCGACGGCGCCGTCGCCGGCATCGCGTCCATCGGCAGCCCGTATCACTTCGCGCGCGGCTCGCTCGCCCTCGGGGGCCTCACGTTCTTCTTCCGCGCCCTGGCCCTCGCGCCGCCGCTGCGCGAGGCGCCGCTCTCGCTCGTCCCCGTCGGGCGCATGATGCGCACCATCCGGCGCTTCGCCGAGAGCCCCCTCTGGCCCCTCCCGTTCCGCGGGTGGCACGCCGGCGCCTGCGAGCCGCACGTCCTCGAGCAGCACCTGCGCCTCGCCTTCGACCGCGCCGCCCTCGCCGAGATGATCGACCTCTTCGAGTGGGCCATCCACCGCCGCTTCGGCGGCCGCCGCACCGACTGGGCCGACGGCTTCGAGAAGATGGACACGCCGCTCCTCGTCGTCTCCGGAGCGAACGACGATCTCGCGCCGCCCGCGAGCGTCCGCCCCGCCTTCAAGCGGAGCCGCGCGCGCGACAAGACCTACCGGTCGCTGCCCCTCGGGCACATCGACCTGCTCGTCGGCCGCGACGCCCCTCTGATGACGTGGTCGCTCGTCAGCGCTTGGATCCGGAAGCGCGCGGCCTAGACGGACGGTCCTCGGCCCCGCCGCTCTTCTGCTCCGCCTTCATGCGCGCGAGCTCCTCCTCGAGCTTGCGCACGGTGCGGCGCAGATCCTTCAGCTCGCCCTCGGTCGCGAGGGCCATCGCCTTCGCGATGGTCTCGACCTGGTCCTTGGCGAAGGACTGCGCCTTCCCGGGGGCGCTCATGGCGGCCATGAGCGCCTTCATCACCCGCTCGTCCTGCATCAGCTTCTGAACGCGCGGGTCGCTCATCAGCTTCATGCCCTGCTTCATCAGGGCCTTCTTGAAGGTGCTCATTCCTTGGCGTCGCCTCGGGCGAAGATGCTCGCGACGTAATTCAGGACGTCCGTCGCCGAGACTTCGTTGTAACCGAAGTTCTTGATGAGGCGCGTCTTGATGATGTCGATCTTCTCCTGCGTGTCCTTGTCGACGACGGCGGAGACGAGCGTCTTCAGCTTGATGCTGTCCTTCTGATCCTCGAAGAGCTTGAGCTCGAGGGCCCGGCGGAGCCGGTCGTTCGTGTTCCACTCGAACTTCTTGCCCTCGACGGCGAGCGCTCCGATGAAGTTCATGATCTCGCGCCGGAAGTCGTCCTTCCGGTTCTCCGGGATCTCGATCTTCTCCTCGATGGAGCGCATCAGACGCTCATCCGGGTCCTCGTCCTGACCCGTGTAGCGGTTCTTCACGCGCTCCTTCAGGGTGAAGGCCTTGATGTTGTCGATGTAGTTCGCGGCGAGCTTGCTGATCGCGTCCTCGTCGGCGCTGATCGCACGCTGCACCTCGTTCTTCACGATCTCCTCGTACTCGCGCTTCACCATCCCGATGATCTCGCCGAAGCGCTTGCGCATCTCGTCGCCCGTGATGAGCGAGTGATGCCTCAGGCCCTTCTCGAGCTCGTTCAGGACCATGAACGGGTTGATGGTGCCCTCGCCGCTCTCGTTGACGAGCGCGTTCGAGATCTTGTCCTGCACGTAGCGAGGAGAGATGCCCTCCATCCCTTCGCGCTTGCTCTCCTTGCGGAGCTCCTTGACGGTGTCCTGCGTGTAACCGGGGAGGACCTTGCCGTCGTAGAGCTTGAGCTTCTGCACCAGCGAGAGGTTGTGCTTCTTCGGGTCCTCGAGCCGGGTGAGCGTGGCCCACATCGCGGCGACTTCGAGGGTGTGCGGGGCGATGTGCTTGCCCTTGATCTTGTGCCCGTTGAAGTCCTTCTCGTAGATGCGGACCTCTTCGGTGAGCTTGGTGATGTAGGGGATGTCGATCTTGATGGTGCGGTCGCGCAGGGCCTCCATGAACTCGTTGTTCAGGAGCTTCTTGTACTCGGCCTCGTTGGTGTGGCCGATGATGACCTCGTCGATGTCGGTCTGCGCGAACTTCTTCGGCTTGATCTTGTGCTCCTGCGTCGCGCCGAGCAGGTCGTAGAGGAACGCGACGTCGAGCTTGAGGATCTCGATGAACTCCAGCACGCCGCGGTTGGCGATGTTGAACTCGCCGTCGAAGTTGAAAGCGCGCGGGTCGCTGTCCGATCCGTACTCGGCGATCTTCCGGTAGTTGATGTCGCCGGTGAGCTCCGTCGAGTCCTGGTTCTTCTCGTCCTTCGGCTGGAAGGTGCCGACGCCGACGCGGTCCTTCTCGCTGAGCACGAGGCGCCGCACGCGCACGTGCTTCTCGACCATCTTCGCCCAGTCGCCCTCGTACTTGGCCATGAGGGCCTTGAAGATGAAGCGGCTCGCCGGATCGAGGTCGCCGTCGACGCGCACCTTGAACTTGTCGTTCGAGAGACCCAGCTGCTCGATCGCCTTGCCGCGCCACTCGGGCGGGACGATGCGCAGCGGCTCCTCGTTCATCGGGCTGGGGAAGCGATCGACGTCGCTCTTGTCGATGCCCGTGCCCGAGAGGCCCACCCACTCGAAGGTGTAGAGCGCGCCGTCCGGCGAGCGCGAGTACTGCTCGATGCCCTGCTTGAGGAGGCGCGCGATGGTGCTCTTGGAGGAGCCGACCGGGCCGTGCAGGAGGATGACGCGCTTCTCGGGGCCGTATCCCTCGGCGGCCGCCTTGAGCACGTGCACCAGCCGCATCAGCGGGATGTCGAGGCCGAAGATCGCGTTCGCCCCGCCGTTCTGCTCGTCCTTGAAGAAGTTGTACCGAATGAGCTTCTTCTTGTTGTCGATGTACTCCTCGGTCCCGTAGCTGATGATCATGTCGTACAGCCGCTGGTACGCGTTGCGCGTCACCTGCGGCTTCGACCGGACGATCCCGAGGTAGTCCTCGAAGCTGCCCTCCCAGTGCAGCTCGCGATACAGCTTGAAGTCCTGCATCGCCGCGATGCGGCCGGTCATGGCAGTGGGACGGGGCTCGGGCATGGGTGTCGTCCTCGGGGGGAGAAGTGTGAACCTGGAATCACCATACCATCGGTGCAGGGCGCCGAAAGGGTCGCAGGTGGGATGCAGGACACGTTGCCCCGCGCCTGGAATCGCCTGCGGGGCAGGCTGTCCGCACGGGGAAACGGAAGCGCGGCGGGGCAACGCGTGACAGCACGGCTCGACCCTTGCACCATTCCGCCACGGAGGCGCGCGATGAAGTCACTGGCACTCGTGGCCGTCGCTCTGGTTTCGATGACGCCGGCGCTCGTCGGATGCGCCGAGGACGACTTCGACCGCGAGGCGGCCTATCCGCAGGCCGTCGGGTACACGGTCCCGCCGTCGAACCCGCCGGTTGCCGGCGCTGCTCAGGCTCCGGCCGCACCCCCGCCCGCCCCCGTGGCTCCGCCTGTGGCGGACGACGAGGACGACGACGGCGCCGTGGCAGCCCCACCGGCCGAGTCGGGTGACGATTACGCCGACACGGATCCGTCGGCGCTCAGCGACTTCCGGTCGACGCTCGACCCCTACGGCACCTGGCGCGACGATCCGACGTACGGGACCGTGTGGGTTCCCTCGGAGAACGTCGTCGGCGACGACTTCGTCCCGTACGAGAGCGCCGGACACTGGACGTACGACGACGACTACACCTGGGTCAGCGACTACAGCTGGGGCTGGGCGCCCTTCCACTACGGGCGCTGGGTCTACGCCGGCGGTTACGGCTGGGAGTGGATCCCGGGCCGCACCTACGCGGGCGCGTGGGTGAGCTGGCGCTACGGCTGGGACGACTGGGCGTACGTCGGCTGGGCGCCTCTCGGGCCGACGTGGGGGTGGTTCGGCGGATACGCCGTCGGCTACGGATTCGTCGTCAGCGAGCCGTACGCCTTCTGCGGGTCGGGCGACCTCTTCGCGCCGAACGTGGGCGCGCGCGTCGTGCAGGGCGGGGCGGTCGCGACCGTGGCGGCGCACACGCGGCCGTGGGTCGGCGCGACGCCGACGGTGAACGGGCGCGTCGCCGCGGTGCCGCACGTGAGCGGGCCGCCGCCGGCGTCGCTGCACATCCCGGCGTCGGGCATCGCGCACGGGGGCGTGAGCCAGCGCGGGATCGCCCAGGCGCAAGCGTTCGCGCATCCGACCACCGCGATGCCGCTCGGCGCGCGGGCGCCGGTGGCCACGGCGAGCGCCGGGCGCATCGGCGGGCGGGTGCCGGCGTACGCGGCCCCGGCGCCGTCGCACTTCGGCGGCAAGCTCGGGTACGGCTTCCGCGGCAGCGCGCTCAACCAGGGGCACACCTACGCGCCGTCCACGTCGGGCCTGTACTGGAACCGCGGGTCGTACGGCCCGGCCTACGGGAGCGCGAGCCGCTCGTTCAGCGGCGGGTACTCGGGGCCGAGCAACGCCGGGCGCAGCTTCTACGGGTCGTCCTTCGGCGGGGCCAGCCACGGCTACGGATCGGGCTTCTCGACCGGCGGGATCCGCCCGACCACCAAGTCCGGGGGCAGCAGCCACTCGAGTGGCGAAAGCTCGTCCGAGGGTGGATACTCCGTCGGGCATGGACGCGGCAGCAGCGGCGGGTTCCACGGTGGCGGCGGCTTCGGCGGCTTCCACGGGGGCGGCGGTGGCGGTGGCCACGGCGGCCGCCGGTGATTCCGTAGCGGTTGATTCGTAGCTTCGACGCAGGAGGGCACGAGGATGGGAGCTTGGAGTGTCGTCGGAGGTCTCGGCGCGAGCGTGGCGATGGCCGCGCTCATCACCGGCTGCATCATCGACAGCTCGCAGAGCGGGAGCGGCGGCGGGGTCTACGGCGGCGGGTCCAGCTCGAGCGGCGGCACGCCGTCGGGATCGAGCTCGGGCGGCAGCCTGCAGCCGATGCTCGTCGACGTGGACCCGAACCAGACGATGAACGCGACGCCGGGCGAAGGCGTGGGCGTCTTCGTCCAGTACAAGACCGGCGGCCACTGGACCGTCTGGTGGACGTGCGACACCAACAAGACGAACCTGCCCTGCTCGTTCGACAACACCGTGACCGTGTCGAAGGGCACCGTCGCGAACGTGGGCAGCATGACGCCGGGCGTGGCGGCGATGGGCGTGACGCCCATCGGCACGGGCGGCCTCGAGGCGCAGACCAACACGACGACCGGCGTCGACGGCGTCACGTTCGACACGCCGCTGACGGCGGGGGACGTGCCGGTCATCACGGTGGACGCGAAGGTCAACGGGCAGGAGAACCCCACGTGGCTCTTCTTCGTGCAGGACAGCCAGATCAACGGCGGCACGCACGACACGCTGACCGACCCGCTCATGTTCGAGCCGTCCACGCCGTGACGCGCGCCGCGTGACGATTCGCGCGGTCATCGGATTCGGCAGCAACCTGGGCGACCGTCTCGCGACGATGCGGACGGCGCTGGCGGAGCTCGCGCGCGCGGCGCGGGTCGAAGCGACGTCGCGCGTGTACGAGTCGGCGGCGGTCGGCCCGCCCCAGGGCGACTACCTGAACGCGGCGGCGCTCGTGACGTGGGAGGGTGAGCCCGAGGCGCTGCTCGACGCGCTGCTCGCGATCGAGGCGAAGCTCGGGCGCGTGCGGCGCGAGAAGTGGGGCCCGCGGACGATCGACCTCGATGTTCTATGGATCGAGGGCCGCGAGGTCCACGGGCCGCGGCTCACCGTGCCGCATCCGGAGCTGGCGAAGCGCGCGTTCGCCGTGGCCCCGCTTCTCGATGTCGCGCCGTTGGCGCCGTACGCCGTGCCGGCGGGTGAGCTGCGGCTGCTCGAGTCTGCCGGCCGCCTCTGAGCGAGCGGCCCGGACGCAACTCCCGCCGGGAGCGTCCGATAGGGGAGCAGATGAGGGAGGAGTCCGCCCGTGGACAGAGACTCGCCGCTGACCCACAGTACCCGCATGGCCTCGTCTCCTCGCGTCGCCCGCGTTCTGGAGCTCGTGGCCGAGCTGACGCCCGAGGAGCGCGAGGAGGTCGAGATCGAGCTGGCCGACGCTCGGTTCCCCGGGGAGGTGGTGACCGGGGAGGAGTGGGAGCGCGTCTGGGCGGAAGAGATCGAGCGGCGCCGGGCCGCCGGCGGACCGACGATCCCGTGGGAGGAGGTCCGCGCGCACCTCGACGCGGAGCTCGCGCGGATCCGCGCAGATCGCGCCGCGCGGTCCAGGTCCGCCTCGAGCGCGAAGCGAAAGAAGAGCTGACCGGCGCTGCTCGGTGGTACGAGCGCGACTACCCGGGTCGCGGTACGCGATTCAAGCTCGCCGTCGAACGCACGCTGGCGATCATCGCGGTTGCTCCCCATGTGTTCCAGGAGTGTCGAGGTGTGCGCGCGGCGCCGGTCGCACGCTTTCCTTTCGTCATCCTCTACGACGTGGTCGACGAGACCACTGTGGTCGTGGTCGCACTCGCCCACACGAGCCAGCGCCCGGGGTACTGGCGGGGACATCGCTAGGATCGGTCAGACCGCATCCGCGATCTCCCTTGCTCGAGGGCGCTCCGAGGGCTCGACGCGCAGACACGCGAGAACGATGGAGGCGACCGTCGCGTCGATGCCGTCGAGAGCCGCGGG
>DASVWO010000206.1:0-14671 GCA_036393165.1 Polyangiaceae bacterium | reverse complement strand
CCGGAGACGTCATCGACGCGGTGCTCGCCACGGACCTTCCGCTGTCGCGCGCTCGGGCGCGCGTCGTCGAAGAGTTCGAGCGCCGCTACGTCGAGCGCGTCTGCGAGCGCCACGGAGGCAACATCGCGCGCGCCGCGGCGGCCTCGGGGGTCGCTCGGCGCTACTTCCAGCTGCTCCGCGCGCGCCATCGCAATGGCTGACCGGCCGCTCCTCATCGGGCGATACGCACTCTTCGGCGAGGTCGCGTCCGGAGGAATGGCGACGGTTCATTTCGGGCGGCTGCTGGGGCCGGGCGGGTTCTCGCGCACCGTCGCCGTCAAGCGGCTGCACGCCCAGTTCGCGCGCGACCGCGAGTTCGTCGCGATGTTGCTCGACGAGGGGAAGATCGCCGCGCGCGTGCGTCATCCCAACGTCGTGCCGACGCTCGACGTCCTCGCGATCGACGCCGAGCTGCTGCTGGTGATGGAATACGTGCATGGCGAGTCGCTCGCCGAGTGCCTGCGGACGGCCAAGGATCGGCGCCTTCCGATCCCGCTCGACGTCGTGTCGGCGCTCCTCTGCGGCATGCTCCACGGGCTGCACGCGGCGCACGAGGCGACCGACGAGCGAGGAGCGCCGCTGCACATCGTCCACCGCGACGTGAGTCCGCAGAACCTGATGATCGGCGCCGACGGCGTCCCGCGCGTCCTCGACTTCGGAGTCGCGAAGGCCGCGGGGCGCCTCGTCACGACGCGCGAGGGGCAGCTCAAGGGCAAGCTCCCGTACATGGCGGCCGAGCAACTGGGTACGGGCGATCCGGTCGACCGGCGAACCGACGTGTACGCCGCGGGCGTCGTGCTGTGGGAAACGCTGCTCCGGCAGCGACTCTTCGCCGGCGACAACGAGGCCGTGGTGATCCGTCAGGTGCTCGAGCAGCCGGTGCCGACACCGAGCACGATCGATCCCGAGGTCCCCGCGGCGGTGGACGGGATCGTGCTCCGGGCGCTCGACCGCGACGCGGCGAAGCGCTTTCCGACGGCGCGCGAGATGGCCCTCGCGCTCGAGGCGGCCGTCCCCGTGGCCAGTCCGACGCGGGTCGCGCGATGGCTCGGTAACCTGGTGGGTGAGCAGCTCGCGGTCCGTGCACGCATGCTGTCGCGCGCGGAGCAAGAGCTCGAGCGGCTGGCGAAGGAGGATCCCGAGGGGGCGACCGTCGCGCGCGAGCACACGCCCGTGCGCGCGCCCGCCCGCGCCGCGGGCGTGCCACGCCGTCGCGCGCTGATCATCGCGGCGGCCGCCGTGGCTGTGGGATCCGTCGGAGCGATCGCGCTCGCCCTCGGAGGAAGAGGACACGCGGCGGACGCGCCGCTCCCTGCGCCGTCGGCCGTCGTCGATCCGCGGCCGGTCACGCTGACCGATCTCCCGCTCCCCGCGTCGAGCAGCCAGGAAGCGCTCGCGGCGTTCCGCGAGGCGATGCAGGCCACGCGCGACGGAGCGATCGAGACCGCCGTGGCGGCGTTCGAGCGCGCCATCGCGGCCGATCCGGCCATCGGCGCAGCGCACATGCGCATCGCGTTCCTGTCGTTCCCCGTCACCCCGTCGGACGCGCGCGCCCACTTCGAGAGGGCCAAGGCCCTGCGCGCGACGCTGAGCGAGCGCGACTCGCGCGTGCTGGACGCGATGGCGCCGTTCATCGAGAGCCAACCGTCGGACTTCGCTCGCGCCCGGACGAAGCTCGAGGCGCTGGTCGCCCGCTACCCCGGCGACGCCGAGCTGCAGTACCTGCTGGGCCTCGCCATCGTGCACGTCGAGCCGCGGGCGCGGGCGATCGCGTGCCACGCGCGCGCGACGCAGCTCGATCCGTCGTTCGGGCTGGCCTACTACCACCTGGCCGAGCAGTGGGCGTACTCGGGGGACGTCGACGCGACGCTGAACACCATCGACGCGTGCTTGCGGGCCGTGCCGACCTCCGTGTCGTGCTTGCAGCTTCGCATCTCGATCGACGAGCAGGCGGGGCGATGCGAGCAGGTGCAGACCGACGCGACCGCGCTCATCGCGAGTGATCCCCTCGGGGGGACGGGACACCACTCGCTGGCCGTCGCCCTCTACGCGCTCGGCGGCTCGCTCGATGCCGCGCGCGCGGCGCTCGCGAGCACATGGGATCGGCCGCTCGACACGGACGCGAAGGGGCGTCACTCCGACGGCTTCGCCCTGGCCGTCCTCGCGGGCCGTTTCGACGACGCGGAGCGCGAGGCTCGCGCTCTCGAGCGCCAGGTGGCCGGCCTGCCCGACCGCGCGTCGCACGCCACGCCGGCGCGCATGCTGGTGGAGCTCTACGAGGAGATGGGGCGCACCGACGGGGCCGCGAGCGTTGCCGACGCGTATCTCCGCCGCAAGGACGCGTGGACGGCCGATCCGCGGGCCGAGGACTTCGCGCTCATCCGGGATCCCACGCCGATCATGCTGCTGGCGCTCGCGCAGGGGGGGCGCAACTCGCAGGACGACTTCGATCGCCAGCGCGCCGACTGGGTCGCGCGGTGGCGGTCGATCATGGGCGCCGAGCAGGCGCCGTTCGTGTGGCTCCACGGTTTCGCCGAGGTCGCCCGCACGCCCGAGGAGGCGCAGAAGGCCGTCGACGCGATCGGTCCGTACGGCCCGATTCCCAAGATGGCCTTCCGCATGCTCGCCGACGAGGACGTCGGGCGCACGTTCCTCCTGGCCGGACAGGGCGACCGTGCGCTTCCGCTGCTCCGGCGTGCGGCGTCGTCGTGCCTCGCGGTCGACTTTCCCATCGCTCACACGCGCGCGAGCTTCCTCCTCGGGCAGGCGCTCGAGGCGACTGGGGACACGGGCGGCGCGTGCGCGGCGTACAGGGTCGTGCAGGCGCGGTGGGGCGCCGCCGGATCGCGCTCGACGACCGGGGCGCGGGCGCGGGCGCGTCTGACGGCGCTGCACTGTCCCTGAGCGATCCGGATCCCGCAGGGGATCTCCGGGATCACCCCAGCGCGTCCCCGGGGTAAGTCGAAATCGCGGGTTTCGCGCGCTTGCTGCTGCGGCATGGTCGATGCTGAGACGGGCGCCATGAACACGGTCCACTGGCTCGTCCCTCTCTCACTCGCGGCGATGGCCTGCTCCGCAGACGTGACCGATGATCCGGCCGTCAGCTCGGCCGCCGCACTGGGTGGTTCGTCGATCGACGCGGACGCCGCGACGCAGGCTCTCGTCGACCGCTACTGGAACGGCGCGTACCTGAAGGACGCGGACCCCGCGACGCCCGGTTCCTGTGGCCTCGACGCTTGCTACTGGATCTACGCGCAAGCCTTCGACGCGGTGCTCGACGCGGTCCAGCGCACCGGCGGCAAGCGCTTCGCGGGGTGGATCGGGCGCCTGTACGACGCGCAGGACGGGCGCGGCTGGATCGAGCCGCACGCTTCCAGGTACTTCGACGACGAGAACTGGATGGCGCTGGCCCTCATCCGCGCCTTCGACGCGACAGGCGACCGGAAGTACCTGTGTCACGCGGTGCAGCTGTACCGCGACGTCAAGTCGGAAGGGTTCGACCGCCCCGGCGGGCACTTCGACGGGATCTGGTGGAACGCCGCTCACACGCAGAAGGCGACGGCGTCGAACCTCGGCCCCGCCATCACTGCCGCCCGTCTGCACGAGAGGCCGGCCATGAATGCGTGTCCCGAAGCCGCCCCGGGGTTCGTCGACTCGGCGACCGCAGCCAACGACGCGCGCGCCGTCTACCACCACTGGCGCACGACGATGACCCGCAGCGACGGGCAGGGCGACCTCGAGGTCGCGGACCATGCCGCGAGTGGTTGCCCTGGCGGCGTCTGCTGGTGGGACTTCACCTACGACCAGGGCCTCGCCATCGGCGCGGCGCTGGAGCTGCACCACATCACGGGCGAGCACTCCTACGTGAGCGACGCCTACGGGTACGCGAGCTACATGATTCATCACGAGACAGCCGGCGGCGTCCTGCACGACGGCGGAGCGTGCGGCGGTGATTGCGCGGCGTTCAAGGGCATCGGATACCGCTTCCTCCTCAAGCTCTACGAGCTCGATCGATCGCAGACGCAGTACGGCGACGTCCTGCGCGCCAGCGCGCAATCCATCTGGAACACGGCGCGGGACGGGGCGCGCGACACGTTCGGCACGAGCTGGGCGGCGCCCGCTCCCGCGCGGGCGACGCTCGCCGCCGATGCCTCCGCGGTGATGGCGCTGAACCTGGCGGTCGAGTGGGGCGTGGAGTGATCAGGGCGCGCACGCCAGGTGAGCGGCGCGGGCCCTGGCGCGCTCGGCGGTGACCGACCGCGGCTTGGCGGCACCGTAGTGCCCGATCACCGACGCGTAAGCCTTGCACGCGCCGTCGCGATCGCCGTTCGCCTCGCGCGCCTCGGCGAGATCGAGCTGCACGCGCACGCGCTCGACCGGATGGGACAGCGCGAGGCAAACGCCGGCGCCACGCTCGAGCAGCGGAAGCGCGCCGGCGGCGTCGCCTGCGAGGAGCCGCACGTGACCCTCGGCGGCCGTCCAGAGAGTCGCGGTGCGAAAGACGGGCAGGGGCGTGTACTCGGGAAGGACGGCCATCGCGTCGCGCGCTTCCTCGGGCGCCGCGACGTACGCGAAGGTGGCGATCCACGCGAGGTGGGCGTGCGCCTCGGGCAGGTGCGTGGCCCAGTCGCGCAGGAACGCATCGCGCTGCGCCTTCACCTCGGCGGCGGGTGCGCCTCCGGCGAGACGCGCGGCGAACATCAGCGGCACGACCGTTCGCTGCAGCCCGGAGAGGGTATACGCGCTGGCCACCGTCCAGCTCGCGCGACGCGCGAGGAACGCCTCGGCAGCACGACGCGCGTCGGCCGCGCGGCCCGACTCGAGGTACGCGAGCACCAGCGGTCCCGCCGCGTAGGCGTGCTCCTCTTCGGTCGGGACCTCGGAGGCGAGTTTCTCGACTTCCAGTGTGAGGCGCTCGGCCGACGCGAAGTCCCCCTGCCACAGCGCGAGCTGCACGGCGTCGGCGGCGCCGCGGAACGCCACGGCGTCCTTGGGCATGTGCTGGACATGCAGGCGCAGCGCCTCGCGCACGGCCTCGACCGGCTTGTCCTCCGATGCGAGCGCGTCGCCGAACCAGTCGTAGCCCTCGTCGGTGCTCTTGAGCATGATGGAGCGCGCCTGCGCCTCTTCCGCCGCGCAGTCGCCTTCCTGCTCGACCAGCGCCAGGCGCAGCATCGGGCACATGCCGGAGGTGGGGCACGCCTTGTCGCAGGCGTCCGCCGTCGCGCGGGCCCCATCGAAGTCGCCGGTGGACGCGCGCGCCAGGCCCTCGAAGCGGAACTGCTCCGCCTGCGAAGGATCGAGCGCGATGGCGTGCTCGTACGCGTCGATCGCCTCCTTCCAGCGGCCCATGCGGTAGACGGCGTAGGCCTGAGCGCCCGCGAGCTCGGCGTCCTGAGGGAAGCGCGCGACGGCTTCTCCGAGCCGGCGTGCGTGCTCGCCGAAGTCGATGGGCACGCGCTGGATCACCGGCTCCACCGCGTCGAGCAGCGCCCGATCGTGCGCGTCGAGGCGAGCCGAGAGGTCGATCGCACGGCGGTAGTGCTCGCGCGCGTCGGTCGGATCTCGCGTCCAGATCTCGGCGATGGCGAGGCGCAGCCAGGCTTGCGCCATCTCGGGATCGGCGGTCGTGGCGGTGGCGAGCTCGCGGCGCTCGAGGAGCAGCGAGCCGGCCCGCTGCGCCTCCAGGCCGCGGCGATAGGCGGCGATCGCCTCGGGGGAACGCGACGGGGGTGAAGGCAGATCGGTCACGACGACCGGGGCGGAGGATGCAGCCGGAGGGGCGGCGCTCGCCGAAGGAGCCGTCCCCGCGCCGCGCGTCCACGTGCGCGCCGCAACGGCCAGGGCCGCGGCGGCGACACATGCGATGACGATCCCGAGCACGCCGGCGACCGATGGCTTGCGTCGTACTCCCGTCCGCGACGGCGCTACCGCTTCCTCGCCCTGCACCGCCGTGAGTCTCGTCGTCGCCCCGCCCATCGCGGACGTCGGCCCCGGCGAGACGCGTAACGGGGGACGCGAGAGTCCCTTGCCCACCACGGCGTCGAGCGCGCCGACGACGTCCTCCATCGAGGCAAAGCGATCCGCGGCGCGCTTGGAGAGCGCCTTCGCGACGGTCTCGGTGACGACGACGGGGAGCTCGGGCACGAGCGTCTTGAGCGACTGCGGGTCGGTCGAGAGGATCGCGATCGCCACGTGCTGCTCGGCCAGCCACGGGTTGCGCCCGGCGAGCAGCTCGTACGCGAGCACGCCCCAGGAGAACTGGTCGGCGCGCGCGTCGATCGACTCGCCCCGCATCTGCTCGGGCGCCATGTAGAGCGGGGTCCCGAGCACCACGCCGTCCGCCGTCTGCGTGAACGCCGCGGGCGAGACCGTGGCCGGCGGTGCTCCCTGGGCCTGGCGGAGCGCGTCGATTCGCCTCGACGCGGCCTCCACCTCGTCCATGCGCACGCGTCGGGCGATGCCGAAGTCGAGCACCTTCACGACGCCGTCCTCGCGCACCATCACGTTGCCCGGCTTGATGTCGCGATGGACTAGGCCGCGCTTGTGCGCGGCGGTCAGCGCGCGCGCCACGTCGGCGAGCCAGCGCAGGCGCGTGTCGAGGGACACCGACGCGTCGCCCACGTACGCGCCCAGCGTCTTGCCGTCCACCAGCTCCATCGCGATGTACGTTTGCCCGCCGACCTCGCCGACGTCGAACACCGAGACGGCGTTGGGGTGGTCGAGGGCCGCCGCCGCGCGCGCCTCGCGGACGAGACGCTCGGACGCGTCGAGGCTTCTCCCCGAGCCCCCGCTCGATCCGCCGAGCGCTTCCTCGGCACGCACGATCTTGAGCGCCACGCTGCGCTGCAGCTTCGGGTCCCACGCGCGGAACACCTGCCCCATGCCGCCCGTGCCGAGCGTGTCCTCGATGACGTAGCGATCGAAGGAGTCGCCGGGGCGCACCATGCGGGCGCGTGGATTGTACTCAGAACATCTGCTCGGCCGCGAGGTAGCCCCCGAGCGGCTGCGAATCCGGCGACCAGGCCACGTCCCCGCGCATCACGAAGGTCTCTCCCGACTGCAAGCGAAGTCCTGTGCCGACTCCCCACTTGAGGCCCAGACCCGAGCCATCGAGCTCCGGGTGCGGCGACAGGTCCGCCCAGAGCCTGCCGGCGTCGAAGAACCCCACCGCTCCGAGCAGCAGCGACTTGCCGAGCGCGTGGAACGACGTGATGTCGTGCCGGAGCTCGACGTTTCCGAAGAGCTTCACCTTGCCGTAGTAGTGCTGCGCCGGGATCCCGCGGACGCCGCTGGAACCCCCGAGCGCGTAGGTGTCGTCGAAGCGTGAGAGCTCGTAGAAGGGGGGATCGCCGAAGAGAACGTCGGCCACGCCGCGCAGCGCGAGCACCGCCTTGCGGGAGAGCGGCAAGTAAGTGCGGGCCGTCACGTTCGCCTGCCCGTATCGATACGCGAAGAGGCCCGAGCCGCCCGGGCTGAGGAACAACCGGGCCTCGACGAAGGAGCCGTGATGGGGCGACACCTCGCTGTCGCGACTGTCCCACTGCATGCCGTAGTGAAAGAGCGCCACCGCGTGCGGCGCCGTCGACCCGATGAGGCGCTTGACCTCGTCGCTGCCCGATCGCATGTCGTCGGCGAGCTTCGAGCCGCCCGGCACGTCCACCCAGTTTTGCACGTAACGGAGCCCCGTCACCGCCGCGAGGTGATCGACCACACGCGTGCGGACGTCCAGGTACAGCGCGGGGTGCCGGCGCGCGTACCAGAAGTACGAGCTAGACGCGCCGGGCGGCGGCGACGACGACGAGGCGTTCCCCATGCCGTAATAGCCGAGGGTCGCTTCGTACGTGTAAGACGGCCGGATCTCGACGCGCGTCTCCGGGCCCAAGAGCCGCGGCACGACGAGCTTGGCGTAGACGTCCTGGTAGGGCACGTCGACGCCGCCGTCGGCCGGTTTGAACGTGACGATGCCGGACGACTCGAGGTTCCAGAGATACGGATCGACGCCCTTGCGCGCGCGTGTGATGCCGCTGAAGTACCCGCCCCCGAAGCCGATGTCTGTCGTCCCGCCCAGGGCGGGGACGATGTTCACGTCCGTGTGCGCCTCGCGGTCCGGCGCGCTGGCCGACGCCGAGGTCTTGTCGCTCGAGTTGAGCGGATCCGCCGCGCTCGCTGCGCGCGACCCGGCCACCGCGCAGATGCAGAGGACGAGAGCGCCTGTCGATGCGCGGGACTTCGCGGGCAAGCAAGAGAGAGGCCCGCCGTTCGGGTGTGCCGGTCAGTTCGTCAGGGTCGCCAGCACCTGGTCGAACACGATGTCCTCGAGCGCTCTGCGGGCTCCCTCGTTCATCTCCTCGATCGCGAACGAGGTGAGCCAGGAGCGGTCGCGGTGGAGGGTGGAGACGATGCGGGCCTTGCCGTGAAGGGGACCGAAGCGCGTGTGCAGGACGAAGTCGGCGTGGGTCTGGGCGGCAGGCTGGTCGGGCAGCAGCGCGGCAAACCCGCCGTTCGACAGGTTCATCGTGGCGGTCTTGTGGCTGAAGCCCGGGCTCGTGACCGTCACCTTGAGGAGGTACGCGACACGCCGCGACCGGCGCTGGAACTGGCCCGGGCGAAGCGTCAGCTTCTGCGCCAGCACGTAGCCGTCGGCGAGCGCGCGGCGCAGCTTCTCGCATTCGTGCAGCTCTTCGTCGGCGAGGGGGCGCACGCGCGAGGCAGCAATCAGGTCCTTCATGCGCATGGCGATGTGCTTCATGCGGTCGGGGCTCCTCGCGATCGGGCGTGTAGCATGACACCCGCGCGTTGTGGCCGCCCGCCACCACGGGTGCATTTCGTCGGGACTTCGATGATGCAACGAGGCTGGATCAGGCGATCGAAGCGCCGAGGCGCTTCCGGAGCTCGCCGGCCGCCGGGCTCGCCCAGAAGGTCTCGAGCTCGGTGATGCGCATCTCGCCGCCCGGCTCGTTGGCGAGCGCGTCGGCCGCGACCTGCAGCTCGCCGCAGAGGAGGAGGCCCGTGCGGCAGGCGGTCCACTCGGCGGCGCGCGCCCACTTCCTCAGGTTCGTGCGGCCGCCGCGCGCGAGGAAGCGGGCGACGAGGCGATTCAGCTTCTCGATCTGCTTCGGCTCGAGGCACGGCACGATGGCCTGCGCGAAGACCTGCGCGCGCTCGCGAACGTCGGGCGGGAGCTGCAGCGTAGGCGCGCCGAGCAGGAGCGCCGCGTAGAAGATCGTCTCCAGGTAGGCGACGCTCGGCACCAGCGTGCAGATGAAGTGCTCCTCGCGGAACCAGGCCATGTGCCGGCCGCACGCGAAGGCGAGCTGCGCCGCGGTGAGGCCGGAGAGCACGCGCGATCCGATGCGCGTCGAGGGCGGGACGACGGTGACGATCTCGTAGCCCACATCGAGATCCGGAGCGACGTACGCGGGAGGCGGGCGGATGCCGAGGGTCGCCGCGGCCCACGAGAGCGCGCGCACGGCGGCGACCGTCGACGTGAGAGGGTTCTGGTACGCCTCGAGATCGAGCCGCGGCAGGTTGCCGTCGCGACGCATCGCCGACACGCGCCCCACGAGGGCCGCCGACGCGATGACCGCGAAGATCTCGCCCGTCGTGCGGTCCTCGTCCGAGTGCGCGAGCAGGTGCGTCCACGCCTCCTGGTTCAGCGGTCGGCGGGGACGCACCGGACCGTCCACCTTGTGCTTCTCCCAGAACGCGCGCTCCTGGCGCGTCGCCGCCCCGCGCAGCACGAGTACCTCGGCGATGCGCCACCCGTCGTCGTTCGCGTGGTCCTCCACGGCGACGTCGAAGCGCGCGTGCAGCTCGCGGAAGGGGATCTCCGCCGGGGGCCGGTCCGTGTGCTTCTCGGTGCGCTTGGGGGGGCGCGAGAGCGTGGGCGGCTCGTCGTCGAAGGACTGCGGCGAGGGCGCTATCGTCGCGGTGGGCGGCGCGCGATCGGCGAGCGTGCCCGGCTGCGGATCGACCAGCGTCTCGGCGGCGTCCGATTCCCACGCCTCGACGAGCGCCGCCTCGAGCGACGCGACGCGCGCCGGATCGAGGCCGAGCGCCTTCGCGGCGAGGTCGAGCCGCTCGCGCTCCTCCTGGGAGATCTCTCCGCTCTCGAGCGCCTCGGCGAAGAGCGACTCGTAGAGCCGCTCGAAGGGCCCCATGCGGACGCTGCCGGTGTCCTCGCCCTCCTTGAGGGCGGGCGCGATCTCGAACGGCGACGCGGTCAGCGTCTGCGTGTCGTCGGGCACCCTGGAGGCTCGGCGTCGGCGCGTCACTCGGTGTGCGTGTAGCCTAGCGCGTCAGCGCACGACCGGGTTGCTCGCGACGAAGGGCGCGCGGATGGTGAGACTCGACACGCCGAGCTCCCGCGGGATCGGCGGGAACGGGGCGGCCCGGCGGATGGCGTCGGCGCAGTTGCGGTCGAATTCCTCGATGCCGCTCGGACGCACGGGGGGCCAGGCGACGGTCGCGTGCCCGTCGGCGTAGACGGTGAACTTGAGGATGACCATGCCTTGCTTCAGGTCTGCGATGGCGCTCTTGGGGAAGGCGTTCGCCCAGAGCGGGTCGATCTTCGCGTGGAGCATCCGGAAGTAGGGAAGGAGGCGCGGATCGCTGGTCCAGTAGTCGAGGATGTCGCCCTCCCCGACGCCGAGGGGGTGCGCATGGGAGCTCGCGCCGTTGCTCGCGCCGGCGCCGGGATCGCCGCCGCCGGAGGTGCCTCCCTGTCCCTCGCCCGCAGCGCCGCCCGGGGTGCTCGCGTGCACGAGGGAGCGCACGGTGGTGGCCACCTCTTGATCGCTGTCGACGTCGTCGCGCGGGCGAGCCGGCACCGGCGCCGGGATGGCGACCGGGCCCTGGGTGACGTCGGGACGCGCGCTCGCGATGGGAGCCGACGTGCGGTGATCGACGCCGGCACGTCCCTGGTTCACGCCGAGTCCGGGCGCGCTGCCCACGGTGCCCGCCTGCGCGCCTCCGAGCGGTCGATCGCCTTCGCCGACGTCGCCGGGGCCGCCGACGTCGCCGCCTTGCACCACGGGGGAAGGGGAGGCGAGCGCGCCGCGGTCGGGCATCGTGCGCGCGCTGGGGCGACGCTCCATGACGCTGCCCGGGCCCGTCACGATGAGCGTCAGCTCGGTCGGGTGCGTGGTCGATCGGCGGTCTTCCCACGACTGGCGCACGCGCGCGACGCGAAGGCGCTGGAGCTGGTCGCGGTCGATGCGGCTAACGAGATCCGGCGAGAGGCGCATGCGCTCGTTCCGGTCGGCGAGATTGAGCGCCGGAGACGGCACGGTGGGGTCGCCGCCGTGGCCGGAGGCGCCCATGTCGAGTCGTGCGACGGAGTCGCCGCCGGAGACGCGCGGGGGATCGCCCGTCGGGTCCGGTGGGCGATCCTCGAGCCGGATGCCCTCGCCGACGACGGGCAGATCCACGGCGATCGTCGCGCCCGGGGTGGGCTCCGTGCCGCCAGCGCCCGTCTCGACCGCCGGGGGCGGAGCCTCCGGCCCGAGCCTCCACAGCGCCAGCAGGAAGAAGCTCCCGATCGCCGCGCCGTGCAGCGCGACCGAAGCGAGCCACGCGACGGTCAGCCCGTGGGTCCGTTTGGTGGTGGTCGGCTCAGCAGCCAAGAGCTCCCTACTCCCTATTGTAATGCGCGGAAGCTCTTCCCGAACCTCCTCTGGGCGTTGAGAGTCGTCGCTTCGGCCACCTCTTCCGCCGAGACGCCGCGCAGCTCGGCCACGCGTCGTGCGGTGTGGGATACCATCGCCGGCTCGCAGCGCTTTCCGCGCATGGGGACGGGCGCGAGGTAAGGGCTGTCGGTCTCGACGAGGATGCGGTCGAGCGGGGCCCAGATGGCGACGTCCTGCACGGCGCGGGCGGTCTTGAAGGTCACGATGCCCGAGAAGGACACGTCGAACCCGAGATCGAGGGCGCGTGCGGCGAAGGGCCGGTCCTCGCTGAAGCAGTGGATGATGCCCCCCACGTCGCGTGCGCCTTCGCGCTCGAGGATCGCCAGCGTGTCCTCGGCGGCCTCGCGGGTGTGGACGACGATGGGCTTTCGCAGCTCGCGCGCCAGGCCGATGAGCCGCGCGAAGACGTCGCGCTGCACCTCGCGCGGCGAGTGATCGTAGTGGTAGTCGAGGCCGATCTCGCCGACGGCGACGACCTCGGCGCTCTGCGCGAGCGTGCGCAGCTCGGCGTGCGCGGCGTCGCTCCAGGTGCGTGCGTCGTGCGGGTGGATGCCGACGCAGGCGGCGACGCGGTCGGGGACGCGCCGTGCGAGGGCGACGGCGTTGCGTGCCGGCGCGAGGTCCTCGCCGACTCCGACGACGATGAAACCGATGACGCCCGCCGCCGCGGCGCGATCCATCACGGCGTCGGGACCCTCCGGGAAGTGGTGGGCGTCGAGGTGGCAATGGGCGTCGACGAGCGCGAGCGTCATTGGACGCCGGAGCGTAGCTCGTGCCAGCATCGGCGCCGAATCCGCCGTGCTCTCGCGCGACTCGTCCTTTCTCGTGTTCTCTCAGTCGAAGGAGCCGACGCGCGACGTGTCCGCCTGGGACGCGCACGCCGCCCGCTTCTTCGCGACGCGCCTGCAGGCCGGCGAGGGCGACACGATCGTCGTCGCCCACGGGGGCGACGCGCCAGAGCCGAGGAGAGTCGTGGCCCGCGCCGTCGAGCCCGAGGACCGTGCGCTCGCCGATGCCGCCGAGGCTCGCGCCGGGGGCGGGCTGGGGCTCCTGGCGCGACGCTGTCCGACAGTGTGGCTCGTCGAACGGCGCGCCCACGACGATCGGACCGCCCTGCGGCTCGCCGCGATCCTGGCGAGCGTCTTGCTCGGTCCCATCCTCGACGCGCGCATACCCGAGCTGCTGGGCGTCAAGACGGCGCGCGAGCGGCTTGTGCTTGAATGAGCCGAGTCCGATGCACGTCGTACGCAGGTGCTTCCACGTTCCCTCCCGATGGCCGCGCTTTCGGGCAGTCTGCTGGCATGCGGCGGCTCCGCGGCCGCTCCCTCGCAGGACGCTGGAGAGGACATGGCGACGATCGCCGACGCGAGCGTCCCCGACGCACCCGTCGAAGGGAGCGCCGCCGACGCATCCACGCCAACCGACTCCGCCGGCGCCTTCGACTCACCGGCCATCTGGCGAGCAAGCCTCGACGGCTCCAACGTGACCCTCGTCGCGCAGGACTTTGCGACGCTCGCATTCCCTGCGGACTTCCGCCCATCGCGCGCTGCCCGAAATCGGGTTGCCCCGGTCCCGCAGAGGCACTGCCCGCAGCCGGGCCGTACACGTACGCGACCGGCCTGGCGCTCGGCGACGCGGGCTTCTTCTGGGGCGGCACCTACGGGACCACTTCACAGTCCAGCGGCGTCACCGGCGTATGGCGCATTCAGCCCGCGGACGCAGGCCCGTCTGGCGAGATCGCGATGGCGCCTCCGTTCGCCTTCGGACCCGGCTCCATCGCGCTCGACGATACCGATGTGTACTTCAGTGGTGGCGAAGGCGTGTTGCGATCGGTCGCCGCCGCTGCACCGCTGCTCGCGCCCGATGGTGGCGGATCCTTCGCGCAGCTCGCAACGCTGGCGAAGGCGGATGCCGGAGAGTTCTGGAACGACTTCGATTCGCCGAATGTCTTCGTGGACGACACGACGCTCTATTACGCGTGGGGATGGGGCGACGTGGTCGGCGCGCTGCCCAAGGTCGGGGAGCCCGACGGCGGGGTGGCGCCGGTCTGGGCCTGGAACGTCGGAGGGGCGATGCGCATCGTCGCGGATCCGACGGACGTCTACTGGACGGTCCGTGGACCGAACACCAACGATGCTGGGAGTGCCCTGGTGTACTCGGAGGGGTCGATCATGAAGTGTCCGAAGTTCGGGTGCGGCTCGTCCGGCCCGACGGTGATCGCTACGGGGCTGGACGGTCTGTCGGGCTACCTCGCCGTCGACGCGAACTACGTGTACTTCACGCAGTTCGCGGATGGGACGGTCCGCCGGATATCCAAGTAAGGCCGCAGGTGCGCCTGGTGCGCGAGGGGCTCAACGCCTGAGGCGTCGACCGAGCGCCAGGAGCGCCGCGGCGAGGCCGAGCCCGAACAGGGCGAAGGAAGCGCCCGGCGTGTTCCCCGCCGTCACGCATCCGCACCCGCTGTTGTTGCCGGGCGTCGCGCCGTTGCTGCCGCCGTCGTCGGAGCCCCCGCTGCTCGAGCTGCTGCTGCCGCCACTGCTGCCGCTGCCCCCGCCGCTGGAGCTGCTCGCGCTGCCGCTGCTCGATCCCGAGCCGCTCGAGCCTCCGCTGCTGCTGCTGCTGCCGCTGCCGCCGCCACTGCCCCCGCCGCTGCTGCTGCTTCCGGACACCGCGCCGTCGGGACTCTCGGCTCCCGCATCCATGCTCGGGTTGCCCGTGGGCGTGCCATACTCGAATGCGCCCAGATCCTTCGCCGTCAGGCGAGCCACCGACGACACGGGCTGGAAGTACTCGAACACCGGCGTCAGGGGGAACGGGCCCGCCGAGCCTTGGGCCACGCCCATGCCGATGGCGGGCGATCCCATCTTGAGGTGGTAGTCGTACATCGCCGCGTTCACGAACATCGGATCGGTTCCGACCAGGTTGTCGGCCGAGAGCATGCC
>DASVWO010000205.1:0-4349 GCA_036393165.1 Polyangiaceae bacterium | reverse complement strand
GTCGTCGATCGGTCGCGCATGTTCTCCGATCTGGTGCGCGTGAAGGCGTGGATCGAGCTCGACGGATCGCACGAGCTGGGGCCCGGGCCGCGCCAGTCGCAGGCGAGCCAGGAGGAGCAGTACCCGCTTTCGCGATGCATGACGTGCGGGTGCTGCCTCGAGGCGTGCCCGCAGATCAACGGCGCGAGTGACTTCGTCGGCCCGGCCGCGCTCAGCCAGGTGCTCCTCAAGAACCTGCACCCGAGCGGCGCGATGCACGCGGGCGAGCGGCTCGACACGGTGATGGGCGCGGGCGGCGTCGAGGGCTGCGGCAAGGCGCAGAACTGCGTCGAGGTGTGCCCGAAAGAGATCCCGCTGGTCGACTCCATCGCGACCGTGGGCGGCGCGACGACCAAGCGCATGCTCAAGGGGTGGCTCGCCAAGTAGGGGCGCCAAGTAGGGCAGGAACTTGGCCCCCACGCTTCACGGCTGATAGCGGATATGCGCATGCAGCCGGATATCCTTCACGTTCCGGGCGAGCACCGCGTGATCCCGCAGGACACGCGGTCCTTCATCGAACGCGTGCGCGACTACATCGACGCGCTGGGGCGCCCGTCGCTGCCGGTGTGGGCGCGCGTGAACGGTCCTCACGTGCTTCTCAGCTTGTGGCAAGGAGACGCCTTCGCGCGACTGACGCCGCTCGGTGGCGGGCAGTACGGGCTGGCGTTCCGCGCCGTGGAAGCGCGCACGTCGCACACGAACGCGTGGGAGCCGCTGCTCCTCGTCGACGAGCTCGCGGACGTCGTGGAGCACGCGCTGGTCGCAGTCGACGCGATCGCGGATTAGCGTGGTAGCCTCGGGGGCGTGCGGTCGGCGCTCGCGCTGAGTGGCTTCGCGGTGCTTCTCGTCTGCGCGGACGCGTCCGCGCAGCAGCAGCAACCGCAGCAGCAGCCCGAGCTCACGCCCGAGACGAAGATCGACTTCTCCACGAAGGCCGAACCGGGCCTCACCCAGCCCGCGGCGACGAGTGCGAGCGAGAGCACGCTTCCCGAGCCTCCCGCGGAGGCGCCTCCGGTCCGTCCGCGCCACAAGGGCGTCGTCCTCGAGACGACCGCCGGGGCCCTCGGCTTCGCAGGCAACTTCCGGCACGTCGCGCCTCCGGGGTTCTGGCTGCACACGCAGCTCGGCTACGAGGTGCTCCGCTGGCTCATGGTCTACGGCTCCGCCGAGCTCGCGCTGACCGACACGAGCGAGGCGGCCGACCCGTCGCACTCGATGGCGTTCCCCATCTGGGGTTTCGGCGGCGGAGCGCGCGTCACGGTGCACGCCACCGATCGCGTCGCCTTCTTCGTCCAGGGAGACATCGGCGCGCTCACGGCCTACGTGCCGCACGAATCGCTGGCGATCCTCGGGTACCCCAACGCCGAGAGCCCGCACCTGGCGATCGGCGGCCGGCTCGGCGTGGAGTGGTACCAGATCGATCGCCACATCGCGCTCGTCGCGCAAGGCGGAGCGCGTGACGCGCAGGGCTTCTCCCGCTCGATAGGTGGGGGCGACACCCCGATCCTGTGGGATGCAGCCCTGGGGCTTCGCTACACTTTTTGACGGGTCCCCGAGCGAACTTTGTCCACGGCGCACTGCGCCGAAGGACGCAAATTGTCATGCTTGGGAGCGCAAACACCCGGAACCCGAATGGGGTCGGGGCCCCATTCGACAAACCTGAGGCGGCACGAGGCGTGCTTATCGCACCTGGACAGTACGCAGGTACAGCGTCTAGCGTGCGAGATGATGCCCATAGGAGGGCCCGGGGTGATGGTGACGATCACGATTGGAAGGCGAGCGAGGCGTCGCGCCTTCACCCTCATCGAGCTGATGATCGTCGTCGCGATCGTCGGCATCCTCGCCGTCCTCGCGGTCTACGGCGTGCGCAAGTACCTCGCGAGCGCGAAGACCGCCGAGGCGCGCAACGCGCTCGGGCGCATGGCCCAGGCAGCGGTCGGCGTCTACGAGCAAGAGCACATGAGCGGGAGCGTGCTCCCGCAGGGCCAGGCCGCCACGCTGTCGCGCGCCCTCTGCAAGTCCGCGTCGGCGTCGGTCCCTTCGACGGCCTCGCAGGTGCAGGGTCGCAAGTACCAGTCGGCCGTCTCGGACTGGAACATGGATTCGGCGGGCAACTCGGGGTTCGCGTGCCTGCACTTCACGATCGATCAGCCGCAGTACTACATGTACTGCTACACGCTGACGGGATCGGGCGGGAACGCGGGCGACTCGTTCACCGGCACCGCCAACGGCGACCTGAACGGCGACGGCATCTTGTCGACCTTCTCGCTCGCCGGCGCGATCAGCCCGAGCTTCACCCTCAACATCGCGCCGAACTTCCAGGAGACGAACCCGGAGGAGTGAAGGGCGCGCGTTGCGGTACGCTCCGGCGCATGATTCGCCGGATCGCGCTCGTGCTCGTCGCTCTCCTCCCGCTCGGCTGTGGCGTGTCGCGCGAGGATTACGCCGCCAAGTCCCAGGAAGCCGAGGCAGCCAAGGCGCAGGTTGCCTCGCTGCAGCAGCAGGTGGCGAGCGACGCCGCGGAGCTCGCGCAGCTCAAGAGCTCCCTCGGGCTCGCGCAGTCGCAGGCGATGACCGACGAGCAGAAGGCGGAGCTCCAGGAGGCCGAGGAGCGCGGCAAGCTGCTCGCGGACCTGCAGGCGAAGTTCAAGCACATGATCGACGCCGGGCACCTCAAGGTGACGACGCGGCACGGGCGCGTCGTGCTGCAGCTCCACAACGACGTGCTCTTCGACACGGGCGAGGCCGAGGTGAAGCCCGACGGCAAGACGGCGATCGGCGAGATCGCCGCGACGCTGCGCACCGTCGGCGCGAAGCGGTTCCAGGTTGCCGGGCACACCGACACGCAGCCCATCACGACCGACAAGAAGAAGGAGTTCCCGACGAACTGGGAGCTCTCGACGGCGCGCGCCATCGCGGTCGTGAAGCTCCTCGTCGACAAGGGCGTCGACCCGTCGCAGCTGTCGGCGGCGGGCTACGGCCCGTACGATCCCGTGTCGCCCAACTCGACGCCGGATTCGATGGCGAAGAACCGGCGCATCGAGATCACGCTCGTCCCCAACGTGGCCAACCTCGTCGCGAACGCGCAGCCGAAGCCCTGAGTCCGCACGCTCGAGGAGTGCGGACTCGAACACCAGACGACCGCTTCAGCGGGCGCGAGGGAACGTCCCCAGGTCGGCGCCGTTCGGCGCGTAGAGGCGCGAGCACGACGGCTGCGCGGCTCCCGTGCGCGACACGCGCACGCACACGTTGCCGTCGGGCGTTCCGACGGCGCCGAAGTACGTCGCGGCCACCCGCTCGCACGCGGGCGGGGAGGCCGAACCGACGTCGCAAGTGACCATCCAGCGCGGCTCGCCTGCTTCGATGTGGCTTGCGCCGCCGAGGACGCGCGCCATGTCCACGACGAGGGCCTGCTCGCACCCGAGCTGCCGCATCTCGGCGGTCCCCTTGGCGTTCATGCCCTCGCTGGCAGCCGTTGCCCCGCGGTCCGGCGCCGCCGCCGTCGCGTCGCCTGCCGAGCCGCTGCTGCATCTGCGCAGGAGGAGCACGCCGCCGATGACCAGGGCGAGCACGAGGACGGCGCTGCCGATGCCCAGGCCGAGAAGCGAGCCGCGCGCCATGCCCCGGAAGACCTACGACACTGGCGTGACACACGCTAGCCTGACCCTACATAGGTCACCATGAGGCTCGTCCGGGTCGCACTCGCCAACGTCAACGCGACCGTGGGCGCCACCCGGTCCAACACCGACCGCGCCATCGCGGCGGCGCGTGCGGCAGCGGCCGACGGGGCGACCCTCGTCGCAATGCCCGAGCAGGTCATCGGCGGCTACCCGCCCGAAGACCTCGTGCAGTGGCGCGGCTTCGTGGAGGCGCAGCGCGTCGAACTTCGCCGGTTCGCCCGCGAGACCGCGAGCCTGCCGTGCGCCTCGGTGCTCGGGCTCGTGTGCGCGCGCGGGCCTCATCTCTACAACGTGGCGGCGCTCGTGCACGCCGGGCGCGTCTGGGGGATGGTGCCGAAGGAGAAGCTGCCACTCTACAACGTGTTCTACGAGGCGCGCACGATGGCGCGCGGCGCGGCAGGCCTGCACGACACCGTCGACGGCGTGCCCTTCGGCGACTGGGTCTTCGAGCTCGACTTCGGCGTGCTCGCCCTCGAGGTGTGCGAGGACGGCTGGTCCCCCGACGGGCCGATGCGGCGCCGCGCGTACGCGGGGGCGGAGCTCGTCGTCAACGTGAGCGCGTCGCCCTTCCGCCTCGGCATCGCCGAGACGCGTCGCGAGATGATCGCGACGCGCGCCGCCGACTGCCAG
>DASVWO010000204.1:0-13334 GCA_036393165.1 Polyangiaceae bacterium | reverse complement strand
CTAGGGGGTGTCCCTAGTTCTGCGCGCCGAAAAGCTGGATCATCTCGATCGCTTGCAGCAAACCATTGTGTGGCGAGCGCAGGCATGATCAAAAATTGGGATGCGTCGACACGCACTGAGCGACGAGCAATGGCGTCGGTTGCAGAAGGTTCTGCCTAAGCAGAAGAGCGGTCCAGCGGCCACGTTGGGCGACCGCGTCTTCATCGAAGCTGTTCTCTTCCGCGCCAAGACGGGGATGCCTTGGCGGGATCTGCCGGAGCGATTCGGGCCGTGGAAGTCGGTCTACAACCGCTTCAACAACTGGGCGAAGAAGGGGCACTGGGAAGCGATCTTCAAAGAACTCCAGTTAGAGATCGACGACGTCGGCTCCATCGTCGACGGCTCAGTCGTCCGCGCACACCAGGATGCGTCGGGAGGAAAAGGGGGGTCATCAGAAATGCTCTGGGCCGCTCTCGAGGAGGCTTTTCGACCAAGCTCCACGCCGTCGTCGACACCAAGTCGAGGCCGATCCACATCGCAATCACGCAGGGGCAAAGGCACGAAATGATCGCTGCCGACGAGCTGCTCGAACACGCGCGAGGCAAGGCTCTGATCGGCGATACCGGCTACGACTCGAACCGCTTCCTGCAGGCTGTGCGCGACAAGGGCATGAAGCCGGTCATTCACTCGAAGCCGGAGCGCCCCGTCAAACACCGGCTCCTCAGGCAACTCTATCGCCGGCGCTACCTCGTCGAGGTCTTCTTCCACAACCTGAAGCGCTTCCGCGCCATCGCCACCCGCTACGAGAAGACGGCTCGCAACTTCCTCGCACTCACTCAGGTCGCATGCGCATGGCTGTGGCTGCAGAACTAGGGACACCCCCTAGTCGTGGGTGGCGTCGGACGAGCCGTCGCTCGGTGCGTCGGCCGAAGCCTCGGCCACGCCCGCGTCGGCCACGCAGCACGTGACGATCGGGGTTCCGCTCTGCTCGACGCACGAGCACCCGGCCCCCAGGCTTCCGAGGCACGAGCAGCCTGCGCCCTGGCCGCAGGTCACGGGCAGGTTCGGGCATGCGTAGGCTTTCTGCGGAGTCACGCCACCGTCGCCGCACCCGGCGGCCGTCACGGCGCAGTACTGCTCGCCGCCGAAGCAGGTCAGCGACCCGCACGTCACGTTGCCGGCGGTGCAGTTTGCGTCCTCGCAGACGCTGCCGTCGCCGGTCACGCCTGTACCGGTGGGCGAGATGATCGTCGCGTTGTCGCAGCCTGCGCCGACCAGGCCGAGGACCACGACGATCGCGAGTACGGGAATCTTTTGCATCGGCTGCCATACTAGTCGATGCCCGCGTGCCTACCGACGAATCCTCCCGCGTGCTCGGCGCCGCTGCCGACGCCGCTGGACGCCGTCGGTTCCGATCTCCTGGAGGCATTCGGCGGGACGAACCTCCTCTTCTATGCCGGTGCCGTCGGCGCCAGTGCCGGCCTGGCGTTCAGCGGCGCCGACGAGTCGATTCGGGATGCAACCCGGGAGCATCTCGCGTCGAGCACGTACGGGACGGCGGCGAGCCTGGCCGGCTACATCCTGCCGCTGACGGTGGCTCCCGGCACATGGCTGGTCGGCGTCGTTCTCCATGAACGCGACGCCGCGGGCGCCGGAAGCGCCGCCCTTCAGGCGCTGGCGGTCGCGTCCGCCACGACGTTCGTGCTCAAGGTCGGCGTGGGCCGTGAGTATCCGCCGAACGAAGCCCACGCGTTCGCGCCGTTCCAGATCTGGTCGTGGCCATTTGCCGCGTGGCCGTCGGGCCACATGGCGTCTGCGTTCTCCGTCGTCGGGGCTCTGACGGCGTACTACGGCTCCGGCGAGCTCTGGATCCCGTTCGTGGGCTATCCGGTGGCAGCGGCGGTCGGCGTCGGTCTGCTGTCCGGTGACGAGCACTGGGCGTCGGATCTGCTCGCCGGAGCCGTCATCGGCCAGTGCATCGGTTGGTCGATAGGACGCGCGTTCCGGGCTCGCGAACGGGTCGACGCCACGCCTTCGCTGTCACTCGCGCCGATGGTGGCTCCGTCTCTGCGAGGGCTCGCCCTCACGGGCCAGTGGTGAGTACCGCCTCGTTCTAGAGGCCGTAGACGTCGAGCTCCGTCTGCGTCCCCACGTACACGCGACCGTTGGCGACCGTGGGGACCGCGAACTTCACCGGCTGCCCGGGCGTGTCCCGGCCACCCGACGCCTGGTTCGTGTCGTAGAGCTCCGTCGCGAGGTTCGTCGCGTCGAACGCGTAGAGGACACCGCCCGAGCCGTCGAGCACCCACACGATGCCCGCCGCCGATCCGTTCGACGAGACGCTCACGGTGGCGCCGGGGAACGAGAACTGCTGCGACGTCTGCGAGGTCGGCGCGGTCGACAGGCGTCCGGCGCTGAAGCCGAATGCCTGGACACTGCCGTCGATGCCTGCGACGTACACGTTGCCGTTCCAGTACGCGGGCGACATGAAGATGCCGCTCGTGACGCCGGACGTGTTGGGGAACGCCGAGACCGACTGAACGATCTGGCTGTCGCTCCCAGCGTGGAAGTGCCCCATCGCGTCTCGATTGAGGAGGTAGAGGATGCCCGGCTTGCCCGACGCGAGGAGCTCGTGGGCGACGGGACCGGTCTGGTCAGGGAGGACCACCGGGTTCGCCGATCCGAAGTCGATGTCGGCGCCGCTGAGGGCCGCCTGGTTGAACGGCGTGAAGTAGTCGACGACCTTGCCGCTCGGGTCGAGCTTGAGCGCGCTGTCGCCGTAGTCGCTGCCGCCGGTGTCCACGTCGAACGTGCCGTTGGCCGTCTCGAGGTAGACGTATCCGGCCGAATCGGACGCGGGGCCGCCCCCCGACTGCCAGACCGACACCCAGTTGTCGTTCGGCGACGTGCAGAAGGTCATCGTCGGCGTGAGGTCGCTGGCCTTGTACCCGACGACCCAGCCGTGGTTGTCCGTGTTCGATTCGGCGTTCGATCCGATGCCGACGTAAACGACTCCGCCCTCGAGCAGCAGCGCGCACCTCTGGTAGTGCGTGCCGGGGTCGAACTGCACCGTGCCGTTCTGGCTGTTGGCGCCGGTGCCCGGCGCCGTCGGCGAGACGTCGATCGGGCCGCCGAGCTTCTCGGCGCCCGTCGTGAGATCGAGCGCGTGCAGGCGGTGGTGGAACTTGCCCCCCGAGTCCTTGCTCAGGGCGACGAGGTACATCGTCTGCGTGCTCGGATCGATGACGGGCGTGCCGGTGATGCCGGCGCCAGGAACGAGGTCCCCGCAATCGTTCAGGTCCGAGCACGAGAGCGCCATGCCGACGTTCGTGTGCCAGAGCACGGGGCCGGCGGCGTCCGCATCGAACGCGTAGACGCTGTCGTTCTCGGTCACGACGAAGACGACGTCGTGCGTCTGGCCTCCCACCTTCAGCGCGGGGACGAATAGCGGCTGCGCGTACACGTAACTGTCGACCGGTTGCGAGAACTTCTTGCCGAACGACGTCGCGTTGACGTTCGACGGAGTGAGGAGCGTCTCCTTCGGATACTGCCCCGTGCGGGCATTGTCGTTGTGGTACGTGAGGACGCTCGTGGTCGATGCGCCACCGCTGCTCGATCCGTCGCCACCGCCGCCGTCCGAGGAGCTGCCGCCGTCGCGATCCGTGCCGCCGCCATCGCGTCCACCTCCGCAGCCGTCGCACCCGGGCGAGCCATCGGGACCCACCCCCGTTCCGCCATCGGCGTCGTCGCCCCCCTCGGACAGCGACGCGTCCGCGGCGTCGTTCTGCGCTGAGCTGCCGCACGCCGCGCACGCGACGAGGATCGCGCAAGCGCCCTGCAATCGAAGCAGGCGGCCCATCCCTACCTCCGCTGCACCTGGCATTGTCCCACGAGCGGGACCCTCGCGCTCAGCGATTCGTGCGGCCCGGGCGGATCATCCCGCCCACGAGGGCGGCGAGGCTTGTCGATTCGAAGGGCTTCTCGAGCACCGGCTGCGGACAGCGGTCGAGGAACGCGCGCGCGGTCTGGGTGAAGGCACCGCCGGTCATGAAGATCACGCGCCGCGCGAGGTCGGGCGCGCGTTGAATCAGGTACTCGTAGACGTCCACGCCGGTGCCGTCGTTCATCTGCAGATCGCACACGATCGCGTCGAAGGACACGTCCGCGGCGAGGCGCGCGATGGCTTCGCGTCCGCTGTGGGCGAGCGTCACGTCGTGCTGCGACAGGAGCTCCGCGAGCACGATCGCCGTGCGAGGCTCGTCGTCGACGAGCAGGACGCGCCCTCTCGGCCCGTCGGAGACAGGAGCGCCGCGCGGCGATAGCGGGGCGCTTGCCTCGATCGACGCGCGGAGCGTGACACGGAAGAGCGCCCCGCGAGGTGACGACGGTTCGGCCGTGAGCGTTCCGCCGTGCGCGGCGACGATCGCGTGCGAGATGGAGAGTCCCAGCCCGGTGCCGACGCCCTTCGCCTTCGTCGTGAAGAACGGTTCGAAGATGCGCGGGAGGTCCTGCGGCGCGATGCCCGTTCCCGTGTCGCGAATCTCGACGACGACGTGTTCGCCCTCGTCGTGCGTCGAGATGCGGATCTCGTTCTCGTGCGCCTCACCGTCCGGAATGGCCTGAGCGGCGTTGACCAGCAAATTGACGAACACCTGCGTGAGGCGCCCCTCGCTCGCCCACGCGCGCGCCACGGAACCGTACTCCTTGACGAGCCTGGCGCGCAGGCGGATCTCGTGGGCCGCCGTCGCAGCAGCGACGTCGAGCGCGTGCTCGACGTCCACCGGCCCGAGGCGGTCCTCGCTCGTCGCCGAGAGCGACTTGAGGTCGCGCACGATGTCCCGCACGCGCTCCGCTCCCTCTCGCACCGTCCGAACGTGTCTCTCGAGACGCTCGAGCCCCTCGCGGGCCGGCGCCTCCCTGTCGAACGCCGCCAGGTCGGC
Organism: Polyangiaceae bacterium; assembly: GCA_036393165.1. Taxonomy (GTDB): domain Bacteria; phylum Myxococcota_A; class Polyangia; order Polyangiales; family Polyangiaceae; genus Palsa-1150. The sequence continues at coordinate 8,415 of DASVWO010000204.1, read as the reverse complement.
GCGCGCGAGCTCGAGGCTGCCCAGCATGTACGCGAGGGGGTTGTTGATCTCGTGGCCGACCCCGGACGCGAGCCGTCCCACGAGCGCCATGCGCTCGGCGAGCGCGAGACGCTCCTCCATCTGCTTGCGCTGGGTCACGTCGTGGCAGATCGCGACGAACGCGACGGCGCCTTCGAAGATCACCGGCAGCGCCGTGACCTCGAGGACGCGCTCCGACCCATCGCGGGCGACGATGCGGCGCTCGCGCGAACGAGCTCCGGGACGGCCATCGTCGCGGAGACGTTCGCGGACCGAATCGCGCTCGTCCGGATGCACGAAGTCGAGGAGCGAACGACCCACGAGGTCCTCGGCGCGGTCGCACGCGATCATGCGCAGCATCTCGGGGTTCGCGTAGAGAATGACGCCGTCGCGGTGAACGGCGACGCCGTCGGGCAGCCGATCCAGGAGCGATCGGAAGCCCGCCTGCGACTGGGACAGGGCCTGCTCCGCCAGCATCCGGGCGCTCACGTCGCGCGCCCACGACTGCACCTCCACGATCCTTCCTTCGGGATCACGCTCGACGTGGGTCAACGTCTCGAGCCACGCGTACGTCCCGTCCTTGCGGCGGATCCGGATGCAGAGAGGCGTTGGCGACGTGATGCCGTGTCTCACGAAATTCGCCAGCACCTCGTGCTGCCGCGCGCGGTCCTCGGGGTGCGCGAGGTCGATCAGCGCGAGGCGTCCGATCAGTTCGTCCGGCTCGTAGCCGAGAACCTGGCGACACGACGGCGACATGTAGATGCACCTTCCGTGCGAGTCGGTGCGGGAGATGAGGTCGCTCGAACGCTCGGCGAGCTTCCGGTAGAGCGCCTCGCTCTCTCCGAGAGCCCGCTCGGCGGTCACGTCGCGGTGCACCTCGACCACCAGGGAGCCCTCGTGGGTGGCCGGGTCGAGCGGCGCGCGCCTCCGCCGCACGACGTAGTCCTCGCCGTTGGCGCGCGTCATCACCACGACGTCGGGCTCTCCGGCGACGACACGCGGGCGCAGCAGCTCCTCGATGGAGCGCCCGACGGCCTCGCGCGATGCGTATCCAGAGGCGCGTTCGAACGCGGCGTTGACGTGGACCACGCACGCGCCGTCGCTCGGGTCTGCGATGATCACGGGGTCCTCGACGTGCTCGAACGCTGCACGGATCGAGGGTGAAACGGAGGACCCCACGTCGAACAGGTTACAGGGTCTTCAGGTACTCGATGACCGCCTTCGACTCGTCCGCACCGAGATCGGCGAGGAACGGGTGGCCGGTGACCTGGAAGCCCGCCGCCGTGCCGTCCTGAAGGTAGTCGCCCCCCGCCGGCGCGGTCGTCGCCTCGTCGCAGGCGACTCCCACCCTTTCCAGATCCAGCGGCGCGTCGGCGTGGACGACGAAGCGGATCGGCCGCCGTGCAGGCGGAGTCGCGAGCACCGCGAGGCTCGGCCACTGCCCCGCGTGGCCGTAGGGCGCACGGGCCCAGATGCTGGTCAGGACCGGCGGTACGTAGCCGAGCGTCCGGCGCGTGGTCACGAGCTTCAGCCCACCGCGGACCAGACGGGGATCGTTGGCCGCGGCGACGAAGTCGTCGGTCACCGCCATCGTGCGCGCCGGGTCGGTACCCAGGACGTCGATGGGCACCACGTGCTCGACGTACGCCCTGACCCGCCCGTCGTCCTCGTAAGTCCCGTGACAGCGCGAGCAGGCGTGCTCGAAGGTCATCTTGCCGCGACGTGCCAGGGTTGCGTCGATCGGTCCCGGAAAGGGGAGGTCCCGCGGCATGTGGCGCAAGAACGTGGAGAGGCTCGCTCCCTGGAGCGGATGCGCATAGAGCCACGCCAGCCGCACACCCGCCGCGATGTCGGCATCGACCACGAGCGCGTCGCTCGGGCCCTCGCTGCCGCCGTCCCAGCTCAGCGTGCGTTTCTCTGTGAACCCGATGGTGTCGGGGATCTTCGCCCAGCCGATCGTGCCGGAACCCCGAACCTCGCGGCCCAGGAGATGCGCGAGCTCCACGGCAAACGACTCGATGGTCGCCACGCGCCCGGGCAGTCCTTCGCTCGCCTGCCGCAGGAGCGCGGCTCGCGAGGCATAGTGCGCATCGAGCCCGCGGATCGTCGCACCCACCACGCGGTCGCTCCAGTCCATCGACCATGGGATCCCCCTCTCGCGCGAGATCCTCGCTGCAACGCGGCCGACCGATTCCTTGTCGAAGCCGGGCGAGCCGACGACCCGCGCCAGCGCGGCTTCGAAGGCATGGATGCGAATGCGGCGGTTGCCCATGCCGAGCACGACCTTCTCGCCGCCGGGCCACTTGACCACGTCCGCGTGGCAGAGCGCGCAGTTGTGCACGACGAAGGGAATGTGCGTGTTCGGATCGTCGGTCAGGTGCAGACCGAGCGGCAGGCCTTCGCGGACGTCGCGGTCGTCGCTCGCAGCGTCCGCCTTGCGACCCGTGAACCCGAAGCGCGTCGCCAGCGCTTGCGGCGATTCTCCGAGGAGCTCCGGGTGCATCTCGAACATCGCGAGGAAGACGGGGTACGGAATGCCGGTTCGGTACGGATCGCCGATGCCCGTGCGCTCGAAGATCCTCTGGCCGACCTCCTCCGTCGGCCGATCGATCCGGTACTCCGCGGGATCCGACCAGTCGGGATCGGCCTTCGACGAGGCGACCGGTGCATCGACGGTGCGCGACAAGCCCGCCTGACTGCACGCCGAGAGTGCGATGGCCACCCCGAGCCACGTCGATGCGCGCATCGTCGAACGGGCTACTTGCCCCCCAACCCCATCGACCGGGTGATGAGCTCCTTCATGATCTCGTTCGTCCCGCCGTAGATCCGCTGCACGCGCGCGTCCGCGTAGGCCCGCGCGATTGGGTACTCCCACATGTACCCGTAGCCTCCGTGCAGTTGCACGCACTCGTCGACGACCTTGCCCTGCAGGTCGGTGCACCAGTACTTGGCCATCGAGGCGGTCGCCGTGTCGAGCTTCTCCTCGAGGATCAGCTCGATGCATCGGTCCACGAAGACGCGGGCGATCTGCACCTCGGTCTGCACCTCCGCGAGCGTGAAGCGCGTGTTCTGGAAGGTCGACACCGTGGTGCCGAAGACCTTGCGCGATCGCACGTACTCGACCGTCCACTCGATGGCCGCCTGCGCGCCGGCGACCGCGGCGATCGCGATCTGCAGGCGCTCCCACGGAAGCTCCTTCATCAAGTAGACGAACCCCTGGTTCTCCTCGCCGAGTAGGTTCGCGCGCGGGACCCGCACGTCGTTCATGAAAAGCTCGCTCGTGTCCTGCGCCTTCATCCCGACCTTCTTCAGGCGCTGGCCCTTCTCGAAGCCCGGCATGTTGCGCTCGAGGATAAGAAGGCTCGTGCCCTTCGCGCCCGCGGCGGGGTTGGTCTTCGCGACGGTGATGACGAGGTCCGCGTGCCAGCCGTTGGTGACGAAGGTCTTGCTGCCGTTGACGACGTAGCCTGCGCCGCCGGCTTCCTTCACCGCGGTCGTCTGGATGCCCTGCAAGTCGGACCCTGCGGCCGGCTCGCTCATCGCGATGGCGCCGACGATCTCTCCGCGCGCCATTGCCGGCAGGTACCGCTTCTTCTGCTCCTCGGAGCCGTAGTGCAGGATGTACGGCGCGACGATCTCGGAGTGGAGGCCGAAGCCGATGCCGGTCGTGTTCGCGCGCGCGATCTCCTCCATCATGACGACCGAATAGAGGCGATCGGCGCCCGAGCCGCCGTACTCCTCGGGCATCGAGGGGCAGAGAAACCCCGCCTCCCCTGCCCTCGACCAGAGCTTCCGGTCGACGAACCCCTGCTCTTCCCACTCCGCGTGGAACGGCAGCACCTCTTTCTCGAGGAACTTGCGGAACGAGTCGCGGAACTGCTTGTGCCCGTCGGAGAAGATGGTGCGTTCGATCACGGCGCCGGAAGTCTACCCCGACGTCGACCGCTTGACGTCGCCGACGAGAGCCGCCAGCTTTCGCGGCCGTGCCTCCCCGTCGCATCGCGTGGGCCGTCGCCATCGTCGCCGCGCTCACGATGACGGTGAGCTACGTCGATCGCGCGACGCTCGCCATCCTGGCGCCGTCCGTCACGCGCGCCCTGGGCATCTCCGAGACGGCGTACGGCACGCTCGTTTCGGCCTTCTCGCTCGCGTACCTCGTCTCCGTCCCGCTCTCGGGGTGGTGGATCGACCGCGCCGGCGCGCGGCGCGGGCTGGTCGTCTCGGTCCTCTTGTGGTCGGTCGTGGCCGCGTTCCACGCGGCAGTGCCGGGCTTCGGTGCCCTCCTCGTCGCACGCGTGTCGCTCGGCCTCGCCGAGGGTCCGGGCTTTCCGGGAGGCGCACAGACCATCGGCCGCGTGCTTCCTCCGGGTGATCGTTCGCGCGGATTCGGCTTCCTCATCTCGGGCGCGACGTTCGGCAGCATGATCGCCGCACCCCTGGCGAGCACCCTCTACGACGCGGGAGGCTGGCGCTTCGCTTTCCTCGGAACCGCCGCCTCCGGCGTCCTGTGGATCGTCCCATGGGTCCTGCTCACGAGGCGGGCGGATGTCCGGTCCGCGATCGACTCCGCGTCCACGCCCGAGTCGGCGTCCACGGAGCGCCCTCGTCTCCTGCAGGTGCTCAAGCATCCGCTGATGCTCCGTGCGCTCGCGGCGATCCTCGCCGTGACACCCGTGACCGGGTTCGTCGGATCATGGGCGGCCAAGGTCCTCGCGCGGAGCTTCGCGGTGCAGCAGGGCGCGATGGGCCACTACCTGTGGCTGCCCAACCTCGGCTTCGACATGGGCGCCATCCTCTTCGGCGATCTCGCCACGCGCCAGGTACGTGCTCCCGGTGCACCACCGAGAGCGCTGCACCTCGCGGCGGCGACGCTCACGGCTTGCGTCGCGCTGCTGGTGTTCGCCTCGTCGGCATGGCAGGCGACCGCGTGCTTCGTGCTCTGCATGGCCGGCGGCGGCGCCGTGTGGACGCTCGTCACTGCCGACCTTCTCGCGCGTCTACCGCAGTCTCGTGCGTCCTTCGCGGCGGGAGTGCTCACCGGCGCGCTGTCGCTCGCCAACATCATCGCCCAGCCGCTGATCGGGCGAGCCGTCGACCTCACCGGCCGTTACGACGGGATCGCTCTCGCTCTCGCCGCATGGGTCGTCCCTGGCTCGCTCGTGTGGTTCGCGTGGAGGCCTCCCCCCGCGCGCCCCTCGCCATAGGTCACGCGCGAGCGCGCTTGCGGCGGACGAGGCGTAGGGTCCCCTTCTCGCCCCCGCACCAGAAGCCACCGTCCGGCGCTGCTTCCACACCGGCGATGCCCTCCACGGGAACGCTCAGGCTCTCGAGCACGGTGCCGTCGCCCGACACGTGGCGTAGCTCGCTGGGCTTGCCGTCGTAGCTGACCCCGTGCCACAGCTCGCCGTCGACGCACGACACGCCTGTCACGAACCGGTCGGACATCAGCGTCTTGACCACCTCGCCGGTCTTCGCGTCCACCTTGTGAATGCGCGACTCGCGGAACTGCCCGATGAACAGATAGCCGTCCGCCCAGGCCATCCCGCTCGCGTCGCCGTCGGCAGGGGCGCTGAACCTTCGCACGATGCGACCATCGTCGGGATCGAGGACGACGATCTCGTTCTTGGCGAGCTGGTAGATGTGCTTGCCGTCGAAGGCGGTGCCCGCATTGGCCGACGGGACCGGGAAGCGCTTCATCACGCGCTCCGTCTCGGGGTCGAACGCGACCACCTCGTCGTTGCGCGCGAACCATACGAGCTTACCGTCGAAGGTGACTCCGTGCACGTGGCCGCGATCGGCGAAGGGGACGTACTCCCGCGCCACCTCGGCGTCCTCGTTGCGGGTGCGATCGTTCGATGTCGGATGCGTGTTCGTGTTCGTCATGGCGTGTCTCCGTGATGCTCTTCTGACACGTTCGGCGCGAGGCCGAGGAGTAACATCCGTGACGCGATCGGCATCGCCGGCCGGTGGTAGCGCACGTTGCGGCCGCTGCCGATGCGGACGGCGCGACCACTGGCGACGAGGTCGCCCAGCGCACGCTGCGCCGTGCGCTTGGATATGCCGGCCGTCTCGGACACGCGCTGCGCCGACCACGTGGCGCCGTCACCGAGCAGCAAGGCGACCCGCGAAGCGTCGTCCTGGTCGCGCGGGACGAGGAGAGCCACCTTGCGGCGCGAGACGAGCGCGTAGCCGTCGGCCGTCGCCACGGGCTCGGCGTCGAGACCGTCGAGCAGCTTGCGCAAGCGACCGATCTCGACCCGCAGGCGGCCGCGGTGCGACGCGTTGATCCGTCGCGCTTCGAACACGCGTGCCGCCAGAACGTCGCGCCGCACCGACGCGGGTGCCGCCCGCGCGAGCTCGACGACCAGCGTGAAGAGCACCGGCCGCCTCGCGAGCGGGATGCGCGCGCGCCCGGCGACGACGAGACGGCGGCACGCGTCGACCAGGAAGAGCGCCCCGTTTGCCGCGCGCTCGATCGCGAAGAGGTCCGCGTCGGTCGCAGCCCCGCTGCTCTCCAGCCTCGCGACGGGGCGCGACAGCTCCGCCTCCAGCGCGTCGATCTCGCGCGCGAGCAGGCGGTTCGGCGTGCGCTCGAGCGCCGGCCGGGCGCGCGACAGCGCTGAACGTGCATCCGTCGCCGCCAGCGCACGCGTCGCGATCTCGGCCTCCGCGAGCGACGCGACGGCACGCACGTCCGGAGGGAGCTCGGTCGCGAGGACTTCGGCCACCGCGCCTCGCGCCTCGCCGACGCGACCCAGCAGCACTGCCGCCCGGGCGAGCACGAGGCGTTGCATCGCAGCGTTGCGGAGGTCGCCCAGAAGGGTCAGCTCGTGGGCGGAGGCACGCGCGTCCGCCACGGCACGAGCGACGTCTCCCTCGCCGAGCGCGACCTCCACCAGCGCCGCGCGCACGCGCGCCAGCAAGCGACGGTCTCTCGTCTCCTTCGCGGCGCGCTCGAGCGCATCGCGCGCCGCCTCGAGGTCCCCGAGCTGCGCGTACGCAATCCCGCGCAGCGCCAAGGGGAGCGGTCCCGTCGCCCGACCCACCACCGAGAGCGCCCGAAGGGCATCGCCCGTCGCGAGCGCGCGCGCCGCGGCGCTCTCATTCGCGCCATCGATGTCACTCCCTGCCAGGGGCACGCGTCGATCATAGTCCCTCCGAAAGGAGCCACCGACATGTGCCCTCTGTGCCTGACCTCCCTCGCAGTCACCGTCGCGACCACGACGAGCATCGGCGCCGCGACCGTCGCCGCCGCCAAGACCCTCATCCGCCGCCGAAGGAAGGGAGGCGCGCGATGAGCCCCGCTACCCGCACCGTCACCCGCGACGAGTGGCTGGCCGCGCGCCGCGAGTTCCTGGAACGCGAGAAGGCGTTCGATCGCGAGCGCGATGCCCTCGCCGCCGCTCGGCGCGCGCTGCCGCGCGTGAAGATCGACAAGCCGTACAGGTTCCGCGAGCCTAGAGCGCATCCGGCAACCGGTCGAAGTCGTAAGTGATCGAGATTGCTCCATCTTCCAGGAGCCTATTTCCATTGGGCGAGGAGCGTGTTTGTACGTTCGTCGATGGATCTCACCGACGAGCAGTGGGAGGCGATTCGCGGCAGCATCCCCGAGCCTGAGCGGCAGGGGACGACGGAGCGGGGGGGTCGACCGTGGAGAGATCCGCGGGACGTGCTCAACGGGATCCTCTGGGTGTTGCGGACGGGAGCGCCGTGGGCGGACCTTCCGCGGCGCTACCCACCACCGCAGACGTGCCACGACCGCTTCCAGAAGTGGGAGCGCGAGGGTGTGCTCGATCGAGTGCTTGCCGCGCTGGCCGAGGACCTTCGGCAGCGCGGCAAGGTGGACCTGACCGAAGCCTTCATCGACGGCACCCACGCCGGCGCAAAAGGGGGGGCCTTGCTGTTGGGATCACTCGCCGCGGCAAGGCGACCAAGATCATGGCAGTGGCAGACCGCCATGGCCTTCCTATCGCCGTCGGGATTGCGAGTGGTGAGCGCAATGAAACGAAGCTCGTCGTCGAAACGCTCCAGCAGAGGTTCCTAAAGCAGCTGCCCGAGAGGCTCATCGGCGACCGCGCCTACGACAGCGACCCGCTCGACGCCGAGCTCCGCCTGATGGGCGTCGAGATGATCGCCCCGCCGCACCCTCGCCGCACCCGCAAGACGCAGGACGGTCGGCCGCTACGTCGCTACCGCCGGCGCTGGCACATAGAGCGCCTCTTCGCCTGGATGCTGCGCTTCCGGAAACTGGTCACCCGTTACGAGCGGCATGCCCGCAACTTCTTGGGCTTCGCCAAGCTCGCCTGCATCGTCATCCTGCTCCGCCAGCCCACCTACCGCGGTATTCGCCGGCTCGGCGACAGCTTCCCCTTCAATGGGTTGCCGGATGCGTTCTAG
>DASVWO010000203.1:0-24498 GCA_036393165.1 Polyangiaceae bacterium | reverse complement strand
GATCTGGATGTCCGGGCGCGAGCGACGTCCGCGGCGCGTCTCGACGATGCGCGGGGCGACGGGCGTCACGGCGGGTGCGGGCGCGGGGCGCGCGGGCGGCTTTGGCCGCGAGCCGGCAGCGCCAGCAGGAGGAGGCGGCGGAGTGACGACCGGCGCGGCCGGGCGGGTCGCGGCCATCGGGGCAGACTGCGCAGGCGGAGGGGGCGGTGGCGGCGCCTGGCGAGGCTGGACCGGGGGCGGCATGCGAGACTGCGAAGGGGGCGGGGGAGGAGGCGGGGGCGCGCTCTGCGACGGACCGAGTAGGCTCGCGAGCTCCGCCGCGGCCTTTGCCAGCTCGAGCGCGCGATCGTCGGCCTCCGCCTCCGACGCCGCCTCGGCCGCGCGCCGGAGCCACTTGAGCGCGTCGCCGCGATCGCCACGGGCGTACATCGCCTCGGCCGTGGACAGCGCCCACGCGACGTCCTCGCTGTCGTCCTTCCTCGCCGGCGGGATCGGACCGTGTCCCGCGCTCGTCTGGGCCATGCCTCAGGAAGCGTCGCGCAGGCGAGCCGCGGCGGCAAGCAGACTTGCGCGGGGCAGCCTTCCCTCGGCCCTTTCGGGGCGTCCGCCCCCTCGGCCCCCGCCGGCGGCAGCCTGCTCCTTGAGCCAGGCGGCGCAGTCGAAGCTCGCCTTCGCGCCGCGCTGCAGAACGACGCCGTACTCGTTCGGCTCCCGCTCGTCCGGCGCCGCGCAGAGGGCGACCACGTCCTCGCGCTTGGCCAGGTGCCCCGCCAGGGTGCGCAGCATTCCCACGTCCCCGTGCTCGCGCACGACGACGACGCGCGTGGTGCCTCCGCCCCCCGCCGCCGGGTGCTGCGCGAGGATCCGGTCGGCGAGCAGCTCGACGAGCTCGCCGCGCGTCGCCGCCAGCGCGTCGGTGCGCGTCTTCAGCTCCGCGCGCAGCTTGGCCACCGACGGCCCCACGTCGAGCATGCCGCAGGTGAACTCGCGCGCGAGCTCGGCGAGCACCGCTTCCTTCTTGCGCGCGTCGTCGATCGCGCGCCGCCCCGCGTGGAAGGTGACGCGCCAGCCTCCCTTGTACTTCTCGAGGCCCACCACGCGCACGATGCCGATCTGCCCGGTGCGCGTGCAGTGCGTCCCGCCGCAGGGGGACATGTCGAAGCCCTCGATGTCGATGACGCGCACCCCGGTGGCCACCTTGGGCGCTCGGCGCAGCGGGAGCTTCGGCAGCTCCTCCGGCGTGGGGAAGAGCTGGCGCACGCCCACGTCGTCCATGATGACGGCGTTGACGAGGTCCTCGGCGCGCGCGACGTCGCGCTCGGCCAGCGCGCCCTCGACGTCGATGGTGCACGCGGTGGCGCCGAGGCGCGACGAGACGGTCTCGGCGCGGGCGACGTCCACGAGCGCCCGCGAGAGCGCGTGCTGCCCGGTGTGCTGCGCCATGTGGTCGCGGCGACGGGCGAGATCGATCGTGCCGCTCGCCGCGACGCCGCCCTCGATCGGCTCGAGGCTCTCCTCGACGAAGTGGTGGACCGTGCCGTCGTCGGCGACCTGCACGTCGAGAACGCGCAGCGTGCGCCCGGCGATTGCGAGCGTTCCCGTGTCCGCGAGCTGCCCGCCCGACTCGGGGTAGAAGAGGGTGCGGTCGAGCACGAGGCTCGGCTTTCCGGCGAGCTCGCCGGTGCGCGCCTGCGCGTCGAACGAGGTCGCGAAGGGGTCGGCCCAGTAGAGCTTCTCGGTCGCCATCGCCGGAGGGAGTGTTAACCTGCCCTGCCATGGAGGTCACGGTCAACGGAACGCGCCGCGACGTGCCCGAGGGCCTGACGGTGCGGGGTCTCGTCGAGCACCTCGGCCTGACGGAGGGGCCCGTCGCCGTGGAGGTCAATCGCGCCATCGTCCCGCGCGCCCGCCACGCCGAGCACCGTGTCGAGGGCGGCGACGTGATCGAGATCGTTCACTTCGTCGGCGGAGGCTGAGTGCCGCACGCTCGAGCGAAGCGAGAGTGCGGAATCAAACGCTAGACGCGCCCTTCGCCCAGACGAGCAGCGGGTCCAGATTGGGCTTGGTGAAGACCGGGCCCTGGCCCTGCGCGCGCGTGTGCACGTCCGGCGAGGGGCTCGCCGTGAAGAAGGCGACCGGCAGGTCGGCGCGCTTGGCGTGCAGCTCGACGGCGAGCGACGGCCCGTCGCCGTCGGCGAGCTCGACGTCGACGACGGCGCAGGCGAACGGCGCGAGGTCGATCGTCCGCGCGTCCGCCGCCGTGCCCAGCTCGGTCACGTCGAACCCCGCGGCCTGAAGCCGCTTCGCGATCACGTGGCGCGCGGCCGGGGAATCGTCGATGAGGAGGACGGTGGGCATCTCGCGTCCCCCTGCGCGCTGAGCATACAGCAGTTCTGCTAGAGTCCGTCGCCCGATGCCGAACCGCATTTTCACGCGCGCCGAGGTGCGTGCGATGTACGAACGCCCGCTCTTCGCTCTCGTCGACGAGGCCCGCGCCGTCCATCGCGCGCACCACGCCGACTCGGAGGTGCAGCTCTGCACGCTGCTCAGCGTGAAGACCGGCGGGTGCCCCGAGGACTGCGCGTACTGCCCGCAGTCGAGCCACTACGAGACGGACGTCGGCCCGGAGAAGATGCTCGACGTGAACGAGGTGCTCGCGGCGGCGCGCCGGGCGCGTGAGGCGGGGTCGACGCGCTTCTGCATGGGCGCCGCGTGGCGCGAGGTGAAGGACGGGCCGGCCTTCGACCGCGTGCTCACGATGGTGCGCGGCGTGAAGGACCTCGGGATGGAGGCGTGCGTGACGCTCGGGATGCTGAGCGAGACGCAGGCGGCGCGTCTGAAGGAGGCGGGGCTCGACGCGTACAACCACAACGTCGACACGAGCCGGGAGAACTACCGGTCGATCATCACGACGCGCACCTACGACGACCGGCTGCGCACCCTCGAGCGCGTGCGCGCGGCGGGCATCACGGTGTGCTCCGGGGGCATCATCGGGATGGGCGAGAGCATCGATGATCGCTGCGAGATGCTGCTGACGCTGGCCAACCTGGACCCGCAGCCGGAGAGCGTGCCGATCAACGCCCTCGTGCGCGTCGCGGGGACGCCGCTCGAGCACCTGCCGCCGGTGGACCCGCTGGACCTCGTGCGCATGGTGGCGGTCGCGCGCATCCTCATGCCGCGGGCGCGCGTGCGCCTGAGCGCGGGGCGCACCGAGCTGTCGCGCGAGGCGCAGCTGCTGGCGATGTACGCGGGGGCGAACTCGATCTTCTACGGGGACAAGCTGCTGACGACGCCGAACCCGGCGGGCGACGAGGACGTGGCGCTCCTTCGCGACGCGGGGCTGCGCGCGGCGGCGCCGGCGCCGGGTGTCACGCCGCGGCCCGACGCACCAGCACAGTGACGTCGAAGACGCGGACGACGCGGCCGCCGCGCTGGATCGGCACCTCGCGCGAGCGCAGCACGACGTGATGCTGCAGCTCGGGGGGCGGGCCGAAGCGGCGGTCCGTGACCCACACGATCACGTCGGCGTCGTGCCAGCGCGTTCGCGGGTACCAGTCGTCGAAGTCGTCGTAGACGGGGGTGTTGCAGCCGACCGGGAACGCGCCGCGGAGGGCGGCCTCGAGCTGCGCGCATACGACCCAGTGCGGGCCCACGATCGCGATGTCGCCGGGGCGCGTCACGGGCGTCCACTCGGCGAGCGCCTCCTCGCGGGCTGCGGCGACGACGCGTGGCCAGCCGTAAAGCTCGTTCGTCAGGTCGAGGCGCGGATCCGCGGAGGCGGGGGCGAGGCGAACGCCCAGCGGCGTGAGCGCGGCTACGTGGATGCCGGCGACGAATAGACCCCCGATGGCGGCGCTGGCGACGACGAGCCGACGCGAGGGGACGTGTGGCGCGCGCGCAGCGGCCGGGACGAGTGCGAGGAGCGCGGGCGCGATCCAGTGGGGCTCGGCGACGCGGCTCCAGAGGCAGAGCGGAAGGAGCACCGCGAGCGGCACGAGCGTGCATGCGAGGAGCAAGCGGCCGACCGCGTCGGTCCGCCCGCGCCACATCTCGCGAAACGCGAGCACCACGAGGACCGCGATGAGGGGCGACAGATACACGAGCTGCCCGCCGATCACCGCGCCGACGTTGCGGAGCGAGGGACCGGCTCCAGCCTGCGTGTCCACCAGGCGGTGGCGCAGCATCGGCCACCCTTCGTGCGCTTCGAAGAGACCGACCGGCGCCACGACGAGCAATCCCGCGAGCAGACCGGCCCATGGCGCGACGGTGCGCGCGTGCGCCCGCGCGGGCGGCGCCGCGTACGCCGCCGTCAGCGCCACGAGCAGCGTGAGCCCCGTGACCTTCGACCCCGCGGCGATGCCCGCGAGCAATCCGGCCGCCGCGAACGCGGCGGTCGCCGCGGCGCTCGCGGGTCGCGCGCGCAGTGCCGTCGCGGCAGCCGCGATGCAAAGGGCCCACGCGAGCGCGCACGGCAGGTCCGGCGTGAGGGCGAAGAGGCCCACGGCGATCTCGGGCACGAGCGCGACCACGACGCCCGCGGCGAGCGCCCGTGACCACGAAGCGCCGCTCGCGCGGCACGCGAGGGCGACGGCCCAGGGGAACGCCGTCGCCGCGAAGCTCGTCACGACGTGCGCGGCCAGGGGCCACGGCGCGCTGCCGCCGCCGACGACGCGTGCGATGGTGCCGACGAGCCCCGGGTGGTCCAGGTACGCCGGCTGCGGGTGCAGCGCGTAGCAGGCGTAGAGGGCCTCCGAATCGCCGAATCCGACGTGGGTCGCGGCGAAGAGGCGCACCGCGAGCAGCACCAGCGAGACGACCCCGAGGACCCACGCCATGGGGTCCACTCAGGCCGCGCGCGCGCCGGCGCCGAGCCACGGCGCGAGCATCGCCGCCACCGCCGCCGAGGGACGGCGCGCGTCGCCGAGGCGCGCCTCCAGCTCGTTGCAGTCGGCGACGAGCTGCGTGCGGCGGTCGAGCGCATCGGCCAGCGCCGCCGCGAGCCGGTCCACGCGAACGTCGCGCTGCAGCAGCTCGGTGAACGCCCGGCGCCCGAGCAGCACGTTGGGCAGCGCGACGTGCTCGGATCGCAGCAGCGCTCGCGCGGCCAGCTCGGTCGCGAGTCCCACCCGGTACGCCACGACCGGCACGGCGCGGGCGAGCGCCGCCTCGAGCGACACGGTCCCGGATGCGCACAGGGCCACGTCGAACGCGGGCAGCAGCGGCATCACGCCGACGCGCGCATCGACGTCGAACGCCGCGACGTGCGGCCGGTCGCACGTGGCGCGCATCCACTCGCGCGTCGCCGCGTCCAGGCTCGGCGCGACGAAGACGCGCGCGTCCACGCTCGCGCGGTCCGAGCGCACCACCTCGTACGCGTCGAGCATCGGCACGAGCAGACGGCGCACCTCGTGCGGGCGGCTCCCGGGCAGGATCGCGACCGCCGACGCCAGCGGCGTCATCCCGAGCGTGCTCCGCGCGTCGCGGCGATCGACGAGCAGCGTCTCGCGCGCCGGGTGCCCCACGTAGTGCGCGTCCGCACCCGCCGCGCGCCACAGGGGCTCCTCGAACGGCAGCACCACGGCCATCCGGTCGACCACGCGCCGGATGCTCTCGGTGCGACCCGCGCGCCACGCCCACACCTGCGGCGCCCCGTACCAGAGCACGCGCGTGCCCCTCCGGTGCAGCCCGGGGGCCAGGCGCGCGTTGAACTCGCTGTAGCCGACGAGCAGCGCCGCACGGGGTCTCCGCTTGCGGACCTGCCGCGCGAGAGATCGCCACGCGTGCCAGACGCCGTGGCCGCGCGCCGCGGCCTCCCCGAGGCCGAGCGCCGTCCACGCGCGCATGTCGCTCGCGAGCTCCGCCCCGGACTCGGCGAGCGCCGGTCCTCCGAGCCCGAAGGCGCGCACGTCCGCGAGCCTCTCGAGCACCGCGGCCGCGGCCCGGTCGCCCGACGCTTCCCCCGCCACGACGAGCAGCTCGCCGGGACTCACGTCTTGCGCCGTCGCTTGCCGAAGCCCATGCCGGCGGCGGCGGCGAGCCCGAGGCCCGCGCCGACGCCCAGCGATTCTCCGCCGTCCGGCGCGCCGCTCCCGCTCACGTCGCATCCCTTGGACGGCGCCTGCGCGCACTCCGTGGAGAAGCCGTGGCGCGGCGTGGGATCGCACGAGCCCGCGGGCATCTTGCCGCTCCCGTCCAGCGTCACCGAGGGGTCGACGACGCGGCCGCCGTTCGGCAGGTAGATCGAGCACAGACCGCCCACGTCGTCCGCCGCCAGCACGCGCATCGTGGTCGTGCCGAGCGCATAGTGGGCGTACATCGTCGCGCGCTCGTCGCCCGAGTGCGCCATGCCGAGGAAGTGCCCGCTCTCGTGCGTGATGATGCTCTCGAAGTCGTAGCCGTCCTTGGGCACGGGATCGCCAACGGTGAGCGGGACGGTCGCGTTGATCTCCATGTCGGCGTCGTAGATCTCGCCGGTGTCGGGGTCGTACGTGATCGTCGTCAGGCCCAGCGTGTTGTTCGAGTCGTTGTAGGGCCACGCGTCGTCGTGGAAGATGATGACGTGCTGGTTGCCCTGGTCCTGGTTGTACTGGACCCGGTCGCACGAGACCGGCCCTAGATCGCGCACGTCGATGCTCACGCGCCCGGTGGCCTCGCTCGAGGAAGCGCCGGGACAGTCGACGCTCGTCCACTTGGCGAAGGCCGCCGCGAACATCCGGTCGGCCACGTCGTAGGGGACCTGCTTGCTCGCGTTCTCCTGGATGTCGTAACCCACGCACGCGTTCGCCCACCACACGGGGATCGGCTTGGCGGGCGGGTTCTGCGACGCGCACCAGCTCGAGAAGTCGGGCGGAATGCACGCGTCGGGCTGGGGCGAGAAATCGGGCGGCAGCGGGCACGCCATCGTGCGACACGCGGCACGCGCGTCGCCGGCGGCGAGCAGCAGCGCCGCCCCCACCAGTGCACCGAGGAGTTCCTCAGTGCGCATGCGTGCGGCCCCAGGCCGCAACGACGTCGGTCGCGACGTCGTCCACGAGTCGTCCGTGCACGACGTCGGCCGCGAGCACCGGGTTCGGCACCGGCCCCGCGAGGTTCGGCGCCACGAGGACGCCCGCCGCGGTGCTTCGCACGAGGTGCGGCGGCGCCGCCGGATCGGCCGCCGCGACGACCGGGAACTGCCCCTGTCCGCGCGCGGTGACCTGGTAGGTGCCCGCCGGCGCGTTCCCGCCCGTGTGCAGGAAGAGGAGCGACGCGTGGCCCGGCGCGAGGACCGCTTCGCCCTCGACGCGCTGGCCAATCTTGCCGACGACGCCTCCCATGGTCCGCACCCACGCCTCGGCGCCCGTCGAGAGGTCGCCGGCGATCGCGCGGTCGACGTGCACCTTCGTGTACGTGTAGATGCGGCCGTTCTCCCAGACGCTCTGCGTCTCCGTGGGAGTCACGATCCCCGCTGCGGTCGACTCGCGCAGCAGCCCGTCCCAAGTCACCTGGATGGATACAGAGGCGCCGGCGTCACTCGCGGCGAGGGCCGCGACGGTCACCGACGCTGCAAGCAGCCTTCGGAGCATGAGAGAAACTTATCACCAGCGAACGAGCGCGCATCCCCAGTGCACCCCGGCCCCGAGCGCCAGGAGCATGCAGAGATCGCCGTGCTTCAAGCGCCCGCCGCGCGTCTCCTCGTCGATGAGGATGGGCAGCGTGCCCGCGCTCGTGTTGCCGAAGCGCTCGATGTTCGAGGGCAACTTGCCGGGCGGGACGCCGAGCTGCTCGCGCACGTAGTCGTTGATGCGCGCGTTGGCCTGGTGCGCGAGGAACCAGTCGATCTTCTCCATGGGCGTTTCCGTCTCGGCGCACAGTGCGCGCGCGCACTGGGGCAACTTGGTGACGGCGAACTTGAAGAGCTCGCGCCCGTCCATCGTCGGGATGTACTTCTGATCGTCGTAGTCGGTGTGCTTCCAGTAAGGACGCGTCCGGAAGCCGCCCCCCTCGACGTAGAGGAGCTTCGCCGCCCCGCCGTCGGTGTGGAGCTTCATGCCCTTCAGTCCCGCGTCGCGGTCGGTCGCGCGGAAGACGAGCGCCCCGGCGCCGTCGCCGAAGAGGATCGCGAGCGCCCGGTGCTTGTTGGCGCGCGCCCGCTGCTCGGGCGTCGCCGTCTCGCCGGTCGCGGGGTCGAGCGCGTTCCAGTTCTCCCACGGCATGAAGCCGGCGTGCGCCTCGGCGCCGACGAACAGGATCGTCTTCGCCGCCCCGCTCTTCACGAGGCCGTCGATGATCTGCATCCCGAAGAGCATCGCGGCGCACTGCTGCCGGATGTCGAGCGCCGGCACCCCGACGAGCCCCAGCTTGTGCGCGAGCAGCGCCCCCGATCCGGGGAACACGTACTCGGGCGTCATCGTGGCGAAGACGACGTAGTCGATCTCGCTCGGCGAGATGCGCGCGGCCTCGATGGCCTTCTTGCTCGCCTCGACCGCGAAGTCGCTGCAGCCCGAGCCCTCCGGCGCGAAGTGCCGCTGCCGGATGCCCGACCGCTGGTAGATCCACTGGTCGTCGGTGTCCATGACGCGGGTGAGGTCCGCGTTGGATATGGGCTTGCCGGGCACGTGGTGTCCCGTGCCGATGATCTCGAATCCGCGCATGCGCTCTGACGCCTTCTAGTCCGAAGCCCGACTCCAGGGATAGACGAGAGGCATCCAGACGGGCTGCAGACCGAGCCGCTCGCGCTTCGCCCGCTCCCAGTCGGCCACGTATTGACCGAGGAACTGGCAGGTCGCCGCGAAGCCCAGCCCCACGACGACGTCGATGAGGTAGTGCCAGCGGAGGAACATGGTGGCGATGATGATCTGCGTGGCGAGAAACGCAATGACCGGCCACCAGTATTTGAACGGGACGAGCTTGCGGTGCCTGAAGCTGAAGATGGCGAAGAACGTCGGCGACGCGGTGTGGAGGCTCGGGAAGATGTCCTTCTGGGCGCCACCCACCGCGACGGTCTCCCGGACGATCCGCCAGAAGTTTCCGCCGACGAGCTCGTGGTGGAAGGTGCCGTCCAGGTACCAGTAGGGGCCGTAGCCCGGCACCAGCATGTAGAGGATGTGCGACGAGAGGAACATCAGCAGCGCTCCCGTCGCGAAGCGGTTGAGCAGGTTCGTGTCCCGGTTGAGGAACATCATCGGGAGCACGTGGATGCAGAGGATGAGGAAGTAGAGGAAGTAGAAGAAGGCGAACCACTCGGTGGCGCCGTAGCTCACGAAGCGGTCGAGCCAGACGCTCGGCTCGAAGTGGAAGACGCGCATGTCGATCGCGTAGAGCGCCGCGTCGTCCGACCAGGGGCTGACCGCCGCGAGGATGTAGCGGAGCTGGAAGAATGTGCTGAGCAGCGTCGCGATGATCGCCGACCGGTAGAGCAGCGAGCTGGCGGCCCCGCCCCAGCGGAGGACCGGAACGCGCACCAGCGCGAGCACGAAGAGGAAGATGCCGAAGCGCGCCGCGACGCTGACCATGCAGTCGGCGCGATGCGGCCCCTTGCCGAAGCAGAGCGCCGTGAGCAGCAGCACGAAGTACCCGACCGCGCACCAGTCTTGGGAGGCCCAGTTGCGGACCCACGACGACGCGGAGGTGACGGCGTGGGTCGCGACGGCAGCGGTCCCGCCACGCCTTGCTTCTGTGACAGCCATACGACGCGCTCTCTCGCCCCAAGTAACCACGCAAGACGCCTCGGGACAATTCGAGGATGCTGCGAAAAATCTTGCTGGAACCGCGAACGTTACTACGCGCTTTTGCGACCGTTGCGTGACGGGCTGAGACCCAGCACCGTCAGCGGCTCGGCCGAGCGGCGCATTGTGACGACATTGCCGATCGTCACCTCGTGCACGATGTGATCCCCGTCGAGAAAGACGCGTGCTTGCCGCATCTTGCTCTTGATCTCGAGCGCCTGGTCCTCGTCGAAGAGCCCCTGGGCGAGCCGCAGCATGTGGCCCTCGATGCGATAAGGCTCTCGCACGACGTACTGCAGCTTGCTCGACGTCAGGGGCAGCACCTTGCCGCCGGCGCTGCGCTGGGCTGCGGTCGAGCCCGCCGCGGGGCCCACCCAGAGTCCGCTCGACTTCTGCTCCTCGACGTCGATCTCGCGCGCCTTGCCCCGGTCGCGAGGCTGGACGAGCCGCAGGATGTAACGTGACGTGGCTGCGGGCGAGGCGTGGCAGAAAAGCGCCTCGTTGAGGACACGGTCGTGCAGGAGCGCGCCGTCCAGCTCGACGCGCATCCGCGCGAGCTCGACGCGGCGCAGGTCCCCCGCCAGCGCGGCGGCGAGCGCCGACTTGGCTCGTCCTTTCTTGGCGGCGCAGAAGAATCCGACCGACTGCATCGGCGCGCTGTTGACCCCGAGGAGCGGGATGCCTGCGCCGATGCCGTGCGAGGCCGCGAGCAGCGTGCCGTCGCCGCCGACCGTCACGACCAGATCGCAGCGGCCTTCCACGCGGAACTGGTGAGGGTGCTCGGTGTAGACCGCCTCGGCGCCGAGCTCCGAGAGGGCGCGGCGCACCTCCTCGATGGTCTCCGTGTGCGCCTGGTGCCCCGGCCGCATGCGCCGCACCGTCTCGTCCTCGGCGGCGATGAGCCGCTCGATGCGCGCGTCGCGCTCCTCTTCGATCCACTTGCGCCACGAGGAGCGCTTGAGGACGACGAGCACGCGCGGCGCGCGGGACGAGGCGCTCACGGGTCGAGCTCCGCGAGGCGCCGGAGCGCGAGCTCCGTCTTGGCGTCGGGGATCGCTCCGCGGCGGCAGTGCTCGATCGCGTCGGTCACCGGGAGGGCGATGATCGCGGCGGCGCGCTCGAGCGCCGATCCGTCCTCGGTCGGCGTGGTGCGCGCGCGCGGGTCGACCTCGACGTGGAAGTACACGTGCCTCTCGCCGATGATGCCGGGTGCGGGGAACGTCCACGGACCGAGCGGCTGCATCGCGGAAGCCGGCACGACGAACCCGAGCTCCTCGGCGAGCTCGCGCGCAGCGCATGCGGCCGGATCCTCTCCCGGCTCGACGAGCCCCGCGGGCAGCTCCCACATGGCGCCGTCGTGCCGCGGCGGCACCGGCCGGAGCGCGCACGGCGGACGGATGGACGAGCGAAGGTAGACGCGCCTCACGCCCTCCTCGAGGTAGTGCGCGGCCATCACGACCGCGTCGATCGCCTCGCGCGCCCCCACGTCGTACGGGAAGGTCGCGCTCTCGGTGCCGTCGGGATACCGCGCGACGAGGTCCAGCCGCCGCACGTCGAAGAACCCGCCGGTGGCGCGCGACTCGCTGCTCCGGTCGCGCGCGACACGCACCCGGATCGCGGGCGGCGAGGGCAGAGGGGAGGGGGCGGGCGCTGACCGCACGAGGGCTGCGGCAGTCTAGCCCGAGATCGCGCTCACGGGTGGCCGAGCGCCATCGCGTGCAGCTTGTCGCCCAGGGCCTCGCGCGCCGTGTAGAGCGTGGTCGGGTCGGCGCTGAAGGTGTCGGCGCGCTGGATGAAGGAGGTCGCCTGCATCATCGCGAAGGCGCTCTGGCCGGCCGCGTCGAGCGCATGGAGCAGCTCGTAGTCCTCCATGCCTTCGCGGATCAGCTCGAAGCGGATCGACGACAGCGGCACGTGGTGCTGTCCGCCGATGACGCTGGGCTTGCCCGGGTAGAAGAGCGTGCCGTCGCCGTTGCCGCCGAACGTGTAGATCGACTGCAGCGGGTCGTTGCCCCCTCCGCACGACTGCGCGAAGCACAGGTCGCTCGCGTAATAGAGCTCGCCCTGGACGCCGAAGACGTAGGCCATCCACTGGAAGACGCGGTTGCGCATCGACGACGCGTCCGCCATGTAGCTCGGCCAGGTGGCGGTCGCGGGTCCGGGCGAGCCGTTCGAGCAGGCCTCGTGCTCGTCGCACGACTGGTACCAGTAGAGGCGCTTGAGCGCGCTGCGCTGCAGGAACGAATCGTACTGCGGGCGCTGGCTCGGCTGTCCGTGCGGCTGCATCTGGTCCACGACCGGGGTGACCACGTCGACCGAGTCGAGCAGGCCGTTGTTCGTGATGTCGGCGATGTTCGCGGTGAGCAGCGTGCGCAGGTTGGCGGCGCCTGCGTGCACGGCGTTCTCTTCGCTGAGCGCGTCGGAGAACGTGCAGGAGTTGCCGCTCGCGGGCTCGTCGCAGTGGTAGTAGACGAGCGCGTCGAGCCACCCCTGCGACTGGAAGTGCGTCGCCCAGTTGGAGACGGTGGTCGCGTCGGTGCCGCCCACGTAGTTCAGCGTGGTGAGCTTCGCGCCGGCGAGCCGCGTCTTGGCGGTGCCGTTCATCAGGGGGGAGTACACGGAGTCGAAGTGCGTCCAGTCGCTGCCTGACGGGCCGGCGTAGACGGCCCCGCCGAGCGAGACGCGATGGTCGAGCGCGAAGCTCGTGTAGAGGACGTGGAAGTACTCGACGCCGTCGTCGGCGTTGCCGCTCGGCACGGCGGCGCCGCAGCCGCTGTACCCGCCGTACTCCTGCACGCAGGCGCCGTCCCAGCTCAGGCCGAAGTCGCTGCGGAGCGAGGCGGTGGCCGGCAGGTCGACCTGCCACACCTTGAGCCGGATCGGCATCGTCGAGAGCGTCTTGCCGCCGGCGGCGACGGTGACCGTGCCCGTGTACCAGCCCGACGCCGTGCCGGCGGGAACGAAGACGTCGACCCACGCGCTGGTGTTCGCGCCCGCCGCGACGTTCGTGGGGAACGCATTGCGCGTCTCGTGGAAGTAGGGATCCACCGCCGGCACGAGGGCGTCGGGCACCATGCCGGCGCGTCCGTTGGCGTCGCTCAGCTGCGACGACGGGATGTTCAGGTACAGCTCGCGCGAGACGGTGACGTTTGCCTGCGCCGCGATCGTGCCGCCGCCGTGCGCGTCGTGCAGATCGCTGACCGTCACGGTGACACCCGTGAGCGCGCTCGGCGCGTGGACGTGGACCTGGAACGACTCGAACTCGTTGCGCGCGGCGCTGATGAGCGCCCAGTGCACGTTGCCCGCTGGATCGCTCGGCTGCACCTTCTCCATGGCCGTCGTGATCCATTCGTTCGCATCGTAGTCGGCGGGGTTCGTGTCTACCGGCGGCTCGTAGACCGAGGAGAGCGGGTCGCCCGGGCCGCCGTCGCCGGCGTCACCGCCGCCGTGCGAGCCGCCGTCCGAGGAGGACCCGCTGCTGCTGCCGTTGCCTCCGCTGCTCCCGCTGCTGCTGCCGGAGCCACCGCCCTCCTGGCCGCCGCCGCCGTCGTCGCCCGTCATGCCGGAGCCAACCCCGCTGTTCGCGTCGGAGGTGCTCCCGTCGGAGCAGGCGGAGGCGAGGGACACCAGCGGCAGGGCAGAGAGGAGGATCGCGGAGCGGAGGAGCGTGCGCATGACGCCCCTATCAGCACCCCGCGTACCGTCGCCCTCGCCGAGGAATCACGCGCACTTGCGGGTCGCGCGGCGTCTCGCGCCGGCGACGACGTCTCCGGCGGGAGACACCATCGGCGGTGTGAGCGAAGGTATCCTTCCAGGCATGCCGACCGAGAGCCTGCCGGAGCGCGCGGTCGGCCGGCGTCGGCCCGAGCTCGAGCCGCGGCTCGGCATGCGTCTCGGTCGCTACGAGCTGCTCGTGCCGCTCGCGTCGGGCGGCATGGCGCAGGTGTGGGTCGCACGCCTGGCGGGCGAGCACGGGTTCGCGCGGCTGGTCGCGGTCAAGACGATGCGCCCCGAGCACGCCGACAGCGACGCGTTCCGCCGGATGTTCCTCGACGAGGCGCGTCTCGCGGCGCGCATCGCCCACACCAACGTCGTCGAGGTGCTCGACCTCGGAGAGGAAGGCGAGGGGATCGTGTACCTCGCCATGACGCTCGTGGAGGGGGACTCCGTCGCGGGGTTGCTCAAGACGCGGCGCAAGGTCGGCGCGCGCGGGCTGCCGCACGGGGTTGCGGCGCGCGTCATCGGCGACGTGCTCGCGGGCCTGCACGCGGCGCACGAGCTGAGGGACGAGGAAGGGCGGCCGCTCCATCTCGTGCACCGCGACGTGTCGCCGCACAACGTGCTCGTCGGCGTCGACGGCATCGCCAAGATCGCCGACTTCGGGGTGGCCAAGGCGCGCTCGCGTCTGGCCGACGAGACCGAGGCGGGGCAGGTGAAGGGCAAGTTCGCGTACATGGCGCCCGAGCAGCTGGAGCGGCGCACGGTCGATCGCCGGTCGGACGTGTTCTCTGCGGGCGTCGTCCTCTGGGAGGCGCTGACCGGGGAGAAGCTCTTCGGCGGGATCGATCTGATCGACACGATCGAGAAGGTGCGGGAGACGAAGATCCGCGACGCGCGCGCGGTCGCCCCGGACGTGCCCGGGGCGATCGCGGAGGTCACGGCGAAGGCGCTCGAGCGCGATGCGGCGCGGAGGTTCGCGTCGGCCGCGGAGATGGCTGACGCGCTCGAGCAAGCGGCGCGTGCGTGCGGCGCGGTCGCGTCGGCGAAGGAAGTGGGGACTCTCGTCTCCGATCTGTGCGGCGAGGAGATCGAGAGTCGGAGGGAAGCGGTCCGTGACGCGGTGCGAGCCGTGACGCGCGGAGGCGTGATGGCGACCCGCTCGTCGCCGGGCGAAGGGACCGCCCCGAGCGCCGGCGCGGGCACCATGACTGCGACGACCACCGTCGTGGACACCAGCAGCAAGCGCAGGCCCCGTGGAGTCGTCGTCGCGCTGGCGGCGGCGGTCGGCGCCATTGCAGTTGCCGGAGCCGTCATCGGGCTTCGTCGTGCAACGCCGCAGGCTGCGCAGACCACGACCGCGATGAGCGCGCCGCCTCCTGCGGACGTCACGCCGAGCGCGTCGACCGCTTCGAGCGCGTCGCCCGTCGCGAGCGACGCTCCGCCCCCGAGCGCGACGCCCACGCCGAGCACACCACCGGTGCCGCCTTCCAGGCCCGCCCGTCCGCGTCGTTCGCCTGCGAGCGCGCCTTCCGGTCCGAGAGTGCCTTACGGTAATCCCTACGCCCGATGATCCGGCTGCGACCGTCGCTCGCTCTCGCGGTGCTCCTCGTCGCTTCCGCGGCGCAGGCCGCGCCGAGCGATGAGTCGCGGGCGCGCGCCGCCGAGAGCTTCCGCCAGGCGCAGGCGGCCTTCGAGCGGCGAGACTTCGCTGCGGCCGCGGCGGCCTTCGAGTCGGCTGCAGGGTTCGCCCCCCACCCGGCGGCGTGGCTCAGCGCCGCGGACGCATGGCAACGAGCCGGCGAGCCCGCGCGCGCCGCCGAGGACTGCGACCGGGCTCGCGCGGTGCCCGATCTCGCGGACGCTTCGGCGGCCGATCATGCGGACTACGCGCACGACGCGGCAACGTGTCTCGAGCGGGTGCGCGCGCGGGTCGCCCTCGTCGCGGTGAGCGGCGCCGGTGCGACGGCTGTGCGTGTCGACGACGGACCCGAGCAGGTGCTGCCGGCGCGCCAGTGGATCCGTCCGGGGCGCCACGTGCTGACGCTCGTGGATCTGCAGTCGTCGCGCACGCGCCGGCTCGAGCTCGACGTGCACGCAGGCGAGGAGCGGACCGTGGACGCGACGACGCCCGCACCGCAGGCGCCGCCGGCACCTGCACCCGTGCCTGCGTCGTCACCCGCGAATCCAGTCGAACCGAGCGCCGCGCCCCGAAGAGGACGCGGCCTTCCCACGGCCTCGTGGGTCGCCTTCGGCCTCGCCGTGCCGGCCGCCGTGGCGTACGGCGTCACGGCCGTGATGACCCTTCAGGCGCAGCACGACTTCGATGCGACGCCGACCGCCTCGACGCGCGACGCCTTCTATCGCGACCGCACCATGGCCGACGTGTCCTTCGCCGTCGCGCTGACGGCCGCCGCGGCCGGTGTCGTCCTGTGGCTCGTCGCCCCCGACGAGCCCCCGCCGCGCGTCGGCGTCGTGCGCTTCTGAGCTACGCTTCGCACGGTGACCTCGCGCGACCGAGACGACACGGCGACGCACGTCCTCGGTGGCGAAGCGACGCTCCGCGTGCACGCCGCGACGCTGGACGTCGCTTCCGGCCCCGACGCGGGAAGGCAGGCGCGCGTCGATCGACCCACGTTCGTCGTGGGTTCCGGCCCGGGCGCCGACCTGCGCCTGACCGACGGCGCCGTCTCGCGCGAGCACGTGCGCCTCTCGCTCGAGCCCGCCGGCGTCCGTGTGCGCGACGAGGGGAGCAAGAACGGCACGTGGATCGGCGGCCTGCGCGTCACCGAGGTGCTCCTGACGGCGGACACGGCGATCGAGCTCGGGAAGACGCGCCTGCTCGTGCGCGTCGAGGCGGCACCGCTGGATCTGCCGCTCAGCGCGAGCGCGTCCTTCGGCGACGCCATCGGCGTGTCGGCCACCATGCGGCACCTGTTCGCGGTGCTCGAGCGCGGCGCGCAGTCGGACGTGACGGTGCTGCTCGAGGGAGAGAGCGGGGTGGGGAAGGAGGTCCTCGCGCGCGCGGTGCATGCGCGGTCGGGGCGCGCGGCGGGTCCGTTCGTCGCGCTGGACTGCGGCGCGATCCCCGCGGGACTCGTCGAGAGCGAGCTGTTCGGGCACGAGCGCGGCGCGTTCACCGGGGCGACCCACACGCGCAGCGGCGTCTTCCAGGACGCCGACGGCGGCACGCTCTTCCTCGACGAGATCGGCGAGCTGCCGGTGGAGCTGCAACCGAAGCTCCTGCGTGTGCTCGAGACGCGCGAGGTGCGCCCCGTCGGCGGACGCGGCGCGAGGCAGGTGGACGTGCGCATCGTCGCCGCGACCAACCGCAGGCTCGCCGAGGCAGCGGCGGCGGGGGAGTTCCGGCTGGACCTCTTCTACCGTCTCGCCGTGGCGCGCGTCGTCGTGCCGCCCCTGCGCGACCGCCGCGAGGACATCGTCCCGCTCGCGCGCGCGTTCCTCCGGTCGGCGACGGGTGATGCGCGCGTCGAGCTGCCGGCCGATCTCGCGGCGATGCTCGAGTCGTACGCGTGGCCCGGGAACGTCCGCGAGCTGCGCAACGTGATCGAGCGGTGGGCGCTGCTCGGACTGCGCGACGCACGCGCGCTCTTCGATGCAGGGGGGCTCGCGGCGGGCGCCGGCGGCGGCACGACCGAGGATCTTTCCCATCTGCCGTACCACGAGGCGCGCCGCATCGTGCTCGAGCGCTTCGAGCGCGCCTACCTGCCGAGGGTGCTCGAGAACGCCGGGGGAGTGATCGCGCGCGCGGCCGAGAGCGCACAGGTCGCGCGTCCGAGCTTCTACCGGATGCTCCAGCGCATCGGGCGCGGGAGCGAAGAGGACTAGGCGTCTCCCGCGGGAGACGTTCGTCGCGCGCGGGCGACGCGACTCCTGCGGTCCTCGCGGGGTTTTTCGCGGGATCACCGGCGGCATGACGGCTGCTCATGGCGGAGGGCATGCGATCGTCCGTCGTCGTGCTCGCTCTCGCCGTGGGCCTCGTTGCGTGCGGGGGAGGGGGATCGACCCCGTCCTCCGACGCGCCCGATGCGGAGGCGGCCACCGAGCAGCAGCCTCCGATGGCACCCTCTTCGTCGTCCACGCCGGCCACGCCTTCGGTCCCATCACCGGGCGGGCGCTTGCCCCTCCCCGCAGGCTCGAGCGACGCGGGACGAGGCGACGGCGCGGCGCCGCAGCTCGATCACACGCGCTGCGGGTGGATCGGCCCGGCCGACGACGCCGGCGCCGCGCAGTTCGCCGCACACGCCGACTGGTTCTCCTGGGTCCACCCCGACTGGTACGCGATGGGTACCGACGGCGTGTCGCTGCGCACGCTCACCGGTGCCGACTCGCCCGTCGTCCTGCAGGCCGCCGCGGCGCACGGCGTGCGCGTCGCGCCGATGATCGCCGGCGCCGACGGCAGCGACGTCCCCATCTCGGCGATGGAGGCGATGCTCTCCGATCCGACGGCGCGCGCGCAGCACGTTCAGAACATCGTGCAGCTCGCGACGTCGCACGGATACGCGGGCATCGACATCGACTACGAGCACATGTGGACGAGCGCCGACCGCCCCGGGTTCACGGCGTTCATCCAGGAGCTCGCGGCGGCGATGCACGCGGCCGGTCTCCAGGCCTCCATGGCGATCCCGGCGCTCTATCAGGACGACGGCAACAACGCGTACGACTACGTGCCGCTCTCGGGGGCGCTCGATGTGCTGCACGTCATGGCGTACGACTTCCACTCGATCGGCACGCACGCCGGCCCGGTCTCGCCCCTCGGCTGGGTGGACGCCGTCGCCGCGTACGCCGCGACGACGGGGCACGTCGAGCGGTTCATTCTCGGCATGCCGAACTACGGCGTGACGCCGACCTGGTACGGCACGCTGTCTGATTGCGCGACCGTCTGCGGCCCCGGGTACGCGACGACCACGGATCACATGGCGACGTGCCCTTTCGGCAACTTCGCCGCCGGCCGGGCGCCCAACTGCACCTCGCCCAATGGGGACCTCTTCTTCGACGATCTGGGATCGCTCGAGGAGAAGGTGCAGGTGGCGCGCAGCCGCGGCCTGCGCGGCGTCACCTACTGGACCATCGGTGGCGAGCCGCCCGGCTTCTTCGAGATGGTGCGGACCTACTACTAGTATCGTCGGGATCGATGCTGCGTGCGGGAGCGACGATCGCGCTGGCGCTGGCGTCGTCGGGATGTCTGCTCTCGATCGACGACGAGCGCGTGACCGTCGACGCTTCCATCGTCCCCGAAGCTGCGGGCGACGCATCGGACGCGTCCGACGGCAACGACGGCCGCACCGGCACGTGCCCCCAGGGAATGATCGAGGTGCCCGCGCCGGACGCCGGTCGCCCCTACTGCGTCGACGCCACGGAGGTCACCAACGGCGCGTACAAGAAGTTCCTCGCCGCCGCCGAGCCGCCGGAGGCCGGCGCGCAGATCGCCCCGTGCGAACCCTGGAACACGACGTACGAGTCGCCCAGCTGGACGGGCACCGAGCTCGACGATCACCCGGTGGGCTCGCTCGACTGGTGCGACGCATACGCCTACTGCAAGTGGGCCGGCAAGCGGCTCTGCGCCGCCGTCGGTGGAGGACCGCTCGACTTCAACAACGGCTTCGGTACGGCCGCTTCCGAGTGGTGGCTGGCGTGCACGCGTGGCGGCACGCGCGTCTATCCCTACGGCTCCACGTACGACCCGCAAGCGTGCGTCGGACTCGACTACGACGCCGGCCCGCAGACGCCCCCGCTCGCGGTGGGCGCCGCGAGCGGATGCCAGGGCGGCTACACGGGCCTCTTCGACATGAGCGGCAACGTCTCCGAGTTCCTCGACTCGTGCAGCACGACGCCCAACCCCAGCTGCGGAACGAGCGGCCCGGAGTGCGATCTCTGCATGCTCGTGGGCGGCGGCCTGCACGACGGCCAGAGCCGCCTCGTGTGCAGCTACGAGAACACCGTGAACCGCAACAGCCACTACGACGACAACGGCTTCCGCTGCTGCGCCGACAAGCCCTGAGTCAGTGCCACAGCGACGCGTCGGCGATGAAGTACGCGCCCTCGCCCGGCTCGTAGTACGCGACGAGCTCCACGATCCACGAGCGGCTGCCGCACGTGATGCGCGCGCTCTCGCCGCACCGGAGGATGTGACTCTGGCCGCCGGGGCCGACGACGACCATCTCCTCCGCTTCCTTGGAGATGCTCACGCACAGGTCGAAGCCGCCCACGCTCTGCCAGAACGCGTCTCTCCCGCGATGCGCCACGAGCCACAGACGCCCCGTGTCGCCCCAGATCGTGAGCGTCCGGCCCTGCGCGATCTCGACGTGCACCCTCCGCCCGACGAGCGGACGCAGATCGAGCGACGCGGGCAGGTGGTACTCCAGCTGCGCGTGCTCGTTGCGGAAGCCGGGTGTGCCGATGTGAAGGCGCTCCTCGTCGACGTGCTTGACGACGCCTTCGGCGCGGGACAGGCGCGCCGACGTCGCGCGACGCGGTTCGATCGCGAAGCTCACGGCCGGCATCTCCGCTGGGTCCCAGCCGTCGTCGATCCAGTCCAGGTTTGTCGCAGCCACCATGAGCGGCGATGTGTGCGAAGCCCGTGCCCGCCTCAGCGCGTGCGGCTGCGTGGAAGATCTTCGACGCGAACGGCAGCGCGAGGAAGGGTGTCCACGTTCGCGGTCGGGATCGCACGCACCGAGGGCGGTTCGTCGAGGGCGGGCGCGGTTGCGGCCGAGGCCACCTGGGAAGCAGGGCGAGCATCGCTCCAGGAGCTGGCGATCTGCGCCACATCGAAGGCGCAGCCGCGGACGGCGCTCACGAGAACCACGCCGACCGCCAGGCCCGACTTGAAGCCGAAGCGCAGCGGCGGGCGCGGAAGGCGCGGGGGAGGGGGTAGCAACATGCCCGCGGACGCTGCATCTTTCGTACGCCGCGTCGGGCCGGAGAATCGCGTGCCTGCCCACCGGTGACGCGACGCGCGTGTCGCGGCGGGCGGCCGGTCGCCGCGACGTCCTTGTCCCGGAGCGCGACGCTTGCCAGCATGGCGGACACGCCGGAAACTTCCGGCTCCGGCCCCCTCGCTGCCCGTGTTCCCTTCGGACGCACCCCCTCGCGCCCTCGCGGGCTTCGACATCCTGCAGCGCCTCGGCGCGGGCGGTGTCGGCGAGGTGTTCCTCGCGCGGTCGCGGGCGGGCAAGCTCGTCGCCATCAAGACCATCGCCGACGCGCGACGCGACGGGCACGAGGGGGAGACGGCCGACGCCTTCGCGCGCGAGGCCTCGGTCTGCGTGCGCCTGAAACACCCGTGCATCGTCCAGGTGCGCGCGTTCCTCGAGGAGCCCGGGTTCGCGGCGCTGGTGTTCGAGTACGTGCCGGGCGTGGCCCTGGCGCGCGTGCTGCGCTTCTGCCAGTCGAACGGCGTGCGCATGCCCGACGGACCGGCGTGGCACATCGTCGAGCGCGTCCTCACGGCCCTGGCGTATGCCCACGGCTTCAGCGACGGGGACACGCCGATGCCCATCGTGCATCGCGACGTCTCGCCGTCCAACGTGCTGCTCGACTGGAGCGGCGGGGTGAAGATCGCCGACTTCGGCATCGCCAAGGTGCTCGGCGTGTCGTCGGGCACGCGCGTCGGCATCGTCAAGGGCACCCTCGGGTGCATGTCGCCGGAGCAGGCACGAGGCGAGGCGGTCGACGAGCGGGCCGACGTCTATGCGGCCGCCCTGCTCGCGTGGAGGCTGGCCACGGGGCGCGCCCCGTTCGGGCGGCAGCAGAAGGACGAGTTCGAGATCCTCCGGGCGATGCGCCAGCCGCGCATTCCGCCGCTGGGGTCCATCCGGCCGGATCTGCCCGAGCCGCTCCTGGCGGCGATCGCGCGCGCTCTCGAGCCCGAGCGCGAGAACCGCAAGATCACCGCCGCGGAGCTCGCCGAGACGGTGCGCGCCCACGTCGACGTGAAGGCCGGGTGGACCGAGCTCGCGACGCTGCTCGAATCGTGGAAGGGCGCGCTCGAGCGCACGGTCAAGCGCGCCGCGACGGACACGACCCACTCGTCCGGCTCGCGCGCGGCCGAGACGATCCGGTACGAGGAGGTGGCGCTCGCCTTCGACGAGGTGGACCCGGACAGCCCGACGTTCGAGGCGCACGCGTTGCCGAGCGATCCGGCGATGCTCGCGGCGTTGCCGCTCGCGCCCGACGAGGAGCCGGAAGCGCCGCGTGCGGAACCGCAGAGCCGCCGAGCCGCCGCACAGGACGACGTGGAGACGCTGCCGGCGCTCCCGGAGGACCACGAGGAGGAAGAGCCGGTCCCGCAGTCGAAGATCCCGACGGTGCCGCCCACGACGCGCAGGGCCCGCGGGTCGTCGGCGCTCGTGCTCGCGTTCGTCGCGGTCTTCGCGATCGCCCTCGTGCTCGCGGCGCTCTACTGGCGCTGACGATGGCCCACGCGCATCACTTCCTCGAGCGGCTCGATCGCGTCACCCGCGAGCAGACCGAGTTCGCGCTCGGCCTCTACCGCGACCACGAGGCGGTGCGCTGGCTCCTCGAGCAGGTGAAGCTGCCGCCTGGCGCGGAGCGCATCGCCCTCGCGATCGACGATGCGCGCGAGGGCCCGTTCGTCCTCGTGACGCGCGACGGCAAGTTCGTCACGTGCCTCGGCAAGGGCATGCATCACGAGCACCCCGTCGTGCCGCGCCCGCAGGTGGACGCGCTCCTCGCGAAGGTCGCCGGCATGCGCGCCCGCCGCGAGCTGGCGCAGCGCGACCTGCGTCCCGACGAGGACGAGGAGCACGTGATCCTGCGCATCACCACGCGCGGCAGCCGCCTGACGCGCGAGGACTTCGTCGCCCTGACCGCCTTCCGGCCCCTGGTCGGCGTCGAGGCGTGGACGACGTTGCGCGACACCGCGCTCGACGCGGCTCAGTCGCGGATGCAGCTGCTCCCGCTCGTCGAGCGGGCGACGGCGACGTCGATCGATCCGAAGATGGTGCGCGCGCTCGAGGGTCTCGATCGGCTGGAGTGGTCCGCCGCGCACCTCACGATGCTCGCCTGCGCCGGGGAGCGCCGCGAGCTCGACGAGATCGTCGAAGCCTCCGCGGATTTCGCGCTCGCGCCGATGTGGCCGTGCGCCCTGCAGGGCGGCCTTCCCTTCTACGTGCGCGCCGCATGGGCGGCGGCGCGCCTGGGCCGCGTGGTCCTGCCCCGGTACAAGCGGGCGCTCGCCGAGGCAGATGCCGTGATGTCCGCGCTCGACGCGGCGCTGTCGCTCGGCGCCATGGCGCTGCGTCACGCCGCGTGCAGGAGCGAGGTCGAGCGCCTGCTGAACGCGTACGGGGAACCGGCCGGCGATACGTCCGGCGCCGAGTATGCGCGGAGCTGGTCCGCGTACCACGTCGCGCGCGCGCTCGAGCAGGCCGAGCAGAACGAGAAGCTCGCGATGGTCATGGGCCGGCGCATCTGCGTCGCGGCGAGCGAGCCGCTGCCCGAGGGCCATGCGCTTCGCTTCGCGAAAGAAGAGGACGTCCCCGACGCCCTCGCGCGCACCATGATGCTCTGGGTCGACGCCGACACGTGGGAGGGCGGACAGCAGGGGGTGATCTTCACGGCGCTGCCGATCGCGGCCCGCGCCTCCGCGGAGGACTTCTACCTGCCACGCGACGTGGTGCGCGCATGGCTCGGCCCGTGGTCCCCCGAGGAGACTCTGCTGCGCATCCAGCGCATCCCGCGGGCGACGAGGAAGCAGCAGCCGGTGCGCGCCGAAAAGGCGCCCGGCCGCAACGACCCGTGCCCCTGCGGCAGCGGAAAGAAGTGGAAGAAGTGCCACGGCGTCACGGGCAGGACCTGAGATCGCCCGTCATCTCTTCGGGACGCCCGCCAACCGAGTCGGGAGGTGCGCCGAGTCCGTCCAGACACCCTTCGATCTCCTCGAATGGTCCGCCGGGTTCCTCGAGAGGACCTTCGATCTCCTCGAGAGGCCCACTGGACGGGAAAGAGTCCCTTCGATCTCGATGAGAGCTCCTGCGATCTCCTCGGAAGGCCCGCAGAGGTCGCTCAGCCGACCGTCGTGTTGGATCGAAGGCACGTTCCACGAGCAAAGCGTCCGCCATCCAGGATGAAAGGACCATCGAAGGAGCAACGCGGCCGGCCGAGCGAGCACGATGAACCTCCCGAGATCAGGAAGGTCCGCCGAGAGATGAAGTCGGTCCGCTCGAGACTTCAAAGGCACGCCAAGGGACCAAGAAGGGCGTTTCGAAGAGCAAGACGGACCGACGAGCGAGGCGAGCGGACGCCGGGGCGAGCACGACGGCCGGTTCGAAGATGAGGAAGGCCGGCCGGGGAATGAACGCGGTCCTCCTAGGATTCCAAAGGCGGGCCACCTGACCGGAGCGGCACCATCGAGGACGAGGACGGACCCCTCAAAGAGCAACACTGCCCGTGTCCGAGGAAGAAGGAGAGCGCCACAGTTCGGGAATGCGGGGGCGACGCACCGCGTACCCCATTTGCTACACTTCGAACATGGCGCCCGAGGGAACTTCTGAGCTCGTCGTGCGTCACACACCCAGGACCGGATGAGCAGCTCAGCCACGGGCGTGGAGAGGATTCGCGCGCTTGCGCAGCAAGCCGAGCGACGAATCCGGCTCGGCCGTGCGCTTCGTGTGGGTGCAAGGGCGCTCTGTGCGGCGCTGGTCGTCGCGATCGTCGCCGTGGCGCTGCGCAAGATCGGCGTGCTCGGTGAGACGGTCGCGCGCGTGATCCTGGCGCTCGCGGCCGCGGGCGTCGCGGCGGCGTGGGGCGTCGCATGGAGCTGGCGGCTTCCCGAGCAGGCCGGTGCGCGCGCGCTCGATCGATTCCACGGGCTGCACGATCGCTTCGCCAGCGCGCTCGCGTTCGCCGCGCGTCCGGCGGGCGAGCGCTCCGCCTTCATGGACGCGGCGATCGAGGACGCGGTCGCGTCGGTCGCGGTCGCGCAGCCGCGCGCGGCGGTGCCCGTTGCGCTGCCTCGCGCCGTCGGAGGCGCCGCGGCCCTCGCGGGGGTGCTCACGGCGGTGATGCTCTTCGAGGTGCGCCACCACAT
>DASVWO010000202.1:0-11239 GCA_036393165.1 Polyangiaceae bacterium | reverse complement strand
CGGAAGCAGGTTCGCGTCCGGCACGACGACGTGGCGCTAGTAGCCGCCGTTCGTGTGCTCGCCGAGGATCGCGTACTGGCGGCACAGGTTGTCCTGCCCCGACAGGCACCGCTCGCACACCCCGCACGAGACGCCGGGGTTGACGACGACCTTGTCCCCCGGCTTCAGCGACGTGCGCGCGCCGGGGCCGAGCGCGTCCAGCTCGCCGACGATGTCGCTCCCGAGCCGGTGCGGGTACTCGAGCTTGAGGTTCGGCAGCCCGCGGCGAACCCAGAGGTCCAGGTGATTGAGCGCGACGGCGCGCACGCGCACCCGCACCTCGCGCGGCCCGGGGTCGGGCAGCTCGATGGTCTCTCGGACCAGCACCTCGGGCCCCCCGTGCGTGCGCAGGACGACGGCTTCGGTCTTCATGGCGCGCCGAAGATAGCTCGGCGGCCCGGCTCAGGGTGTCGCCGTCAGGCGATCAGCTCGTCGCGGCCGCGAGCGGCGCCGTCGACCGGCACGACCGCGTGCGACAGGCACAGGGTGAGGAGGATGGTCGCGCGATAGACGGCGTGCACGTCGTCGACGTCGATCTCGCGCCCGCCCCCGTCCTCCTGCGTCGTCAGCGCGGCGTCGACGTGCTCGTGGACGAAGGCGAGCACGTTGGGCTGCTCGATCGACACGACGTCGTCGAGGTCGAACGGCTCGTCGCCGCGCGAGGCGCGCAGCTCCTCTTCGAGCGCGATGGCCGCCGCCGTCGCCTGCAGCGCGTCGGCCGACACCTCGCGCAGCCGCTGCTCGCCGAAGGTCTGCTCGAACGACAGCCAGATGGCGATCGAGAGGAAGTAACCGAGAGCGAGCGCCGTCTCGTCCAGCGGGCGCGAGAGCACCTGCGAGACGGCGTCGGCCACGTGGGGCTGCGTCGACTCGAAGCGTGCGAACGCGGCGTCGAGATCCTCGCGACCGCGCGACGAGTCGTCGGCGAGGCGCTGCTCGATGCGTTCGAGCGTCGAGCGCTCGACGACGGCGTACTTCGGCACGGGACGGATCGCCGCGCCTCTCACCCACATGCAGTCGATGTTATCAGGTTCTGATCGAGCGGGGCCCCTCCCCCGCCCGTCTTTGCTGACATCCGTGCTTCAGCTACGAGCCTCGGCGGCCATGCGTAAGAGTGAACGCACCGTCCAAGCCACCGCGAGCACGAGCACGACCGTCATGAGGACGACGCCCTTGCCGAGCGCGCTCGCGCCGATGGGCTCCGTCCCGAAGTCACCGTGGAACTGCGCATACGTCCCGCTCATGCCGAGTCGGTGCGCGGCCAGGGACACGCCGACCACCGCGAGCGACGCCGGTACCACGACCATGGCCGCCACCGGCTTGATGCGCCGCTTGCGCAGCGGGACCACGGCGAGCCAGAAGCCGCCGACGACTGCCGCGGCCGCGAAGAGCACGAGGAACAAATCGACCGCGCTCGGCACGCGCTGCCACGGCACCGCGTAGAGGTACGACCAGTCGCCGTGGAAGGCGACGAAGTAGCCGACGACGGGAAACCACACGAACCCCGCGAAGGCGGCCGCGACCGCGAAGGGACGCGACGCGACCACGGGGCCCTCGATGCGCCCGAGCTCCGGCGCGCCGATCCAGGCGAGCGCTGCGCCGAGGGCGAAGCCGAAGAGGGGGGCGAAGGCGATGGGCACGTCGGCGGCGAGCGTACTACGCTCCCGTTGGCTCCCGTTACCCCGCGTTCCCTCCCCATGGATCCCAAACGAATCCGCGAGCTTCTCGAGAGCGTGCAGCGCGGCGCGACGAGCGTCGACGCGGCGGTCACCGAGCTGAAGGACCTGCCGTACGCCGACCTCGGTTTCGCCGCCGTCGATCACCACCGCGCGCTCCGGCAGGGCGCGCCGGAGGTGGTGCTCGGGCACGGCAAGACCACCGAGCAGATCGTCGGCATCACGCGCGAGCTCGCGCGCACCGGGCAGAACGTGCTCGTGACACGCCTCGACGCGGAGAAGGCGCGCGCCGTGTGCGCCGCGGTGCCGGCGATGAAGTACGTGGAGCTCGCGCGGACCGCGACGCTCGAGCAGGCGCCGATCCCAGAGCTCGGCAAGAATCCCGTGGCGCTCGTCAGCGCCGGCACCGGCGACCTGCCCGTCGCCGAAGAGTGCGCCGAGACGCTTCGCATGCTCGGCGTGAAGGCGGAGCGCGTCTACGACGTGGGCGTCGCCGGCATCCACCGGCTGCTGCACCGGCGCGACGTCTTCGATCGCACGAGCGTCGTGATCGTCGTCGCGGGAATGGAGGGCGCGCTGCCGAGCGTCGTCGGCGGCATCGTCGCGGGGCCGGTCATCGCCGTGCCGACGTCGGTGGGCTACGGCGTGAGCTTTGGCGGTCTCGCGGCGCTCGCCGGCATGCTCTCGAGCTGCGCGTCGGGCGTCGTCGTGTGCAACATCGACAACGGGTTCGGCGCAGCATACGCCGCCGCGCGCATCCTCCGCGCGCGCGAGAGGTACTGAGCATGGGCCACGAAGGGCACGAAGACGACGAGCACGGTCATGGCCACAGTCACGGCCACGGACACGGACACAGTCACGGACACGGACACGCGGCGACGGCCCCCGAGCTACCTCGCGCCGCGGGCGCCGGCCACGTGCTCTTCCTCGACGCGCCGAGCGGCCTCGCCGGCGACATGATCGTCGCCGCGCTGGTGGACCTCGGCGTCCCGCGCCAGGCGGTCGCCGACGCGCTCGCGTGCCTCCCCGTCACCGGCTACCACGTGCACTTCGGCACGCGCGTGCGGAGCGGCATCGTCGCTTGCGCCTTCGACGTGCACGTCGACGACCCGCAGCCGCCGCGCACGTACGGCACCATCCGCGCGATGCTCGACGACTCGCGCCTCCCCGAGGGCATCAAGACTCGCGCGCAGCGCACGTTCCGGCGCCTGGCCGAGGCGGAGTCGAAGGTGCACCGCGCGCCCCTGGACGACGTGCACTTCCACGAGGTGGGCGGCGTGGACGCCATCGTGGACGTCGTCGGCAGCGCCGCGGCACTGGATCACCTCGGCGCCGAGCTCGTCGTGTCGCCCCTGCCGATGGGCCGCGGCTTCGTGAAGGCGGCGCACGGCACGCTGCCCCTGCCTCCGCCCGCGGTCGTCGAGTGCCTCGCCGGCCTGCGCACCTACGACGCCGGCATCGACTTCGAGCTGGTGACGCCGACGGGCGCGGCCATCGTGGGCGCTCACGCCGCGAGCTGCGCGCGATGGCCCGCGATGTCGCCGGAGCGCGTCGGATGGGGCGCGGGCACGGCCGATCTCGCTGACCGACCCAACGTCCTGCGCGCCGTCCTCGGCATGCCCGACGCGGCGCACGCGCACGACCACGATCACGAGCACGAGCACCACGATCACGCGACCCACACCGTGCTGGAGGCGAACGTCGACGACGCGACGGGCGAGCTCGCGGCGAGCTGGATCGAGTCGCTGCTCGCGGCGGGCGCGCTCGACGCGTGGGCCACGCCCATCACCATGAAGAAGGGGCGCCCGGCGCTCACGCTCTCGGCGCTCGCGCCCATCGAGCGCGCCGACGCCGTCGCGCACGCCATGCTCCGCGAGACCACGAGCCTCGGCGTGCGCCGGCACGACGTCTCGCGGCTCGAGCGTCCCCGTCGCATCGAGCACGTGGACACGCCCTACGGCCGGATCCCGGTGAAGATCGCCGAGGGGCCCTACGGCCCGCCTCAGCTCAAGCCCGAGTTCGACGCCTGCGTGGCAGCCGCGCGGGCACACGGAGTTCCGGTGCGCGAGGTGGTCCGTGCGGCCACGGCCGCCGCCGTTCCGCCGGGGTCTGGCCGGCCCTAGACGCCTCGCCCTTTTCCCCGCGATTTCGTTATGCTCTTGGCCGCGCGGCCGTCCCCATCCGAGGCGGCGCGCGGAAGGAAAAGAAGGGCGAACCATGAGCGCATGCCCGCAGTGCGGCACCGTGGCCAAACCGACGGACAAGTTCTGCAACGTGTGCGGCACTCCGCTCGCACAACCCGGCGCCGCGCCCGGTGGCCCGCCGGGCCCCGCTTACGGCGCTCCCGCGCCCGGCGGATATGCGCCTCCGCCCGGCGGATTCGGCGCTCCTCCGCCTCAGCAGCAGCCGGGCTACGGCGCTCCGCAGGGCGGTCCGCCGCAGGCTCGCTGCCAGATGGGCCACGACATCGCGCCCGGGGCCAGCTACTGCCTGCAGGGACATCCCATCGCGCTCGACCAGATGCAGTTCTCGCCCGACCCCTACGGCGGCGCGCCGCAGGGTCAGGGCTACGCTCCGCCCCCCGCACCCGCGAGCCCGTACGGCGCGCCGCCCCCGCCGCAGCCCGGCGCGTTCGGAGCGCCCCCGCCTCCGCAGCCGGCGTTCCCGCAGCCTCCGCAGCAGGGATTCGGCGCTCCGCCTCCCGCGCCCGGCGGCTTCGGCGCCCCACCTCCCGCGCAGCCCGGATACGCGCCGCCCCCGCAACAGCCGGGCTTCGGCGCGCCGCCCCCCGCCGCCGGGTACGCGCCCGCGCCGCCTCCGCCCGTCGCCGCGCCCGCGCCTCAACCGGGCTACGGCGTCGGCAACGACACGTCGCGCGACGCGGCGCCGCCCAAGATCCTGCGCGGCTTCCTCGTGGCGTACGGCGCCAATCCGAGCGGCGAGTTCTGGCCGCTGACGGGCGGCCGCATGCTCGTCGGCCGCCTCGGCGCGGGCGACGGGATCGACATCTCCCTGCAGGACCCGACGATCTCCTCGCGCCACGCGGCGGTGGTGGTCGACGCCGCCTCGGCGAGCATCACGGTCGAGGACACCGGCTCGACCAATGGCACCTTCGTCAACGACGAGCACATCGGTTTCAACGGCCGCCGTGAGCTTCGCGACGGCGACCGCGTCCGTTTCGGCGGTTACACCACGGTCGTCAAAGTCATCGGCCGCGTCTAAGACGGTTTCGGGCGGGAATTCCCGCCGGCAGTTCACGTTGCGCCCAAAGCGAGGTCCGTGGAGATGATCCGACGGCTGTCTTTCCTCATCGCCCTCCTTCTCACTCCCATCGCCGTCCTGCTGCTTCCCGGCGCGGCGCTCGCCGCGCCCGAGGCGCACATCCTCCGCATCGACCCGCGCACGGGCGTGAACAACGGCAAGCCCACGCTCACGACGGTCGTCGAGGTCGTGCAGTTCAAGCGGCTCTCGGACGTGCTGCAGCCGTGCGCGGGCGTCACCGGCGCCGGCACGCTGAGCTGCTGGAGCGCGAACCTCGAGAAGCCCGGCGCGCTCTGGGATCCGTTCCCCTTCCCCGAGGCCAACGCGCACCTCCTCGTGAAGGTCGCCGGCGCCGACACGCTGACGACGTTCGTCGACAAGACGCAGTGGGGCAAGGCGACGACGCAGCCGAACGTCGGCACGGCGTGGCTCGTCTCGGTCGACGCCGCCGCGAGCATGGGCGGACGCTTCGGCGACGCGCGCGCGATCGCGCACGAGCTCATCCAGGACATGCGGCCGAACGACCTCATGGACCTGATGTTCTTCGACGACGTGCAGGTCGTGAAGGACAGCAAGTGGATGACGTACGCGCAGCGGAACGACCTGGCGAACATGCTCAACTCGTTCAAGTCGCCGATGCCCTCGCACGGCAGCAACCGCGCGCTCTTCACCGAGGTGAAGAACATGACGCAGGACGCGTTCGGGTCGCTCGGCAACAGCGACGCGCCCGACCAGGTGCCCCTGCATCAGGCGATGGTGCTGCTCTCGAACGGCGCGGGCCGCGGCGATCCCGAGAGCGCGTCGCCGAGCGCCGACGTCTTCCACCAGTACCTCGACGCCGGCCGCTTCCCCGCGGACAACACGTCGCTGCCGAAGACGCCGCTGCCGGTGATCTCGATCTGGCTGCCGAACCCGTCGAGCTTCACCGAGAACATCTACCAGAACAACGAAGCGCAGTTCATGCAGTCGATGTCGAACCCGGAGATCGGCGGGTTCTTCGACGTCGTGCGCGAGGGCGAGGGCAACGGGAAGGCCAAGACGATCGTCGGCCTCGTGAGGGCGCGCTTCGACGCGATGTGGCTCATCCACTGGGAGCTCTCGTGCATCAACCCGAGCGTCGAGCAGACGTTTAATTTGGTGTTCGAGAACACCAAGCCCCTCATCACGCCCGACGGCAGCTTCAAGGACGTGCCGCTCGGCATCGACCCGTCGCAGTGGCCGCTCGACATCGACGTGAAGAAGACGACGGAAGCCGCGAACGCGAACCCCATCTACCCGGGCGGGCAGGTCACCGTGTACGGCAACTTCTGCTGGGCGGGCGACAAGTCGCGCGCCGAGTCGTACTGGGTGCCTGCCGGGACGAAACCGCCGGCCAACGCCGCGAGCGGCAACCTCGCGCAGGCCAAGGCCGCGATGCAGCAGCTGCAGAGCGAGAACATGGTCGGCTCGTCGGTGCAGGCGGCCGACGGCTACGTCGTCTTCAACGTGCCCGATGACGCGAAGGTGCTCGACGGCACGGGCGACAACATGGTGGCGCGCGTCGTCGTGTACGACAACAACGCGCACCGCGCGTCGGCGGTCGACGCGAAGAACGTCGTGACGCTGAAGGCGACGAAGAAGCCGCTGTCGCTCCCGCTCATCGCGGGGATCGCGGGGCTCGCGATCGTCATCGTGCTGCTCGTGATGGTGCTCGTGCGCGGTGGTGGCGGCGGTGGACGCAAGCGAGGCGGAGCTCCGCCCGCGGGCGGGCCGGGACCGGGCGTTCCCCCCGGCGGATACGGCGGACCGCCGGGCTACGGCGCGCCTCCGCAGGGCCCCGGGTACGGGCAGCCGCCTCCCGGCGGCGGTGGCTACGGCATGATGCCGCCCGCTCCTCCTTCTCCATTATCCCCTGCGCAGAATGCGATGGGGCCGCCTCTGCAGCCGGTTCCGCTCGCGTACGCGCCGACGCCGCCGGTGCAGCAGCAGCCGCCGCCGCCGGCGGCCGTCGCGCCGGTCGCCCAGTCGTACAGCGGGACGTCTCCGGCGCCGGTGCAGGTGCGTTGCCCCGCGTGCGGGATGAACACGATGGCGACGCCGGGGCAGCCGTCCGTCTGCTTCTCGTGCGGTCAGCCGCTGCCGGCCGACATGACGTCGAAGGGAGGTGGGGGCGTCGCTGCCCCCGGGTTTCCCCTTACAGGCGCCATGAACGCGCAGGCGCTCGTGCCGCCTCCGAGCCCGTACGGAGGGCCACCGCCGCAGGCTGGTCCCGCCGCGGCGACCATCCGCGGCTCCGCCGGGCAGTTCACCGTACGCCCGGGATCCGAGGTGCGCGTCGGGCGCGACCCGGCGCAGTGCCCCATCTTCCTCCAGGAGCCGCGCGTCAGCGGCGTGCACGCGACGCTCCGCTTCGACGCGGGGCAGCTCCTCGTGCGCGACGAGACGAGCAACAACGGCACTTGGATCGCCGGCAGCCGCATCGCCCCCGGCGTGTGGACGCCGGTGCCCGCCGGCGCGCCGCTGCGCTTCGGTCCCATCGAGTTCGCAGTACAGCTAGAGGCCTGATCCCTCATGCCGCTGCCGGCCGTCGAGTACGCCGAGCGGTCCGACCCGGGACGCGATCCCGAGAAGCAGGTCAACGAGGACGCGTGCGGGCGGCGCGAGACGCGCCACGGCCATCTGTGCGTCGTGTGCGACGGCATGGGAGGCCACGCCGCGGGGCGCGAGGCGGCGGAGCTGGCGGTCGCGACGATCTTCGAGGTGTTCGATCGCGCCGGCGACACGGACGCGCCCGGAGCGGTGCTCCGCGCGGCCATCGAGGAAGCGAGCCGCCGCGTCTTCACGATGCGCACGAGCGAGGTCGCCGCGGGCCGTCCCGGCTCGACGGCGGTCGCGGTGCTCCTGCACGCCGGCGGCACCGAGGTCGCGCACGTGGGCGACAGCCGCGCCTACCTCGTGCACCAGGGACAGATCTTCCGGCTCACGCGCGACCACTCGATGGTGCAGGAGATGGTCAACGCCGGCCTCCTCACGCCCGAGCAGGCGGCGCACCATCCGGACGCCAACCGCATCACGCGCGCGCTCGGCATGGGCGCCGAGATCGAGGTCGAGCTGCGCCCGCAACCGGTGGCGCACGTCACGGGCGACGCGTTCGTGCTCTGCTCCGACGGCCTGTGCGACCTCGTGCAGGACGAAGAGATCCTCGCGATCGTCGGGAGCGAGCCGCCGGCGCAGGCCGTGGGCAAGCTGGTCGATCTCGCGAACGCGCGCGGAGGGCACGACAACGTCACGGTGATCGCGCTACGCGCCCGCGAAAACGCGCTCCTCTCGGCGCAACCCGTCGCGCCGACGATCGTGCAGGGCCAGACGGCCGTGATGGAGGCGGCGCCGCCGACCGTCGTCGACCCGCACGGGCACCGCAAGACCGAGCCTCTGATCGCCGCGCCCCCGGCCGCCCCTTCGGGCCCGGCCGTCATCCCGCCGGCGCCCGAGCCTCCGCCTCCCTCGTCGCAGATCCCCTCGCGTCGCGCGGCCGGCCCGAGCGTCACCGTCGTCGTCGGGATCGGCCTCGCCGTCGCGTTGCTCTTCCTGCTGGCGGCGATCCTCTTCGAGCACTTCAAGGAGCGCACGGGCAAGCCGAGCACGCGCGGCAACCTCGGTCTGACGCTCGAAGCCGGCGCCGCGCCGACGGCGACGACGCTCGCTCCGCAGAGCATCCAGGTCCCCTCGCCGGCCGTTCCCGACGCCTCGATCGCCCCGCTCGACCCCTCGAAGTAAGAAAACCGGCCCCCGGCTCGCCTCGTGGGAAGCGAGGGAGCCGAGGGCCGGCGCGTTACGGTGCGGGCGGGAGCCCGGTGACGGTCGTCTTGGCCTGGAGGGTGGACGGAGCCATCACCCAGGTCTTCCCGCCGTCGGTGCTGTACTGCCACTCGTAGGCGCCGCCTGCACTCTGGATGACCGTGGCCGCCGTTTCCAGGTCGGTGTCGGCCACGCTCTGCACGTAGTTCCGCACCTCCTGGAGCAGGGTGACGAGCGCGAGGCGCTTGTCGTTGCGCGCCGCGACGGCACCTTTGGTACGCGCCAGCGCCGCCGATTCGGCGTCGTGGAGCGCGGTCATCCCCGCCGTCACCAGCGCCAGCGCGGGGACTGGCGAAGGGAAGGACGGGTTGCCGGTCATCGCCGTCACGACGCTCTGGGCGTACGTGATGAGGGCCGGCACGGTCTTGGGGAGAAGCAGGACTGCGATGGGTCGGTGCGTTTGCTTGGTGGGGCTCAAGGGACACTCCTTTCGGTTCGAGTCTCAGGTTCCGAGGCGATTGCTCTGATTCGGTTCATCCGTTCGTCGACTCCT
Source organism: Polyangiaceae bacterium (assembly GCA_036393165.1). Classification (GTDB taxonomy): domain Bacteria; phylum Myxococcota_A; class Polyangia; order Polyangiales; family Polyangiaceae; genus Palsa-1150. Next base: position 1,933 of record DASVWO010000202.1, on the reverse strand, counting down.
TCCGCTGCTCGTCGAGGTACTTCGTCATCGTCGTCAGGTGCTTCGGCTTTGTCGTCACCTCCTTCGGCGTTTGCTTCAGTTCCTTCCGCATCGTCGTCAGCGGCTTCGGTTTTGTCTTCAGCAGCTTCCGCTTCGTCGTCAGCAACTTCCGCTTTTGCTCCAGTGACCTCCGCATTCGCTTCAGTGACTTCCGCTTTCTCTTCAGTGACTTCCGCTTCATCGTCAGGAGCTTCCGCTCTTCCGTTCGTCGGAGCGGAAGTGACGAACGGAAAAGCCGCGATGCCCGTCGACGAAGCGGAAGCTCCTCGAGCTTCTTCGTCCCTTCATGTCGCCGGTGACGAGGGAACGATCGAGAATGCGGAGATTCGTGTCGATGGAGCGGAAGAACCTGACGCCGCTTCGTCACTTCTCGTCCTCGAAGCGGCTCTTGCTGGCGCTTCTTCCGCTTTTCTCGTCGTCGAAGCGGAAGTTGCTCGACTCGCTTCGGAGTTGCCGAAGGTCGGTGCGGCGCCGGCGACTTCTCCTGCCTGTTAAGACGTCGAGCGGCTCTTGCACGTGCCGGCGCGATCCCGAGTAACATCGTGCGGCATGCTTCGGACTGCGGGACTGGCGCTGGGGGTTCTCCTGGTGGCAGCCGCACCCGGGTGCAAGAAGTCGAAGCACGCCCGCGTCGCCTCCTACACGCCGCCCGCCGTGCCGGCAGGGTTCGCCGAGCAGCAGGGGCCCGGCTTCCGCGTCGCGGTGCCGGCGACCTGGAAGCAGAGCCCCCAGCGCCCCCCCGCCGCATGGGCCGTGGCCGACCCGCAGACGGTGGACGACTACCACGCGAACGCGAACGTCGTGACCGAGCCTTTCACCGGCGATTCCTACGATTTCGCGAAGGCCAACGAGGCGGGGCTGCGCGAGCAGAAGCAGGCCACCGTCGAGACCGCCCGCGAGGACGTGATCGATGGGGATCCCACGCTCATCTTCGAGTCGCGCTGGGCGCCCACCCCGCCCTCCACCGTCTCGCTCCGCACCATGCAGGCGGCCCTCTCCTCGCACGGCACCGGATACGTCGTGACGTGCGCCGTCGCCGCCAGCGCCTTCGAGCGCTACCGTTCGACCTGCGAGTCGATCGTGCGCTCTTTCGCGGTCCAGCGCTGACCTGCGGTACACTCGGGGCACCGTGAAACGCGCGATCTCGCTGGCCTTCCGGGCCTCGGTCCTGCTGCTCCTCGGGGCGACGGGCTGCGCCGGACTGCAGCTCACGCCCATCAAGACGACCCAGCAGCGGCCGAGCAACGTCGCCATCTACTTCAAGGTGCAGAAGGAGGGCGGCGACCCCGTGGGCGGCCTGACGGCCGACAAGTTCCGCATCTACGAGGACGAGCAGCTCGTCTCTCAGTACGAGAGCAAGCAGACCATCCTCAACCCGGAGGTGACCGCCGTGCACTACACGCTGCTGCTCGTCGACATGAGCGGCAGCATCACCGAGTCGGGCCAGGCCGACGCGCTCGTCGAGGCCGCCAAGTCGTTCTCCGACCGCGTCGGCAAGACGCAGAAGGTGGGCGTCTACGCCTTCGACGGCGAGGCCAAGCTCCACTCCGTCGTGCCGTTCACCGAGGCGCAGGGTCAGGTGCAGGGGGGGCTCGAGGGGCTCCGCAAGTACAAGGCGAAGGACCCTTCGACGAACCTGAACGGCGCGGTGGTCGAGGCGCTCCGCGAGCTCAAGAGCTCCCTCGACAAGGAGAAGAAGCCGCTCAAGTTCGGCACGCTCGTCCTCTTCACCGACGGCACCGACCGCGCCGCCCGCGTCTCGCGCGACGACATGAAGAAGGAGATCGAGGACGACAAGTACAAGGACTACGAGAAGTTCGCCATCGGCGTCGGCGCCGAGGTCTCGAAGGCCCACCTGGAGGACGTCGGGAAGGACGGGACCGAGCTCGCCAGC
>DASVWO010000201.1:0-37739 GCA_036393165.1 Polyangiaceae bacterium | reverse complement strand
TCGGGGTCGGGGTCGGGGTCGGGGTCGGGGTCGGGGTCGGGGTCGGGGTCGGGGTCGGGGTCGGGGTCGGGGTCGGGGTCGGGGTCGGCGTCGGCGTCGGCGTCGGCGTCGGCGTCGGCGTCGGCGTCGGCGTCGGCATCGGCCTCGCCGTCCCCGCCTCAGCTCGGGCGCGCCTCCACCCGCCGAGCTATGTCACTATGGACGCATGCGACTTCCGTCCCTGCGGAGGCTGGTATCTCGCGGCTCCCTCCCGTACGGCATGTTCGACATCGCGTACTCGGACGCCGAGGCGCGCCGCGCACGCCGCATGGAGAGCATCTACCACGTGGGCCAGGCGCGCATCTGGGACGGTCGCCAGGTGCTGACGGACCTCATCGGCAAGCACGGCAAGCCCAGCGTGCCTCCCGAGAAGCGCAGGGCGCTCGCGAAGGTGTTCGCGATCATCATGTGGGGCGAGCTCGCGGCGTGGAAGATCAGCGCGCAGCTCGCCGACGCGCTCGTGCCCCTCGAGTCGAAGCTCGCCGCCGCGAGCCAGGTGCACGACGAGGCGCGCCACTTCTACGTGATGCACGACTACCTCGAGGCGCTCGGCGAGAAGCCAGAGCCGATGGAGTACTTCTCCCAGCGCGTGCTCGAGATGACGCTCGGCACCGACGACCTCGTGAAGAAACTGCTCGGCATGCAGCTCACGGTGGAGACGATCGCCCTCGTCATCTTCCAGCGCGTGCGCGAGCTCGAGGTGGAGCCGGTGCTCACCGAGCTCCTCCCGTACTACGAGCGCGACGAGGCGCGGCACGTCGGCCTCGGCGTGCAGATGGTGCCCCAGATGATGAACGAGGCGTCGATCCCGCGTCTCATGGGCGTCGCCCTCTTCCAGCTCGATCTGCTCGTGACGACGCTGGTGGCGCTCAAGACCATCGAGCCGCATCTCATGCAGCTGGGGATCGACCCGCGCAGCATGCTGGGCATCGCGTTCCGCAAGCAGGCCGACATCGACGCGCTCATCAAGGCCGAGTTCCCGCTCTGGCCGGAGGATCCGCCGGTCCGTCGCCTCTTCGAGGGCCTCTGCGAGGCGTTCTTCCCGAGCGAGGGCGCCGGCGTTCACGTGCCGCTCGCGAAACGCATCGCTCACGCGGCGCAGGTGGTGGCGCGCATGCGATCGAGCGTCGTCGAGCAGTGGGGGACTCGAGGCGCCGAGCCGCGCGCGAAGCATGCCGCGTAAGAGCCGGCCGCCTCCGAGCGAGACGGTGGAGCTGAGGACGCGCGACGGCTGGTCGCTGCGCGCCGACGTGCACGAGCCGGCGCGCGAGCCGGCGGGCGTGGTGATCCTGGCTCATGCCATGATGGCGCGCCGAACGTCGTTCGATCGCGCGAAGGTGGCGCGCTTCTTCGTGGACCGCGGCTGGCGCGTCGTCGCGTTCGACTTCCGCGGCCACGGCGACAGCGGACCACGCGCACAGGAGGGGGCGGCCTGGTCGTACGACGACCTCGTCCGCCAGGACCTCCCCGCGGCGTTCGCGTTCGCTCGCGCACGCGAGCGCAAGAAGCGTCGCATCGTGCTCGTCGGGCACTCGCTCGGCGGGCATGTCGGCCTCGCGGCGCAGGGGACGTCGCTCGTCGCGTTCGACGCCGTCGTCGCGCTCGGGGCCAACGTGTGGCTGCGGCAGGACGAGCCCTCGCTGCGGCGCTGGCTGGTCAAGCGCGCCGTGCTCGCTGCCGTCGTCGCGACGTGCCGGCGTGTCGGACGCTTCCCGGTGCGGGCGCTGCGCCTCGGGAGCGACGACGAGGCGCGCGCGTACTTCGAGGACTTCGACCGCTACGCGCGCACGGGTCGCTGGACGAGCGCCGACGGATCGGTCGACTACCTCGCCGCCCTGGCCGCGGTGCGCGTGCCGGTGCTCCAGGTCGTCGGCGACGCCGACCGGCTGGCGTGCGCCCCCGAGTGTGGCGAGCGATTCGTCGCACGGTGCGCCGGGCCCCACGAGCTCCTGCGCGCCCCGGGCGTCGACCACATGGGCCTCGTGACCAGCGAGGCCATGCGCGCGAGCTGGGACCGCGTGGAATCGTGGATGCGGGCGGCCGTGCTCGCGGAGCGCACCTCAGGGGTTGCGCAGACGACGTTCTGAAGTTACAGAATGTTCGTGGCCGCCGCCCCGACCCTGCTCGAGCAGGCGCCTGCGCCGCGCGAGGTGCCGGCCCGCACGCCGCCCCTCGGAGAGCGTGAGCAGCGCATCGTGCGCGCCATCGGCGCCGCGCTCGTCCCGCCGGGCAGCGTCTTCGAGCCCGGCGGCGAGGCAACCCTGCGCCGCTTCGAGCAATGGCTGCACGGAGCGAACGCGTTCCAGATGCAGATCGTGAAGTCGCTCCTCTGGGCGGCGGAGCTCGCGGCCGTCCCGAGCACGGGGCGGCTCCTCACGGCGCTGTCGGCAGAACGGGCCAGCCGGTTCCTCGAGGACTGGGCGGCGTCGGGGCTGCACGCGCGACGCGTGCTGCTGCGCGCCATCACGAGCCCCATCAAGGTCGCGCACTTCGACGACGCAAGGGCGTTCGAGGCCGTCGGCTGCAAGAGCTTCCACGCGCACGCGCTGCCGAAGGCCGAGCCGGCGCGCTGGATGCAGCAGATCGTCGACGGACGCCGGGCCGAGGAGGATCTCGATCTCGAGTGCGAGGTCGTCGTCGTCGGCAGCGGCGCCGGCGGCGCGGCCTGCGCCTACGAGCTCGCGTCGCGCGGGCGTGCGGTGCTCATCGTGGAAGAAGGGGACTTCCACCGGCGCGAGCAGCTCGCCGGGCGCACGCAGCCGATGGTCAAGAAGCTCTATCGCGATCAGGGGCTGACCATCGCGATCGGCAACAGCGGTATTCCGGTGTTCGCGGGCCGCGCCGTGGGCGGCACGACGATCATCAACAGCGGCACGTGCTACCGAGCGCCGGAGCGCACGTTCCGCCGCTGGCGCGAGCAGCTCGGGCTCTCCTGGTACTCGAGCGAGACGATGGATCCCTACTACGCGCGCGTCGAGTCGATGCTGCGCGTGGAGCGCGCCCGATTCGAGCTGACGGGCGGCGTGGGCCGCGTCGTCGCGCGCGGCGCCGAGCGACTCGGGATGCACCACCGGCCGGTCGATCGCAACGCGCCGGATTGCGACGGACAGGGCGTCTGCTGCTTCGGCTGCCCCACGGGCGCCAAGCGTTCCACCGACGTGAGCTACGTGCCTGCTGCGCTCGAGCGCGGCGCGCAGCTCGTGACGGCCGCGCACGTCGACGGAATCGAGGTCGTCGCGGGACGGGCTCGCGGCATCACCGCGCGCCTCGCGTCGGGCAAGCGGCTGCGCGTGAAGGCCGACGCCGTGGTCGTCGCCGGCGGCGCGCTGATGAACCCGTTGCTCCTGCGTCGGGCACGGATCCTCGAGGGCACGTCTGCCGTCGGCAAGAACCTCACGATCCATCCCGCGTGCAAGACGATCGCGCGCTTCGACGAGACGATCGACATGGCCAGCGCGATCCCGCAGGGCTACGCGATCGAGGACTTCGCCGAGGAGGGCATCATGTTCGAGGGCGGCTCGGTGCCGCTCGAGGTGCTCGCCATCAGCATCCCGTGGGTGGGGCGCCGCCTGGTGGACCTGCTCGCGCAGTACCGCCACCTCGCCGTCTTCGGCTTCATGGTCGAGGACTCCTCGCGCGGCGAGGTGCGTCCCGGCGTCCGTGGGTCGCCGCTCATCCGCTACTCGCTGTCGGACCGCGACGTGGCCCGCATGCAGCGCGCCACCGCCATCATGTGCGAGGTGTACCTCGCGGCCGGCGCGACGCGCGTCTACCCGATGCTGCCCGAGATGGAGGAGCTCTCGACGCTCGCCGAGGTGAACCGGCTGCGCACGCTGCGCCTCACGCCGAGCTCCTTCGATGTCACGGCCTACCATCCGCTCGGCACGTGCCGCATGGGCACAGACCCGGAGACGAGCGTCGTCGGTCCCGACTTCGAGACGCACGAGGTCGAGCGCCTCTTCGTCGCCGACGGCAGCGTCGTGAGCGGTCCGCTCGGCGTGAACCCGCAGATGACCATCATGGCGATGGCCCTCAAGGCGGGCGAGACTATCGACGCACGTCTCGGCGCCTGACGGCCTCGATCAGATCGCCCTGCGACAGCTGCATGTCCATCACGTGCAGCCCCAGCGCACCGCGCCACACCGGGTTCGTGAGGGGCAGCGGGGTGGGCGCCGTCGCTTGCACCTGCAAGTAGCGGAAGCCGTCCACGCCCTCCACACACTGCGCGGCGTACGCGCTGTCGACGAGCAAGAACGGGGCATCCGTGAAGATGGGTCCGGGGTTCGGTCCACCGTAGTTCTCGCGCGTCGGGAACACCGCCTGGGAGAGCGTGCGGCGCGTGTTGCTCGGTACGTCCGCCGGGTTGACGCACGCCGTGACCCGGCCGGGCGGGATCGGGCTCCACGACTTCGCCGGATAGCCGGCGACGAACGTCTTGAAGGTCACGACGCACGCCTGCTCGTCGTCGCGCGTGCACACCGGCACGTTCGGGAACTGCCCGACGGTGAAATCGGCACCGACCGGCAGCGCCACGACCAGGCGTGAGCGCATGTTGGGGTCGGGGTCGAACCGCTCGCGCAGCAGGCGCACGACCATGCCGCCTCCCTGCGAATGACCGACGAGCACGACGCGACGCCCGCCGTTGAACCGCTGCATGTACGTGTCGAACGCCGCGCGCACGTCCTCGTACGCGTGCTCGAGCGCGGCGTCGCGCTGCGCGATGTCCTTGGAGAAGAAGGTGCCGAAGGTCACCTGCCGATAGAGCGGGGCAAAGACGCGGCACACCTGCCCGAGCCGGCCCGCCTGCGCCCGCGTGACCACGCGCATGCTCGTGGTGTCGCTGAAGTCCGTGTGCAAGCCGAGGGTCATCCTCAGGTCGACCGTCGGGTAGACGTAGAAGCAGTCGACGTCCGGGTTCGCGGCCGGCACGAAGGGCACGCGCACGCGGGAGCCGTCGGGGCGAAGCTCGGTGGCGTCCATGTCCTGACGGCACGCGTCGGTCGGCTGGTCGCCGCGGCAGACCCACCAGTTCGGGGCCGAGTAGTCGATGGGCGGGAAAGCGGCGCTCGGCGGCGTGGGCGGCGGTCCGTACGAGGCGCCGCCCGGCGCCCAGGATCCGACCGCGGGGGGAGGGGATTCGGCGCCCTGCTCGACGCACCCGGACAGGGACAGACAGAGGGCCACGACCAACAGCGAGCGGTGAGTCATCGGGTAGGAATTTCACTTCTTGTGCGGCCAGGATGCAAGATGGACGCTGTGCGGCTCGCCGTTCTCGTCGCACTTGCCGCTGTCCTGGCCGCGTGCTCGTCGAGCACGCGAACGGTGCCCCGCTCGGCCATCGGCCTGCACGCACGCTACGGGCACGAGCTGTCCGCGACGCCCGAGGGGCAAGAGGTGCTCGCTTTCGCGCGCGCCCAGGTGGGACGGCGCTACTGCTGGGGCGGGACGGGACCCTCGTGCTTCGACTGCTCCGGTCTCGTGCAGCGCGCCTGGAGCACGGTGGGCGTGAGGCTGCCCCGCACCTCCGGCGCCATGGGGGAGGCGCTGCCCGACGTGCTCGTGGACGACATCCGCCCCGGCGACATCCTCTGGTACCCGGGCCACGTCGCGCTCTACGCGGGCGAGGGGCGCGCCATCGAAGCGCTCGACTCGCACGACGGCGTCGTCGAGCGCGTCGCGAAGGATCCGTATCGGGTCCTTCGGCCGCCGGGCGGATAGGCTCGTCTGGTGGCGCTTCGCGCGGTCGGCCCGCTTCGGCGGATCCTCAACAGGCGCGGTGCCCGCCGCTCGGGAAGATCTTGCCCGGGTTGAGCAGGCCCTTGGGATCGAAGGCGCGCTTGACGTCGCGCTGGAGCTGGATGAGCGCGTCGCTCTGCTCGAGCGGGAGGTACTGCGCCTTGCTGACGCCGATGCCATGCTCGCCGCTCAGCGTGCCGCCGAGGTCCACCGTCGCTCGCATCAGCATGGCGATGGCCCGCTCCACGTCGGCGCGCTCACGGTCCTCGTCCCAGAGGAAGTTGACGTGGAGGTTCCCGTCCCCCGCGTGGCCGTAGGCCAGGTGGCGCACGCCGGTGGCGCGCCCGATGTCGTCGGTCCGTGCGAGGAGATCCGCGATGCGCGTGCGCGGCACCACGACGTCCTCGCTGAGCTTGTGCTTCGACAGCTTGCGCACTGCCTTGGAGAGCATGCGTCGCGCCGCCCACAGCCGGTCGCGTTGCCCTGCATCCTGCGCCGCGACGACGTCGAAGCACCCTTCGCACGAAGCGGCGACCTCTCCGACGCGCATCAGTGTGGCCTCGGCCCCTTCGCCGTCGACCTCGACGAGCAGCATCCCTCCGGCGCGCGGGTCCACGGCGACGCCCGCGGCGCGCACCGCGTCCAGCGTGGCCGCGTCGAGCATCTCGAGACACCGCGGCACGACTCCTGCGGCCACGATGGCGCTGACGCCGCGCGCCGCCGCGCGCACGTCGGTGAAGAGCGCGAGCGCCGTCGCCACCGCAGGGGGCTTTGGCACCAGGCGCAGCGTCGCCTCGGTGAACACGGCGAGCGTCCCCTCGCTGCCGACGAGCAGCGAGGTCACGTCGTAGCCGGTGACGCCCTTCACCGTGCGCTTGCCGGTGCGCAGCACGGTGCCGCCCATCAGGGTGGCCTCGAGGCCGAGCACCCAGTCGCGCGTCGCGCCGTACTTGAAGACGCGCGGGCCGCCGGCGTTCTCGGCGATGTTGCCGCCGATCATGCACATCTCGAGCGAGTTGGGGTCGGGCGCGTAGAAGAGCCCCTCGCGCTCGGCCGCGGCGTGAAGCTCGCCCGTGACGACGCCCGGCTCGACGACGGCGACGAGGTTGGCGCGGTCGATGTCCTTGATGTGCGCCAGCGCGTGCGTCGCGAGCACGATGCCGCCGTGGACCGGGACGGCCCCGCCGGTGCGCCCGGTCCCGGCCGCGCGTGGGGTCACGTAGACGTCGTGCCACTGGGCGATCTGGAGCGTCGCGCGCACGTCCTCGACGGACTCGGCGACGACGACCGCGTCGGGCGTCTTGCCCGGCACGTCGCTGTCGTCCGCCGCATAGGCCGAGCAGGCGTCCGCACCCGTCAGGATTTTCGATTCCCCGATGCGGCGCTCGAGCTCAATGATGGCGGCTGCGTGAACACCGTCCACGTCGCGAGCGTAGCGCGTGCCCGCGGGCTACGCTGGGTGCAGCGTGTTCGTCCCGTTCCTCTTCGAGCTGCGCAAGCGCAAGGTCAAGGTGGGCCTGCAGGAGGCGATGGCCCTGGCGCGAGCGCTCGGCATGAACCTGCACGACACGTCGCTCGACGGCTTCTACCACGTGGCGCGCGCCCTCTGCGTCCACAGCGAGGCAGACCTGGACGCATTCGACGAGGCGTTTCTCGCATGCTTCCGCGGCGTGGAGGCCCAGTCGCTCGACCTGGTGAAGGAGCTCGAGCAGTGGCTGTCCGACCCGCGCGCCCGCAAGGATCTCTCGCCCGAGGAGCTGGCGATGCTCCAGAACCTCGACCTCGAGGAGCTGCGCCGGCTCTTCGAGGAGCGGCTGCGGGAGCAGAAGGAGCGGCACGACGGCGGCAACAAGTGGATCGGCACGGGCGGCACGAGCCCCTTCGGCGCTCACGGAGCGCACCCGACGGGCGTGCGCGTCGGCCCCAAGGGCGGCGGCCGCAGCGCGATGGCCGTGGCCGACGCGCGCGTCTACCGGCCGTACCGCTCGGACCTCGTGCTCGACGTCCGCCAGATCGAGGTCGCCCTCCGCAAGCTGCGCGCGTTCCACCGCGAGGGCGCCGACCTGGAGCTGGACCTCGAGGCGACGATCGACGAGACCGCCAAGAACGCAGGGGAGCTCGAGGTCGTCCTGCGCCCGCCGCGCCGCCCCAACGTGCGCGTGCTGCTCCTGATGGACGTGGGCGGCTCGATGGACCCGTACGCGCAGCTCGTGAGTCAGCTCTTCTCGGCGGCCAAGCGCGCGTCCAACTTCCGCGAGCTCAAGACCTACTATTTCCACAACTGCGTCTACGGCCGCGTCTACGAGACCGAGAGCTTCCGCGACCCGGTCATCGTCCGCGACTTGCTCCTGCACTGCACGCGCGAGTGGAAGCTCGTGATGGTCGGCGACGCGGCCATGCATCCCGCCGAGCTCCTAGGCGGCGGCGACTGGTACGCGAGCCGCGACGAGATCGGCGGCGAGGCGATGCACGGCATCCGGTGGATGCAGCTCCTGGCGGACCACTTCGAGCGAGGCGTCTGGCTCAATCCCGACCCGCCGAACTACTGGCGCGGCGGCACGGCGGAGATGCTCTCGACCGTCTTCCAGATGTTCCCCCTCACTCTCGAGGGCCTGGGCGACGCCATGGCGCACCTCTCCAAGGGGGCACCGCGCCGGCGCTAGAGGTCACAGGCGCACGTCGATGTAGACGTTCTGCCGCAGCTCCTGCAGCCACTGCTTCTTGGCGCGCTCGAGGCCGTCGAACATCGCCTTCTGCATCATCTCGTTCTTCACCTGCTCGTAGGCCGGGACGTTCGCCGCGCCCATCGGCATGGGGATGAGGATCACCGCGTCGGCACCGGCGCGCATCGGCAGCGGATCGCCCACCTCGCCCGGCTTCACCGTCTTGACCACCTGCTGGATCGGCGGCAGGAGCTGCGCGAACGCCTGTGGACCGTGCGAGCCGCACGTCGTCTTGGTCGCCGCGTCGTCCGTGTACTGGCGCACGAGGCCGCAGAAGTCCTTGCCGCTCCGCGCCTCCTTCACGATCTGGTCGGCCAGGTCGAGCTTGGCCTGCTGCTGCTCGGGGGTCGATCCCGGCGGAACGCGCAGGACGATGAGCCGCACCTCGACGGCCTGCTGATCGCGGTACTCCTGGACGAAGTGCTGGTAGGCGGAGCGTGCATCCTCCTCGGTCACGCGCACGCGCTGTCGCACGCGGAGCTCGATGAGCTTGCCCTCGAGGATCTGTTCGCGGATCTGATCGCGGATGTCCTGGTCGGTCAGCCCGCGACGGTGAAACTCGGCGAGCACGTCCTGCGACGTCACGGGCCGTCCCTGCGACGCCTGCGCCTGCGCCGCGATGTTGGCGATGGCGCGGTCGATCTCCTCGGGCGTCACGCTGATGTGCGCCTTGTCGGCCTGCTGCTCCTCGAGCCGGTCGTCGATCATCCGCTGCAGGAGCTCCTTGTACATCTCCTGCTCCTGCACGCTGACGACGTTCGGGTCGGTCGTCTGCATGCGGATCTGGATGCGCTCGGCCTTCGCCCGGTGCAGCAGATCCGTCCAGAGCACCGGCCGCTCGCCGACGACGGCGACGACGCGCTCGACGATCGTCGCGTGCGCGGCCGGCGCCGAGCCGAGCACGGCGGCGACGGGCACGAGCCCGAAGAGCCAGCGGCAGAGTCTCGCGTTCACGTTCACGAAGCGCACTTTTAGACCAAAACGGGCCGATGACGAAGCGGAGCTAGCACGAGCGATGCAACGACCGTGGCAACATGCGGCTCTACCTCATTTTGCCGGCAATCCTGGCGTTCTCGGGAATCGCTTGCGCCTCGGGGCGCGGCAACATGGGCGTCACCGCCATGCAGGCGTCCGCTGGAGACCAGGGAACTGGCTGGCGCTACTACAGGGCCGGCGAACGCCTGGTCGAGAGCGGCGACACGAACGACGCTGCGGTCGAGTTCAGGCGGGCCGAGGAGGCGTTCGGCGACAAGTACCTCGTGGAGCGCTCGATGGCCATCTATGCCCGGGCGCGGGCGCTCGACCTCGCTGGCCGCTGCACCGAGGCGCAGGACGTCTACCACCAGTACGCCGACTTCGTGGCCGGACGCGAGCCGGCGAGCGCGCAGGCGGCGCTCACGGTCGCCGCGACCTGCCGCCAGGTGCCTGCCGACGATGCCGCGCTCACCGCGGTCGGCGTGGCCCTGCGCGACGGGGACTACACGCGGGCCCTGTCGCTCTCCGAGCGCATCGTGCCGAGCTCGCGCCTCGGCGACGCCTGGCGCGCCTACGACCGAGGACAGGCTCTGGCCGGCCTGCACCGCACCGACGAGGCGCTCGCCTCGCTCGAGACGGCCGAGCAGCGCTTCGCCGACGCCGGAGAAGGAGAGCGCGGCCGCCCGCTCGTCGCCTGGTCGAAGGGGCGTGCCCTCGTCGCGGCAGGCCGCTGCGCCGAGGCCCGGCGGGCGTTCGACGGCTACGCGCGACTCGTGCAGGAGCGCGATCCAGAAGGCGCCGCGATGGCCGTCGACGCAGCCAGGAACTGCACCGAGATCCAGTCGTCTCAGTGACCCGCCTTGACGCGGCGCCGCCCCGTCGGGCTACCCTCGGGCGGTGAGCTGGCGAACGGGAAGCAAGCTGTTCATCGAGATGTGGCCCCTCATCCAGGGCAACATCGTCGACCGCACCCACCGCATCGACTTCACGGCGCGCCTGCTCCAGCTGCTCGTCGACGACGACATGGACCCGTACGACGTCGAGGACGTGCACGCCGACGTGCGGGCGGCTCTGCGCAAGATCGGCGTGGAGCTCGCGCAGTCGGAGCTCTTTCCGGACGAGGGCGAAGACGACGTCTAGCTAGGCCGAGAGCGCCTCGCGCACCTCTTGCGCCGAGGGGCGCTCGTCCGGCGCCACGTGCAGGCACCGCCTGAGAACCGCCATCGTGGGTGGAGGCACGCCCTCCGCCGGCTCGAGAGGTGCCCACGCGATGGGGCGACCGAGCGCGATCGACGCGAAGGGAGGCTCGGCGAACGGCATGCGCCCCGTGAGCATCTCGGTCGCCAGCACGCCGAAGCTGAACACGTCCGCCGCCGGCCGTGCGCCCCGCGCGCCGCGAATCAGCTCCGGAGCCATGTAGGCCGGCGTGCCGACCACGATGCCGTGCGCCGTCAGCGTCGGCGATTGCACGCGCGCTTCCATCGTCTTCGATTCGCCGTCGGCCGGCAGGGCGTCGGGCCGCAGCGATGCGATGCCGAAGTCGGCGATCCGCGCCACGCCGTCGCGCGACACGAGGACGTTCGCCGGCTTCAGGTCGCGGTGGATGATGCCGCGCTCGTGGATCGCCCCGATTCCGGTCGCGACCTGCCGGAGCAACGGCAGCGCCCAGGCGGGGCGTCCGAAGTGGGAGCGCTCGTCCTCCAGGGTCGTTCCCTCGATGAGCTCCATGACGAGGTACATCATTCCGCCCGGCGTCACGCCGAGATCGAGTACCGGGACGAGGTTCGGGTGCGTGAGCTCCGTGGCGATCTGCGCCTCGCGCGCGAAGCGCGCCATGGTGCCGCGATCGACGCGCCCGCGAAGGGTCTTGAGAGCCAGCCGTCTGCCGTCGGTCACGCGCACCACCTCGTGCACGGTGCCCATTCCCCCGGCCCCGAGCTCACGCACGACGCGATAGCGCTGCTCCACGACCTCGCCGACGGCGACGGGCTGCGGCTCGCTCTCCGACATCGCCGCGAGGGCGTCGGCGAGTTGCCGGGATCGCTCGCTCACCTGGCGGCGCAGCTCCTCGGCCGCGTGCTCCACCGCAGTGACTCGGGCCTCGATCTCCTCCGCGAGCATGTTGATCCCCGCCGCGAGCGCGTCGACGTTGTCGCCCGTTCCGGTCACCTCGGCGCGAGCCTGGAGGTCGCCGGCGGCGAGTCGCACGAGCACGTCGAGGATCCGATCGACGCGGTCGGAGTCGCCGGGCGGGTTCATGCTCACCCGAGCCCGCGGAGCCACGCGATCGCTCCGTCCACGTCGGAGAACAGCTTGAGGGGGAACGCCGTCTTGCTGAGGCCGAGGAAGAAGTTGCCGATGACGCGGCTCAGCGGATTCGACACCAGCAGCGCGGCGGCCTGCGTGTGCTTGCCGTTCGCGAAGATCTCGCGGCACGCGCGCTCCATCGACTTGATCTTCCTCAGGTCGACGCAGTGCTTCGCGGGCTTGGAGCCCGTCAGTCCGTCGATCTTCGCCAGCGTCTCGTGCGCGTCGGCCACCTTGAACTCGACGCCGTCCCAGCAGTCGACGAAGACGATCCCATCGTCCCTGAGCACGATCGTGCTCACCCTCGTTTCCGCTTGCCCCGGCACGGAACCAGGAAATCGCAGTCGTCGCCCGCCGTCCAGTGGGCGAAGACGACGTCTAGGGCTTGCGTGCAAACGCCACCCGGTCAACGGCAGGCCAGGCGTGCCCGTCGCTCCTTCGCCTGCTCCGCGCTCGTCGACCGCGGCTTCGCGCTGCCCCACCACGCGAGCACCTCTCCGTAAGCCGCGCACGCGCCGGCCGTGTCGCCCTTGCCCTCGAGCGCGCTGCCGAGCTGAAGCTGAGCGTGCACGTGGCGGAACGGATCGTCGAGCGCATCGCACATGTGCGCCGCGCGCGCGAGGTGCGCGGTCGCGTCGTCGATGCGCCCGGCCAGGAGATCGGTCCGGCCCAGCGCCTCGTCGTTGAACGAAGTCCGCAACCCGACGGGCACCGGGCCCCACGCGGCCAGCTCTCGCAACGCCTCCTCCGCATCCTGCTGCGTGTCGGCGGTCGCGGCGTACGCGTCGAGCCATGCCACGCCGCGCACGAAACGAACGCGCGAGGACTGGCGCACGAAGTCCTCGAGGAACGCCGCGCGCGACCTGCGCAGCTCGGCGTCGTCGATGAGCCCTGCCAGCCGCTCGACGTGCAGCATCCGGCCGGTCTCTCCGTCGGGCGCTCCCGACCAGGCCCCCTGCCGTTTGATGAAGTCCTGCGCGATGCGCGCTGCGCCCGGCACGTCACCCGTCTCCAGCGCGAGCTCGACCAGGAAGTGCGCGGCGCTCGCGTGCACGGCGGCGGAGGGGTCCGCGTCGATGGCCTTCTGGTACGCACGCCCCAGGTCGCGCGCGTCCCCGAATCGCCCCTCGAGCGCCGCGCGACGGGCGTCGGTGACGACCTGATCCCGCGCGCGGACCTCGGCGGGCGCGCGGCGCCACGTCTGCTTGAGGATCTCTTCGATGGCCTCGCGTGGCCGCCGCAGGGCGACCCCAGCGTGCGCGAGCGCCTCGTATGCCCGGAAGCTCTCGGGATCTGCGGCGATCATCTGGCGCGCATCGGTCTCGATCGCCTCGCATCGACCCTCGTCCTGGTCGAGCCAGATCCGCTCGTTTCGGCACCCGGTGGCGTCCGGCATGCGGCGCAGGCATTCCTCGAGGGACGCGCGGGCGCCCCCGACGTCCCCGCGCATCTCCTGCGTTTGCGCCTTCTGGCGCCACGCCGTCATGAAGGATGGATCGAGCGCGAGGACCCGCTCGTACGTGGCGAGCGACGCGTCGACGTCGTACCGGCGCTGCTCGTTCGCGAGCAGATAGAGAAGCTCCGCGTCCTTCGGCCAGCGGTCGATCGCGGCGCGCAGCCGTCGTTCCAGCTCGTCGCTGTCCGGGGGCTCGCGGTTGATGACGGGCTCGAGCAAGTCGAGGAATGCCCTGTCGCGGTCCGACAGGTCGGCGCGGAGCCTCGAGGCTTTCTGCAGGTGGGCGCGCGCGTCGGTCACGGCGCCGCGCACGCTGTGGAACAGCACGAACGCCATGCGGAGCTCCCCCGCCGCGAACGCGGGATCGAGCCGTATCGCGTCGCGGATCGCCGCGTCGAAGGCCTCGAAGTTGCCGTCGCGGAAAGCCTGCAGGCCGACGCGATACGCGGCGACGGCCTGCGGATTCGACGACTTCGGCGGCGGCAGGTCGGTCAGCGCGGTGGGCGCGCTGGGCGCGGCAGCCGGCGCCGAGGACGACGACGACGCGACCGACGTCGGCGCCGCCGGCTTGCTCGCCAGGCGCCAGATCCCGAGCGTCCCCACGCACGCCGCCAGCACGATGCCCACGATGGCGACACGCGATCGCCTCGCGGTCACCGGCTGGGACGGAGCGACGCCCGAGGTCGTCTGCGCGTCGAGCGTCGGCAGCGATGCCTGCGAGGACTGCGCCGCGTCCAGCCGCTCGAGGGCGCCGAGCAGCTCGCGCGCCGACGGGTAACGGTCGTCCGGCTTCTTGCTCATGCACCGCGCGATGACCGCCTCGAGCTCGGCGGGCACGAGCGGGTTTCTCTTCGACGGAGGCTCGGGCGTCTCGGTCGTCATCGCCACGAGGAGCGCCGTCCCGGAGGCGCTCTGGAAGGGCCGCGTGCCCGTGACCATCTCGTAGATGACGACGCCGAGGCTGAAGATGTCGGCGCGCTGGTCGACGGCGCGTCCCGTGACTTGCTCGGGCGACATGTACGCCGGCGTTCCCACGAGCTGTCCCTCGTGGGTGACGTCCGTGTCGACGACCGCGGGAACCGTCCCGGCCGGGAGCGTCGCCTCCGGCGCCCTGCTCGACTTCGCCACACCGAAGTCGAGCACCTTCACGTGCCGGTCCGAGCTCACCATGATGTTGTCGGGCTTGAGATCGCGATGGACGATTCCCTTGTCGTGCGCCTTGGCGAGGCCGCGCGCGACGTCCTGCGCGATGCGCACCGCGTCCTTCGGCTGCAGCGCCCCGTCCGCCAGGACGCGCCGGAGGCTCCTCCCCTCCACGAGCTCCATGGCGATGTAGATCTGCCCGTCGACCTCACCGACCTCGTGGATCGTCGCGATGTTCGGGTGCGTCACGGCGGCGGCGCTGCGCGCCTCTCGCAAGAAGCGCTTTCGCTTCGCTTCGTCGTCGGTGGCATCGCGAAGGAGCAGCTTGAGCGCCACTGTTCGCCGGAGCTTCTCGTCGAACGCCTCGTAGACCGCGCCCATCCCACCCTGGCCCAGCTTGGCCACGATGCGGAAGTGCGCGATGGTTTGCCCGACGAAGCTCACTGCTTCCGAGCTGGAGCCTATCGCGGGAAGGGGCCACCCAAGAGTGAGAAGAAGCGGCCGCGGATAGGCGCGCGCCGGGGACGGCGGTAAGCTTTGCACTGCGCATGGTCGGTTTCAGGCGAGCCGTGTTCGGGCCGATCCTTGGTGGGGCGACGCTGCTCGCCGCATCGGCGTTCGCCGTCGCCTGTGGCAACTCGTCGCCCAACTCCGGCTTCCCCGGCGGAGGCTCGTCGAGCGGAAGCGAGGCCGGAAGCGGAAGTGGCGGCAGCAGCGGGGTGGGCGGTGGCAGCGGCAGCAGCAGTGGCGGCTCGTTCGGCACCACCGACGGATCGACCCATGCCGACGCGAACGGCGACGCGTGCTCGGCGAACCTGACCGGACGCCTGCGCGACTTCGTGAACAAGCCCGGCTTCATGCCGTCCTCGGCGCTCGACCAGGACTTCGAGAACGCCATCGGCGACGACCGCGGCATCGTCGCCACCGACCTCGGCCCCACCGGCAAGCCCGTCTACGCGCATCCCAGCGGCAGCACGCCCACGACGCACGGGCAGATGCTCTTCGATTACTGGTACCGCGACACGTCGGGCATCAACATCCCGTACGACTACACGATCAACCTCACGCCGCTCGGCGGCGGCGTCTCCACGTTCAACGACCAGGAGTTCTTCCCGCTCGATGGCCGCGGCTGGAACGACGACTACGTGGCCGACGACGGCAACATGCACAACTTCTCGTTCACGTTCGAGCTCCACACCACCTTCGAGTACATGGGCGGCGAAGTCTTCACCTTCATCGGCGACGACGACGTCTTCGTGTTCATCGCCAAGAAGCTGGTCGTCGACCTCGGCGGCGTGCACCCCGCCGAGACCAAATCCATCTCCCTCGACACGCTGGTGACCGACGACGCCGCCGCGACGCCGGTCCCCCTCGCGAAGGGGACGACCTACCCGCTCGACATCTTCTACAACGAGCGGCACACCGTCGCGTCACACTTCCGGATGGACACGTCGATCGTGTTCAACAACTGTCAGCCGATCATCATCCCGCAGTAGGTGGGGTGACCCGGATCCTTCGCGAGATATCGCGCGACCATCATGATGGTCCCCCACGAACTTCGTGAGGGTTGCGCGAAGTCTGGCGATGGTAGCCGGCGAGTATGGTGATGGTGGTCCGATACCATCATGATGGTTGCGCGATACCTTCATGAAGGTGGTGCACGGGTATGGCCAAGGTAGTGCACCACCATCATGAAGGTTGCCGACCACCATCATGATGGTCATGAGCAACCATCAGCATGGTGGTGCACTACCTTCGTGATACTTCCGCGGTGGCATCATGATGGTGGTTCATGGATCACACGATACTTGCGCTCGAGTATCGCGATGGTAGTCCACGACCATCATGATCCCAGTGCATGACCATCATGATGGTTCCCGGGGACCATCATGATGGTTGCGCACTGACCAAGCGTAGGATCCGCACGACCATCATGATGGTTGTGCACAGGTGAGCCCATGGTCGTGCACCACCGTGGCGGAGAATCGGACGACTATCGCGAGGGTATCGCGCGATCGCGCTCATGTTCGCTCGCTACCATCCCGACATGGGGGCGCGGTCCGCACCCGGTCAGCGGGAGCGGTACCGCTACATTGGCCGGGAGGCCACATTGACCTTCATGGCGCTCTCGCGCACCGGACCCCCACGAAACGTGTACGGGTTACCGGGGTGTTGCTGTAGCGCTGCGAGGTCAGCAAGGTGAACGGGGGGCCGTCGAAGCCACCGCCCCGCTGCACACGGTTGGAAGCGGGCGTGAGATACCCGCAATCCGTCAACGAATCCACGTAGGTGACGCTGTTGTTCCACCAGTCCGCGGTCCACTCGTTGACGTTGTCCGCCAGGTCGAGGTGTCCCCAGAATCCCCGCTCCCAGCGTCGCCGTCCCGATTCGGTGCGTCGAGACGTCTGAGGCTACGCTCCAGGACATGCGTGTGCGATGGACCCGGGAGGGAAGGACGGGGACCCGGAGGAACAAGCACCTTCATCCCGAGTCGACAAAAGCGAAACGCGCCTGCTCCCGGAGGAACAGGCGCGTTGCAGCGTCAGCCGGCGCCTAGCGCTTGCTGTACTGGAAGCGCTTGCGAGCGCCCGGACGCCCGTACTTCTTGCGCTCCTTCTTGCGCGCGTCGCGCGTGAGGAAGCCGGCGCGCTTGATGGCGGCGCGCTTCTCGGGATCGAGGATGCAGAGGGCGCGCGAGATGCCGTGGCGCATGGCCTCGGCCTGGGCGCTCTTGCCGCCGCCGACGCAGGTGGCCCACACGTCGAACTGGTCCTGCGCCTCGATGAGCTCGAGGGCCTGGCGGAGCACCATGCGCGAGGTCTCGCGCTCGAAGTACTCGTCGCAGGGCAGGTTGTTGACGACGATGTTGCCGCTGCCGGCCTTGAGCCAGACGCGGGCGATGGCGGTCTTGCGCTTGCCGGTGGCGTAGGTGCGCGTGTCGGTGGCCATGGTGACTTACTTGACCTTCAGGGGCAGGGGCTTCTGCGCCGCGTGCGGGTGGTCCGGCGTCGCGTAGACCTTGAGCTTCGTGATCATCTGCCGGCCGAGCACGCCCTTGGGCAGCATGCCCTTCACGGCCTTCTCGACCGGGAACGTGGGGTTGCGCGCGAGCAGGTGGCGATAGCTCTCCGCCGTGAAGCCGCCGGGGATTCCGGAGTGGTGGTAGTAGAACTTCTTGTCGAGCTTGGCCCCGGTGAGCTTCACCTTGTCGGCGTTGACGACGATGACGAAATCGCCAGTGTCCTCGTGCGGGGTGTACTGCGGCTTGTGCTTGCCGCGCAGAACATGGGCCACCTCGCTCGCCAGGCGGCCGAGGGGCTTGTCGGCGGCGTCCACGACCCACCAGGAGCGCGAGCTCGTGGCTTCCGCCTTCGTCATCACGTACGTCGTCTGAGGCATCGGATTGGCTCGGCTTTTCCCTGGGTGAACCGGCGCGGGGCGCGGGAAACTACGCGGCGGACCCTGCTCTGTCAAGGGGAGTGGCCGATTTCAACAGGGCCCAGCTTGAGGACGCTGGGTGACGGTCCCATAGGACACCTTGGTGACGTCTCCCTCGAAGTCGAAGGTCAGCCCGCAAGCCCCGGAAAGTGCAACGGTTCAGGTCGCATCCCCGGATGCGCTGACCCACGCGCGCCAGAGCTTCCATACCCTCCTCGAGCTCGCCCCGGAGCTCGCCCTCCTCCACAAGGGGGGGACCGTCCTCTATGCGAATCCGGCGCTGGCGAGGGCCCTCGGGTACCCGTCGGGGGACAAGCTCGAGGGGAGCCGCCTGCTCGACCTCGTCCATCACGAGGACCGGAGCGTGGCCGAGGGCCCCCTCGTGACACCGGTGGCGAACGCCGATGCCGGGGGGCACCGTGTCCCGGTTCGGTGGCGGTGCTCGGGAGGGGGCATCCGTGCGACGGAGGCCGTGGCCGCGCCGGTCGAGTATGAGGGTGAGCCCGCCATCGTCGTCCTCGCGCGCGATGTGACGGAGCTCGCCGAGTCGCAGCATCAGCTCTTGCAGCGGGACCGCATGGCGGCGCTCGGGACCCTCTCGGCCGGCGTGGCGCACGAGATCAACAACCCGCTCACGTATCTCCTCGTGAACCTCGACTACGTGATGCGGCGCCTCCGCGCGGCGAGCGCGAGCGACGACCCCATGGGTGAGCTCGCGGGCGGCATGCACGGCGGAGGACTGCCGGCGCTCGTGCAGTCGCTGCAGCAGGCGGCCGACGGGGCCAATCGCGTGCGCCAGATCGTGCGCGACCTCCTGACGTTCTCTCAGGGCAGCGTCGAGCAGCGTGGCCTCACGGACGTGCGCGGCGTCGTCGAGAGCGCGGTGCAGATGGCGTGGCACGAGATCCGGCACCGCGCGCGCCTCGTGAAGAGTCTCGCCGACCTGCCTCCCGTCGACGCGAACGAGGCGCGTCTCGGCCAGGTGTTCCTCAACCTGCTCGTGAACGCCGCGCAGGCGATCCCCGAGGGGCACGCAGACGCGAACGAGATCCGCGTGTCGACGCGGACCGACGAGACGGGGAACGCCATCGTCGAGGTGTGCGACACGGGCATCGGCATCGAGCCGCAGGTGCTCCCGCGCATCTTCGATCCCTTCTTCACGACCAAGGGCGAGGGCGGCACCGGCCTGGGGCTCTCGATCTCGCACGGAACGGTCCGCGCGCTCGGCGGGCGCATCGAGGTCGAGAGCGAGCGTGGCAAGGGCACGGCGTTCCGCATCGTCCTGCCGCCGGCGAAGCCCTGGCGGGCCTCGACGCAGACGACCGCCGTCGACGTGCGCGCGATGCCGCGGCGGCGCGTGCTCCTCATCGACGACGAGCCCCTCGTGGGCGAGGCCGTGGCGCGGTCGCTGTCGGAGGACAACGACGTGCAGGTCGTCACCGATGCGAAGCAGGGGCTGGCGCGCATCGAGGGCGGCGAGAAGTTCGACGTCATCCTCTGCGACCTCATGATGCCGGTGATGACGGGGATGGACCTCTACGCCGAGGTGGTCCGGCGCGCGCCGAAGCAGGCCGGCAAGATCGTCTTCATGACCGGCGGCGCCTTCACGTCGCGCGCGCGCGCCTTTCTCGAGAGCGTCGTCAACCCGTGCCTCGAGAAGCCGCTCGACATGGCCAAGCTGCGCAGCATTCTCGCGCGCGCCGGCCGCGAGTGACGCTGGGTCAGCGGTCCGCCGGCTCCCACGTGGGCTGTTCGCGCATCGAAGGCCGCCCCGCGAGCAACTCGTGCGGCCGGAACGTCGCCTTGTACGAGAGTGAGGCGCACCCGGCGACGCGATACCCGAGGTACACGTGGTCGCGTCCCGTCGCGCGCGCGTCGTCGACGAGCGAAAGGACGTTCGCCGTGCCGAGCGAGCGCTGCGCGTACGCCGGATCGTAGAAGAAGAACGCCGCCGAGAGCGCGTGCGGCGTTTCGTCGAAGAGCCCGAGGCCCACGAGGCGAGGGCCATCGTAGAACGCGGCCTCGCGCGCGGCCGGGTGCGCGAAGGCGAACTCGATCGCATAGCGCTCACGCGTCTGGGCGTTCGGCTCCCAGCCGCGCACCTCCTCGCGCATCCCGTGCCACCTCGCGTAGAGGCCGAGGCGGGCGTCGTCCACGATCGGCCGGCCGACGACGCGCCTCAGCGACGAGCACGCCCGCGCCGCGCGCCGCTGGCTCTTGCTCGGTGAGAACCGCGCGACCGGCACGCGCAGGCTGATGCACTCCCCGCAGCCCGTGCACGCCGGGCGGAAGTACATCGGACCGAAGCGCCGCCAGCCCCGCTCGAGCATCGCCTCGAGCTCCGCAGCCGATACGTCGAGCAGGACCTGCACCTCGAGGCTCGATTGCTCGGCCGGCAGGTAGGTGCACGAGTGGGGCTTCTCGACGACGCGCTCGAGCAGCCGCATGCGAAAAGCTTAGAGCGTCTGGCGTCAGCGCGCCTTCGGGAAGGCGGCGAACTGCTTGTGGCGGGTCGTCACCGGGAGCTTCCGGAGCTCCTCGCACAGCAGCAGCTCGGTGAAGGCATCGAGGCCGTCGAAGGAGATGGCCACGGCGCGCCTGAGGTCGCGCTTTCGCCGTCCGTGAATGACGCGGGCGACCGACCCGGTGCAGTCGTACCAGCGCTTGGTCGTGGGGCTCCGCAGGGTGACGAGCACCTCGTCTCCCGTGAGCACCTGCAGGTCGCTCTCGACGAGCAGTCCGCGCGACGAGAGGTCCAGGACGCGGCTACCGACGAGACGGAAGTCGCGCTCGCGAACCACCTCGCAGAACGTGGAGATGGGCCGGCGAAGCTGGGCGCGCGGGCAGTCGGCGTGGAGAACGGGGCGCATGGTGAGGCGATCGTAAGGAGGCCCCCAGGTGCAGGGCCAAGAAAGCCGCAGACCGCTGGCGTGTGCGTGCGTGCTAGTCTCGCGCCGCCGGTGAGCACGCCCGTCCACGACCGAGGCATCGACTACAGCGTGGTCGTCCCCGTCTTCGACGAGGAGGGCAACGTGGAGGCGCTCGCCACCCGGGTCCTCGCGGCGATGGAGAAGATCGGCGCGCCCTTCGAGCTGCTCTTCGTGGACGACGGCTCGCGCGATCGCACCCCGGCGATCCTTCGGCAGCTGGCCGCGCGCGACTCGCGCATCCGCGTCATCCTCTTCACGCGCAACTACGGGCAGGAGGCGGCGGTCGAAGCGCTGTACCTCAACGCGCGCGGGCGCTGGCTCGTGCAGATGGACGGCGACCTGCAGCATCCACCCGAAGAGCTCGAGAAGCTCGTCGCGAAGAAGGACGAGGGGTTCGACGTCGTCTACGGCGTCCGCGAGGGGCGGCGCGATGCCCTCTTCCGGGTGGCGGCGTCGCGCGCGATGCAGTGGTCGATGCGCTCGATGATGGAGATCGAGCTCCCGGAGGACGTCTCGACGTTCCGCCTGATGAGCGCGCCCATCGCGCGCCTCGTCGCGGCTTTGCCCGAGAGGCGCAAGTTCTTCAGCGCGCTCATCGTGTGGAGCGGCGCGCGCATCGGCACCGTCAAGGTGCGCCACGAGGCGCGCAACGCCGGGGCGACGCACTACAACTTCACGAAGCTGCTGAACCACACGTTCGACCTCATCGTCGGCTTCTCGAGCAAGCCGCTGAGGTACATCGGCACGCTGGGCTTCGTCTTCGCGTTCGTCGGCCTCGGGCTCGGCGCCTGGGTCATCGCGCGCAAGCTCCTGTGGAACTACGGCATGATGGGCTGGCCGTCGCTCTTCGCCGCGGTCGTGATCCTCGGCGGCGTGCAGCTCGTCGCGACGAGCGTCATCGGCGAGTACATCGCGCGCATCTACGTGCAGGCGCAGGCGAGGCCGCTCTACAACGTCGCCGAGAGGCTCAACTTCGACGAGGGCGCGGTCGACCGCGACTCCGACGTATCGGCGGTCTCGGGTCGCACGCGGCGAGGGGCCGCGCAGTGATTCGCTTGCTCGTCGTCGGCTGCGGGTTCCCGCAGCTGTCCCTGGTGCGTGCGGCGAAGCGTCGCGACTGCCGGGTCATCGGGGCCGACGCCAACCCGAGAGCCGTCGCCGTGCGGCTGTGCGACGCCTTCCACGAGGTGTCGACGAGCGACGTCGACGGTCTGTGCGCGCTCGTCGAGCGCGAGCGCGTCGACGCGATCACGACGACCGGGAGCGAGGTCGCGCTCAAGGCGACCGCCGAAGTGGCCGCACGCTCCGGCCTGCGCTTCTACGCCGATCCCGAGACCGTGCGTCGCTGCCAGGACAAGGACGCCATGCGTGCGGCGTACGCGGCCGGTGGCGTCAGCGTGCCGCCCTTCGCGCGCTGCGCTTCTCTCGACGAGGCGCGCGCCTTTGCACGCGAGGCGGGGTTCCCGCTCGTCGTCAAGCCCTCGCGTGGCTGGGGACAGCGAGGCGTCGCGCGGGTGGACGACGCGGACGAGCTCGCGCGCGCCTTCGAGGAAGCCAGGGCGCACTCGGCGAGCGCCGGGCTGCCGCTCGTGGTGGTCGAGAGCTGGCTCGAGGGACGCGAGTACTCGGTCAACGGATGGATCGAGGACGGCGAGCTCGCGAGCTACTGCGTCACCGAGCGCATCACGGTCCCCGGTCGAAAGCCGCTCGGCATCATGATCGCCGAGGTGTATCCGTCGGAGCTCTCGGCTGAGGACCAGGCGCGTGTCGTCGACGAGGCGAGGCGTGGCGCGGCCGCGCTCGGCCATCGAAGCGGACCGTGCTACTCGCAGGTCGTGCTCGGCGACCGCGGATGTTTCTTGTTCGAGACGGCCGCCCGGCTGGGCGGCGGCTTCGACGCCGACGTGACGCGGCTCGCCAGCGGCGTGGACCTCTACGACCGCCTCCTGGGCGTCGCCACCGGCGACGCCGCGCTCGAGCGCCAGGGTGCCGTCGCCGGCACACATGGCGGCGCGATCGCCAAGTTCCTCGTCACGCAGCCCGGCCCCGTTCGCAGCATCACCGGCATGGAAGAGGCGCGTGCGATGCCGGGCGTGGAGGACGTCGAGGTCTTCGTCCCCGTCGGCGGCCGCGTTCTCCCGCTCACAGACAGCGCCAAGCGCGTCGCTTACGTGCTCTGTCACGGCCGCACGCGCGCCGAGGCGACGGCGCGCGCCGACGACGCCCTCGCTCGCATACACATCGACACGACGGCCGACTCTCGCGCGGAGGCCAGGTGACCACTTCGACGAACGGAACGGGATCGGCGGGGGTGTGGCAGCTCTTCAAGGAGAGGCGCAAGCGCGGCTCCCTCTACGGCGCGTCGTCGTACTGGGACTCTCGCGCTTCTGCGCGGCGCGGGATGGCGCGCTCCCTCTGGCCGTCGAACGTGTTCAACGAACTGTGGGACGAGCGGCAGAGGGCAGTGCTCGTGAGGTGCCTCGGCGACGTCACGGGGCGTCGGGTGCTCGACGTCGGATGCGGCACCGGTCGCGTGACGCGATGGCTCGCCGAGCAGCGTGGCGCGAGACAGGTCGTCGGCCTCGACTTCTCGCCGGCGACAATCGACGCCGCCCGGCACGAGTCGAGCGCCCTCGTCTCGTCGGGCATCGTGCGCTTCGAGCGAGGAGACGTGGTGGCGGGGCTCGACGCGCTCGGCCACGGGACGTTCGACGACGCGATCGTCCTCGGCTGCTTCTCGGTGGCATGCCGTGATCGCGAGTCGCTCGAGAAGGCGATGGCCAACGTCGCGCGCACCGTGCGCAAGGGAGGACGCGTGCTCCTGCTGGAGCCCATCCACCGCTCGCCGCTCCTGCGTCGCGTGCTCGCGCTCGGCGTCGAGGACTGGATCGCGTGCGCGAACGCCGCCGGGCTCTCGCTGCTCGGCTCGGACCGCATGGGGTTCGTGCCCGTGCGCCTGGTGTTCAGCGTCCGCGACTTGCCACGTGTCGTGGTCGGTCCCATCTTCGCAGCCGGTGAGCGGGTCCTCGATTCTGCGCCGTGGCTCTCGCCCCTGTCGGACTACAAGCTGCTCCTCTTCGCGCGCACGAGCTGAACCGACGCCGTGACCTTCGCGACGGGAGTGATGCTGTTCCTGGCCGCCGCCGTGGGCGGCGGGCTCAACTCGGTCGCTGGCGGTGGCAGCTTCGTCGCCTTTCCGGCGCTCCTCTTCGCCGGTGTCCCGCCGGTGCCGGCGAACGCCACGAACACCATTGCGCTCTGGCCGGGCGCCGTCGCCAGTGCCGTTGCCTATCGACGCGAGCTCGGCGACGTGCGCGGCCAGCTCCTCCCACTGGGCCTCGCCGCGCTGGTCGGCGGGCTCGCCGGGTCGCTTCTCCTGCTGCGCACCTCGGAGACGACCTTCGTCCTCCTGATCCCGTGGCTGCTGCTCTTCGCGACGCTCCTCTTCACGTTCGGCGGCGCCGTCGCGCGCAAGCTCACGCGCGGCGCGCACGCGCCGCTCGCCGTCGCGGTCATCGCGCAGTTCGCGATCAGCATCTACGGCGGCTACTTCGGCGGAGGCATGGGCATCATGATGCTCGCGGTGCTCACGCTCCTCGGCATGACGCACATCCATCGGATGAACGCGCTCAAGAACGTCCTGGGTGCGCTCATCAACGGGGTCGCGGTCGTCGCGTTCGTCGTGGCGGGAGCCGTGCGGTGGGCTCCTGGCGTCGTGATGATCGCGGGCGGCATCAGCGGCGGCTATGCGGGCGCGGCCGCCGCGAGGCGCGTCGATCCGAAGTACGTGCGCTGGCTCGTCATGCTGATCGCGTGGTCGATGACGGCGTATTTCTTCATCGAGACCTACGGCAAGTTTCGCGTGTGAACGTGACTGACGCGCGCTTTGCGTAAGTTTGCGCTCCCAGCGACGTGAGACGCGTTTTACGCGTGCGGATCCTCATTGCTTCCCTCCGGATGTCGAATACGGTGCGTCACCTCCCACAGGCGGTGATGACCATGAAGCTGTTCGCTCGTACGACGAAGGTCTCCATGGGGGTGGCACTCGGCATCCTCGCGCTCGGTGCGGGCTTCGAAGCCTGCAGCTCGTCGAGCGGCGGCCCGGGCGCCGGGTTCGGCAACAACGATGGAAGCACCGGGGGCGGAGACGGCGGCGTGCAGACCATGTGCGCCAGCCCCACGCTCAACATCATCTTCGCGCCGATGTATTCCGCGTACATCCCGGGAAGCACGATGCACCAGTTCCAGATCCCGGCGATCCTCGACGACGGGAGCATGGCCACCTGGAGCGTTTCCGACCCGAGCAAGGCGACCCTCTCGGTTCAGACCTTCGACGGCGACCCCGGAGTCATGGTCACCGTGACGGGCACCGGGATGGTCCAGGTCATCGCCACCAAGAGCGGCGGCGCCTGCGGGACCTCGACGCTGAACATCACCAGCGCGACCGAGAACGACTGGCAGACCGGCAACGCGCGATACAACGATGGTGTCTCGCTCCATCTCGGCCCGGGCGACGGCGGGTTCATGCGTCCGGAGGGCGGCTTCGGCGACGGCGGCTTCATGCGGCCCGAGGGCGGGGGCGGCTTCCCCGGGAACGACAGTGGGTGCGGCTTCGTCGAGCTCGAAGGCGGGACGGCGTGCACGAACTGTCACGGCGCCACCGGCGCGACGCTCTTCAACGACGTCGCGCACACGCCGGAGCAGACGGGCGGGTTCAGCGACGAGGACCTCATCAACATCATCGTGAACGGTGAGATCCCCGATGGCGGCTATTTCGACCCGAGCGTCATCATCTCGGGTTGCGAGGGCGGCACCTGCGCGGATCGCGCTTACCAGCGCTGGCACGCCATCCACCAATGGTGCGACATCCAGCCGGACCAGTACACGGGCATCGTCACGTACCTTCGATCGCTCACGCCCGCTCCGCAGACGGGAACCTCGAACTTCGGCGGGCACCATCGCGACGGCGGCAGGCCGCCGATGCCGGACAGCGGCGGGCCCGGTCCGTCGAACGACGCCGCCAGCAGCGACGCCACGAGCGACTGACATCGTTCGCGCACACGCGTCGGATCACTCTCGGGGCGCACGGCTGAAGACTTACGCCCCCGCTCGAATCCGCCGATTTCTTCCACCGTGCGACGACCGTGAGACGCGCGTCACACCGACGTCGCACGCTACAGAGCCGGCGGGTTCGACTGCGGGACAATCGAGGGAGGCTTGGCAATGCGAAGCATGAAGATGCTCTTGATCGTGGGTGCGACGGTGTCGGCGGTTGCCGCGGCGTGCGGCGGCAGCACGACGAACACCGGCAACGGCAACGAGGGCGACGGCGGCAGCGGCAGCAGCAGCGGCGGAAGCAGCGGGAGCAGCAGCGGCGGCATCGACGCCAGCTCCTCGAGCAGCGGAAGCAGCAGCGGCGGCAGCAGCAGCAGTTCCGGCAGCAGCAGCGGGAGCAGCAGCGGCGGCATGATGGGCGAGGGCGGCCTCACTTGCACGCCGACGAGCTGTGGGGCCAACAGCCTGTGCTGCGTGGGATTCGGCATGGGGACGGTGACGAGCATGTGCGTCACCGGCACCATGTGCCCCACGGGTGATCGCGAGCTCTGTGACCCCAACAACCCGATGTGCCCGCCCGGCGAGGTGTGTCGCGTGCGCATGGGCGGCATGTACGGCACGTGCCGCGCGCCCCTGGACGGCGGCATGATGGACGCCGCCGGCGGCGGCTGATCGCCCGCACAAAAAGAGAACCCGGCAGCGGGAGCCACAGGGCCCCCGCCGCCGGGTGGTTCGGCGCATTCGTTTACGCCTTACCGTTGCCGTGGGTCAGTTGCAGTTCGGCAGGTCGATGGGGAAGTTCTGGTTGCCCGTCACCACCCCGTTGCTGCCCTGGAACAGCTGCAGCATGCTGTTCGCCTGCGTCGCCGTCGCGTTGACGACGAGGACGAAGCTGTTCGAGTTGAAGGTCTCGAGGTCGTTGAACACCTGCGTGTTCGAGCTGCTCGAGCTCGTGTTGTTCTGCAGGCTGTCGCTCTTCGCGCTCTGAGACGCCTTGTTCAACGAATTCGCCTCGAGGTCCGTCGAGTTCGAGGACGAGTTCGTCGCCGACGCCGCGTTGCTGGCGCTGAGGCTGTTCACGAGGTCCTGCGAGAAGGACGAACCCGACTTCGTGTTCGTGTCGGTCTTGTCCAGCGTCGTGTTGTCGCTGTGGGTGGCGTTGCTGAACGCCGAAGTCTGGGACGCCATGGCCTGCGACTGTGCGGCCGCCGCGTTGTTGAAGAACGCGTTGACCGCCGCGTTGGTGTTGTTGATCTGCTGCGAGGTCGACGACGAGGTGACCGGAATGATGGCGATGCCGCCGAAGAAGCCGGCGACGGGCACCGTCTGCGACGCGCTGGCGAAGAAGTTCTGCCCCGCGGTGTTCGTCGAGCCGTTCATCCCGTTCGCGCTGTTCATCGCGTTCTGCGAGTTCAACGCGGTGGCCGACGCGGTCCCCGACGCGCTGGCGTTGTGATCGTCGTGGTGGAACACGGTCGTGTCGCTGTCCGAGAACGCGGTCTGAGAACCGCTGATCTGGGTCTCGTTGCGTGCGGTGGCCGACGAGGTCTGCGACGCCGAGTTCGACGCCTGGTTGTCGGTCGTCTGCGAGAGCTGCGCCTGCTGCTCGGCCTTGGAGGCGGAGGAGGCGCTGAACATCGCCATCTGCGCCGCCGTCGCGCTCTGTGCCGTCGTGTTGAGCTGCTGCATCGACCCCTTGCTGGTCTGGATGAAGAGCTGCAGCTGCGAGTTCTGGAACGCCGAGGTGTTCGCCGCGATGATGCTGATGATCTGCGGCGACGTGACCGCGAACGTGCCCACCAGGTTGCACCCGCCGCTCGTGAGAGAGACCGGCGTGATCATCGGCTGCGACGCCGTCCCCACCTGCTCCGGGGAGCTGGGTGTCGGATCGCCGCCGCCTGCCGCGCACCCACCGGTGAGCGCCAAAGACATGATGCCGATGCCAATCGTTCCAAGCGCGCTAGCCCTAGCGATATTGAGTTTCATGACAATCTCCCTGTTAACGGCGTGGCCAAGACGCGCGACGCGCGAGAACCCTGTTTCCCGTTTGCTGCTCCCCCCGGCCCGCGACGGCTGACCGGGAGCAACGCCGGTGCCTAGGCGACTCAGCGGCTGACTGCGGCTGCGGCGAAGGACTCGAGCGCTCCTGCGGCGCGTGGCTCACGCGAGGCAACTCGCCAACGCGCCACTTCTCGGCTTTCAGATCCAGCGCTGCGCACGGGCTGCGATCTCCTCGCCGATCGCCAGCGAAGCCGTAGCGGCGGGGGAGGGGGCGTTCAGCACATGCACCATGCGCGAATCCTCGGCGATCACGAAGTCGTCGACGAGTGAGCCGTCGCGCGCCACCGCTTGCGCTCTCACGCCCGCGCCTCCGGGCGCGAGGTCCTCCGCGCGCAGCTCAGGAACGAGCGCGGCGCACGCACGAGCGAACGCGCGCCTGCTGAGCGAACGCCATTGCTCGTCCATG
The DNA here is from genome assembly GCA_036393165.1 of Polyangiaceae bacterium. Taxonomy (GTDB): domain Bacteria; phylum Myxococcota_A; class Polyangia; order Polyangiales; family Polyangiaceae; genus Palsa-1150. The sequence continues at coordinate 9,470 of DASVWO010000201.1, read as the reverse complement.
CCCGAGCGCCAGTGTCGCCGCGCCATGCGCCAGAAGCCCGGCCATGACAGCGTGTCCCATGCGTCGCGCGCGTCGAAGCTCGTGCGCCGGTAACCCTCTCGGGCCAGCGCGAGCACGGCGTTCGGCCCAGCCTCGACACCTCCGCCGATGCGACGGGTGAAGTGGACCCCGAGGAACGGGAACGCCGGATCGGGCACCGGATAGATGAGGTTGCGCACGAGGCTCGTGCGCTCGGGCACGAGCATCCAGTACTCGCCGCGGAAGGGGACGACGGCGACCCTCGGCAACATGCCCGCGAGGCGGGCGACGCGATCGCTCGCGAGACCCGCGCAACCGACGAGCACCCGGGCCTCGAGCTCACCCGCGCCGTGGCCGACGACGACGCCACTGGTGCGTGGCTCGATCGTCGTCACGAGAGCGCCCGCCCGCACCTCGCCCCCGCGGCGGACGATCTCGCGCGCGTATGCCGCGGCGACCGCGCGGTAGTCCACGATGCCGGTCTCCGGCACGAAGAGCGCCGCCACCCCGCGCGCGTGCGGCTCGTGCTCGCGCAGCTCCTCCGGTCCGATCCTGCGCGCCCCCTGCAGCCCGTTCTCGCGCGCGCGGCGCTCGAGCTCCTCGAGCCGCGGCAGCTCCTCTTCGCGCGTGGCGACGACCACCTTGCCGCACCGCTCGAGCGGCACGCCGTGCTCCTGGCAGAAGCGCTCGAGGAGCATCCGTCCGCGGGTGCACAGCGTCGCCTTGAGCGATCCCGGCTTGTAATAGAGCCCCGAGTGCACGACGCCGCTGTTGCGCCCCGTCTGGTGCGCCGCGAGCGCCGGCTCCTTCTCGAGCACGACGACGGACGCGCCCGGTCGGCGCTCGAGCAGCGCCAGCGCCGACGCCAGGCCCACGATGCCTCCGCCGACGACGACGGCGTCGGTTCTCGAGATGCTCATGCTCGCATGCTCATCGGGCGCGGCGATGTTAGCCTGCGCGGGGCCGACGATGTCCGAAGAGCACAGCGCATTCCGCCCGGTTCCGCGCACGGGCGTCATCTACGTCACGTCGGAGGCGCAGAAGCGCGGCTTCTCGCCGTCGAACCCATCGTGGTGCAACCTCGGCCAGGGGCAGCCCGAAACGGGGAATCTGCCTGGCGCGCCGCCACGCGTACACGACGTCGCCATCTCGATGGACGACCAGGAGTACGCGCCCATCGCGGGTCTCTGGGAGCTGCGCGAGGCGATCGCGTCGCTCTACAACGCGATCTATCGCCGCGGGATGCCCTCCCAGTACTCGGCGGAGAACGTGTGCGTCTCTGGAGGCGGCCGCGCCGCGCTCACCCGCGCCGCCGCGAGCCTCGGCCACGTGAACCTCGGGCACTTCCTGCCGGACTACACCGCGTACGAGGAACTGCTCGACATCTTCAAGGCCTTCACCTCGATCCCGATCCTCCTCGAGGGGCATCACGGCTACGCCTTCGGCGCGGACGACTTGCGCCGCGAGGTGCTCGGCCGCGGGCTGTCGGCCATCCTCATGAGCAACCCGTGCAACCCCACGGGCAAGCTCGTGGAGGGCGACGAGCTCGCGCGCTGGGTCTCGGTGGCGCGCGACCTCGACTGCACGCTGCTGCTCGACGAATTCTATTCGCACTACGTCTACCGCGCGCCGCCCGGCCGTCTGCCCGTGGAGAGCGCGGCGCGCTACGTCGAGGACGTCGACCGCGACCCCGTCGTCATCTTCGACGGATTCACCAAGAACTGGCGCTACCCCGGGTGGCGCGTCACCTGGGCGCTCGCGCCGAAGACGGTGGTCGAGGCGCTGTCGAGCGCCGGCTCCTTCCTCGACGGCGGTGGAAGCAAGCCGCTGCAGCGCGCGGCCGTCCCGCTCCTTGCCGAGGACCACGTCGTCGCCGAGACACGCGCCATCCAGACGGCGTTCCGCGCGAAGCGCGACTGGCTGCTGTCGCACCTCGAGCAGCTCGGCGTACGCGTCGACCGCGCGCCGGACGGCACCTTCTACGTGTGGGGCTGCATCGAGAAGCTGCCGCCGCCGCTCAACGACGGGATGAGCTTCTTCCGCGCGGCGCTCGAGCACGAGGTCATCGTCGTCCCGGGTGAGTTCTTCGACATCAACCCCGGCAAGCGGCGCCACGGCCGCGCTTCGCGCTTCAAGGGCTACGTGCGCTTCTCCTTCGGCCCGCCCATGGCGACGCTCGAGTCTGCGGTCGAACGGTTCGGGCGCATGCTCGCCTGAGGTCCGCGCGAAAGCGGCCGGAACGCGCGATGCAAGCCGACCCACCCGGAGGTCGCGCAATGCTCACTCGTACGGAACAGATTGCATCCAAGGCGATGGGCGCGATGAAGGCCGCCAAGGCGACGGTGAAGGGTCTGGGCGGCGTGTTCAGGAAGCTCTCGCAGGAGCACGGTGAGGTCACCGCGCTGCTCATGCGCGTCAAGAAGAGCACGGACGTCGAGCTGCGCCGTCACCTCTTCCCGGACATCCGGAGGGAGTTGCTGGCGCACGAGAAGGCCGAGCTTCAGGTGGTCTATCCCGCGTTCCGGCGTTACGCGGAGCTCATCCCGATCGCCGACGCGCACCAGAGCGAAGCGAGCCAGATGGAGCACGTCATCCAGCAGCTGTCGGCGACCGATTACGCCGACGCCGCGTGGGGGCGGATGTTCGAACGACTCGTGGACCTCGTCATGCACCACGCCACCGAGGAAGAGAACCAGTACTTCCCCAAGGCGTCGCGCGTCATGGGCGACGACGAGCCGAACGTCCTCGAGAAGCAGTACCTCGACGCCAAGAAGAGCATCGTCTCGTCGAAGCTCGACTGACGCTGCGCTGCTTCGGTCTTCTCAGCGCGGATGATCGCCGTGGTCGCCACGGCCGCCGTCCCAGTCGTGCTCGTGGCCACGGCGGCCTTCCTCGGCCGAACCCGCGGGCCCTGCCTGCGCGCTCGACGCAGCTCCGGCCGAGCCTGCGTCCGATTTGTTGCATCCGACGATCGGGATCACGCTCCAGACGACGACGAGGAGCGAAGCGGCGGCGATCGCGTGGCTCTTGATTGTCATTCGTTTCCTCCTGCGAGCGAATCCGAGCAGACCCGTCGCGACGAATAAACGTCGCTCGTCGTCGCTTTCGGACGGCTCGTCGGAAACGACGGAGGGTGGACGACAGCTCGTCCAGGCTCGATTCCGACGAGCTGCCCGATTCGGGCGACCAGTCGCATCGCCCGTCGCAGGACTCTTTGCTTCGATGGTTCCGCCGCCCACGCCTCGAGAGCGACTTGCAGCCCTCCCCCTCAGGCAGAGGTCTTCCTTCAGCCGACACCCGCAAGGAGCTCGAGGCGCGTGGGCGGCGCCAACCCGAACCGCCGGCGTTGGAAGAGACCGCAGGGGTGGTACGCTCGGCCTGAAATTCCCAAGGCCCTCCGGGCGAATGGACCTCGCTCGGGATGATCTCCCTGCTCATGCCCCCCGCCGCGGCGTTGCCGGAACACGTCGACGAGCGCGCCTTTGCGGCAGCGACGGCTGAGCTCAGACCGCACGTCCGTGCAGTGGTGGCGGCAGTGATGAACCTGCCGCGCGACCACGCCGACGTGGAGGATTGCACGCACGAGGCCCTGAAACGGGCCCTCGAGGGCCGATCTCGCCTGCGCCAGGGGGAGCCCCTTCGACCGTGGCTCACGGGCATCGCCCGGCACGTCGCCCTCGACGCGATGCGTTCACGCAAGCGTCAGCGCGACCGGACCGCGGTCGCCCGGGACGGCGACGGGAGCTCGCCCGACCCCCTGGAGCGGGTGGCCGACCCGTCTCCGGACGCGTTCGACCACTTCTCCACCGCCCAGAAGCGACAGGCGGTGGCCCGGGCGCTCGCAGCGCTGCCCGACGGGCAGCGGCGGGCGCTCGTCATGTTCCACATGGAAGGACTGCAGTATCAGGAGATCGCGGTGCGCCTCGGCGTGCCGCTCGGCACCGTCGCCACCTGGGTGATGCGTGCCCGCAAGAGCGTCGCCGCGGCCGTCGGCGTCACGGAGGAGTCATGATCGAGGACAGCAAGCTGCCGAGAGAGCTGGTCTGGGACGGTGCACACGTCTCCGACCTGGGGCTCACGGCCATCGCCGACGGGCAGGAGGCCATCGTGCCGGCCGACGCCGTCACGCACGCGCAGGTCTGCGAGTGGTGCGCTGGACGGCTGGGACGCACGGCGCTCCTGTCCGCCGCGGTGGGCGAGGGCGTTCGCGAGGCGCGTCCTGCGCTCGCGTCGGCGCAGGCGCGGGGCGCGCGCGCCAGCGCGAACCCGAGCCCGTGGCGTGCGCTCATCCTCGGGTGCACCGTCGCCGTGCTCGCGGCCGTCCCTTCGCTGCCCCAGCTCGCGGCGCGTCTCGGAAACGTCGTTGCCTTCGGGAAGGTTCTCTCCGCGCACGGCCTGCCGGTGCTCGTTCGTGGCATCGCGATGGCGTCGCGTGACGACGTGTCGCGAGGCATCCAGCTCGCGACCATCGTCGCTTCCGTGCTGCTGGTTCTCATGGGTCTTGCGATCGCCCGCACGCGATCGCGCGCGTCGTCCGAGAGGAGTGTGTCGTCATGAGTTGGCTCAGGGGCTCGTTTCTGGTACGAGCCGCTTTCGCGGCTGCGTCGCTCGCGGTGGCGTTTCCGGCCGACGCGCGCGTGAAGCGCGAGGGGGCCTGGCCCGACGCGGACAAGCCGATCACGCTCGACGTGAAGGACACGCCTCGCGACGAAGCGCTGCGCAAGCTCGCCGACGCCGCGGGCTGGAGCCTCGTGGTGCGTGGCGAGGCCGTGAGCAAGGAGCTCGTGGACCTGCACCTCAAGCAACAGCCGGCGGGCAAGGTGCTCGAGCTGCTCCTGGACGACGAGGACTACGTGGCGAAGCGCGACGGCACCCTCGTGTCGATCGTGCGCGAGGACGACTCCGACGAGGACTCCAAGGCGATGCCTCCGATGCCCGTCATGCCTCCCATGCCGCCCATGCCACCGGCGGCGGTCGCATCGGCCGTGGCGTCCGCGATGGCGTCGGCCCACGCCGCGCCGTCCGCGAAGGGCATCACGGTCACCGTCGGCAGCGACTCGAGCGAGATCGAGGAGCCGCACGGGCGCGGGAAGGACCGCACCGTCATGGGCGGCGACGTGCGGATCGCCAAGGGTGAGATCGCGCGAGACGTCACGGTCTTCGGCGGCAACGTCGACATCGAGGGTGAGGCGACGGGGGACGTGACCGTCTTCGGCGGCAACGTTCGCGTGCACGAGGGGGCGCGCGTCCACGGGGACGCCACGGTGTTCGGCGGCACGCTCGCGCTCGCGCAAGGCGCGAAGGTCGACGGCGACGTGAGTGCGCTCGGGGGCACGCTCAAGCGCGAGCCCGGGTCGCAGATCGGCGGCGACGTGAACGCGAAGGGATCCGACTCCGACGCGAGCGATTCGCACGAGACGCATCGGAGCGTGGTCGCCCGCGCCGGCGAGTCCATCATGGACGGCGTTCGCCTCGCAGCGGTGCTCTTCGTCATCGGCACGGTGCTCCTCGCGCTCGCCGGACGCCGGATGGAGTCGCTGCGCTTCGAGGTCGCGGCGCGCCCGATGCGCACGCTGGCGCTCGGGCTCGTCGGGCTCCTCGGGGGCATCGTCGTCCTCATCGCGCTCTGCGTGACGGTCATCGGCATTCCCATCGCGCTCGTGGGCGCCCTCCTCGGCGTGCTCGGGATGTTCGGCGCGATGTGCGCGGTGCTCTCGGTCGTCGGTGAGGCGCTGCTGCGCCACAGGACGACCAATCAGTACGTGCACCTCGCCGTCGGCTGCGCCATCTTCGTCGCCCTCTCCGCGCTGCCGTGGGTGGGCGGATTCGTGGGGCTCATCACCGCCCTCGCGGGCATCGGGACGCTCGTCGCCACGCGTGGCGCCGGCTTCTTCGTGAAGCGCAACGGCGGCGGCACTCCCTACCGCTCCGCCCCTCCCGAAGCCCCCGTCGCCTAGTGGGGCCAGAGTGAATTGGGGATCACGGCCATCATCTGATCGCGCGTGATCGCCCCGTCCTCGTCCACGGCGTAGTTGTCCTTCTCCAGCTCGAAGGTGCGCGTGGCGGTCACGTCGGCCGTGCCCGTGAAGTGGTACGGGATGGTCGGGACCGCCATGCCCTGCTGCATCAGGGCGAACGCGAGCTGCACCGGCACGGTCACCGGGACGCGCACCTGAGTGGTCTGTCCCGCCGGCATCCACACGCCGTCGGGTGGGGCCTGGTACATCACGGGCAGCGGGTACTGACCGGCGAACACGGTCTGCCCGCGCACGGCGCGCACCGCGACGTCGTAGCTGTTGGGGTTGAACACATCGAGCACCACGACCATCACGATGCCGAAGCTCGGCGGCATCGTCGCGAGGTTCACGCCGGAGATCTCGGCGTGGTCCAGGTGCATCGTCGGCTTGTGGACGCACCCGACCAGCAGCAGCGCACCGGCGACGAGCGTGAGCCTCACGGCCGGAAGCATACGACGTCAGCGCTGCGCCCGTCGCGACATCGTCATGATCGCGCGGAACACCTCGGTGACGGCGTCCTCGTCGAGCCTGAGCTCGGCCGCCCACGTCCGGCGCGCCGCGACGACCTCCGCCTCGCGCCCTGCGTCGAGCACGGGAGCTCCGAGACGCGCCTTGGCGCGCGCGGCGCGCTGCGAGAGCTGCGTTCGCCGAGACAGGAGCTGCACGATCTCGCGGTCGAGCGCGTCGATGTGCTCCCGCGTCTGTTTCAGCTCGGGAGACCGGTCCCCGAGGTCGGGGATCGCGAAGCGCCCCGTCGAGTCGGGCGACGCGTCGATGCGCGGTCCCTTGTCCTCCGTGGCCGCGGCGGCCCGCGCGTCGAGGGCGCGATCGATCGCGGCGAGCGACGTGACGAGCTGCTTGCGCGCCTCGCCGGCGAAGGGGTTCTCGTGCGCGATGGCCGTGAAGAGGTGTCCGGCGTCCGAGCGCACCGTCTCGATGGCGCGCGCCATCGCCTGGAAGCTCGGGGGAGCGAAGGGCACCTCCATGCCTGCTCCGGCGTCGATCATCCCCTTGGCCACGAAGAACGTGAGCGCGTGCGTGTGGGCCATCACGCGATCGTGCCCCTCGGGGGTCTGCTCGATGACCTCGCATCCGACGCGCTCGTAGAGCTCGTGCACGCGCGCCGCGGCTTCGGGATGTTGCTTCGCGGGGCACACGACGACGCGCAGCGGGCGCTCGGCGAGCGCGAGGCTCAGCGGGCCGAAGAGCGGATGCGTCGCCACCCAGGGGACCGCGTCGCCCAGCACCTCCGCGAGCGCCGCCGTCGGACCCACCTTCACGCTGCCGACGTCGAGAACGATCTGCTCGCTCGTGAGATGTGGGCGCAGATCGAGCAGTGCCGCGCGGATGCGGGGCACCGGCACGGCCACGACGACGAACCGTGCGCCGCCGCCGACCAGGTCGCGCACCGACTCGGCCCGGATGTCCGCCGGCACGTCGGCCAGCGGGTCGTGCGCGCGCACCGCGATCCCGGCCTCGCCGATGAGCTGCGCCAGCGCCGCTCCGAAGCGACCGTAACCGAGGATCGCGACGGACATGGCGAGCCGGAATGTAGCGGGCGCGCGGGGTATGCTCCAGAGCGTGCCGCGCACGACGGCCCTGCCGTTCGCGATCCTGCCCCTGCTGACGCTCCAGGCGTGCGCCACCGGCGCACCCCGAGGCGTGCCTCTGGCGCAGCCCGCTCCCGTGTGCCCGCTCGAGGGATGCGACAGAGCCAAGATCGCCGCGATCCAGTCCGCCGCCACCCCGAGCGTGTGCCCCGGTGCGGGCGAGGCACCTTGCGCCGGCGAGCCGGCGGCGCAGTGCACGCACCGCGCGCTCTCCGCGTGGACCGAGGCGGCGGACGATCGCGCCGTGGCATGCATCGCGAAGACCCTCTCCGACGCGTGCGAGCTCGGAGACCCGACCGGGTGCCTCTATGCCGGGCGCATGGCGCTCGACGGACGCGGCGTCGCGCGCGATGCCCAGCGCGGCCTCTCGCTCCTCGTCCGCGCGTGCGACGGAGACGTCGCGATCGCCTGCCGCGTGGCCGTCCGGTGGCTGGCCGACGGCTCGCACGGGCGACTCGTCACCGGAACGCAAGCGCTCGCCGATCGCCTCGATCGGCAATACGACTGTCTCGTCGGCAAGGGCGAAGCGTGCTTCTCCGTCGGCCTGCGCTACTCCGGGGGACTCGACGGCTTTCCGCTCGACGCGGCCCGGTCGGCGGCGGCTTACGCGCGCGGGTGCGAGGCCGGTCAGTCGCTCTCGTGCAACAACCTCGGCGACGCGCACGAGTACGGGCGGGGCGTGCCGCGCGATCTCGAGCGCGCCGCCACGCTCTACCAGCGCGCCTGCGGGCTCGGCGAGGAGCTCGGCTGCGCCAACCTCGGCCACCTCTTCGAGAACGGCGAGGGCGTCGCGCGCGACGTCGCCCGCGCTCGCGCTCTCTACGCCGACGCGTGCCGCACCGGCGATCCGTACGCGTGCCTCCACGGCGAGATGACCGACTCGCACGGCGGCCTCGAGTCCTGGCAGCGGTCGTGCGATCGCGGCGACGCGCGCGCCTGCGCCTTCGTGGGCATCGTCTTCGAGGACGGCCCCGACGGCTATCACCGCGACAAGGACCGGAGCATGCGTGCCATGGAGCGCGCATGCAAGCTGGGCGACCGCCGCGGATGCGCCTGGGTCGCTGGGCGTTCGGGATCGTGAGCCTTATGTTGGACGCGTGAGGCAGTGGGTCGCTGTCGGGCTGGCTTGCGCGGCGCTGATGGCGCCCGCGCCGGCGCGCGCCTATTGCCGGACCACGACGGTGCACGAGCCCGTTCCCTACGACCCGGTCCAGAGCGGCTGCTGGACGCAGGGCAAGCCGCTCGCATGGGCGGCCGGGCAGCGCATCCCGTACACGCTCACCAAGTCGCCGAGCGCATCGATCACCCTCGTCGAGGCGACGCACGCCGTGCATCTCTCGTTCGACACGTGGAACGCGGCGTCCTGCAACGGATCGTCGCCCAACGTGCAGGCCTACGACGACGGTCCGATCAGCATCGACGCGGCGGCCAGCGATTGCGGGCTCCACCCGTGCGATCCGTCGGTGCACGACGGGCTGCACGTCATCGTCTTCGACGACGCGAGCTGGCCGTTCGACGACCCGAACAACACGCTCGCGATGACCACGGTGACGTACGGCGTCGACTCCGGCGAGATCTACGACGCCGACGTGCAGATCAACTCGTGGCAGCACCCCATCTCGGCGGTCGAGCCCCCGCAGAACGGCACGTACGACCTGCAGTCGATCCTCACGCACGAGGCGGGGCACTTCCTGGGCTTCGCCCACGCGACGAGCACCGTCCCCATCATGTACGCGCAGTACCAGCCGGGGCACACGCAGCTCACGCTGGACGACGAGGACGCCATCTGCACGGTGTACCCGCCCATCTCGGGTGGCGGCGGTTG
>DASVWO010000200.1:0-16192 GCA_036393165.1 Polyangiaceae bacterium | reverse complement strand
CTCGGCCAGGCCCTGCTTGGCGATGCGCCCGTTGCCGAACGCCGTCTGGTTCTGGCTGATCGTGATGCCGGTCGTCTTGGCGCCGTAGTTCTTGGCGGCGAAGGCCGAGAGCGTGCCCCACCCGCAGCCGATGTCGAGCATCTCGTTGCCGGGCTGGACCATCAGCTTGCGGCAGACCAGGTCCATCTTGTTGTCCTGCGCCTGCTCGAGCGTCTCGGACTCGTCGCGGAAGAAGCCCGCGGTGTAGACCATACGGTCGCCGAGGAACGCCTCGAAGAAGTCGTCGCCGCGGTCGTAGTGCTCGCGGACGATGCGCGTGTCCTGCTTCTTCGAGTGGATGGCCACCTCGGGAATCAGGTGCAGGAAGAGCTGCTTCACGTGATCCATCGTCAGCGTGTACGTGACGAGACCGTCACGCGCGTCGAGGAACGCGTCCATGTCGGGGATGTCGACGTCGCCTGCGAGGTACGCCTCGAAGAGCGTCGTCATCGGGATGCGGCCACGCTCGTAACGGCTGGCGAGCTTCTGGTCGTTGAACACCACGTAATCGGTCAGCTTGCTCACGGACACCCTCTTCCTGCAGTTCGTCCCTATGAAACGGGCGCCTGAAAGGACCACAGGAGGGGGTCGTCGGCAACACATTGCTCGCGACCGACCGTCGAAAGAGACGAATGTGCTACGAAGTGCGTCGGCAGTTACGCATGCGTGGTCTCACCTTCGCAGTGGTCATGGTTGCGTCATGCACTCTGGGGCAGGCGGCAATCGCACAGGAATCCCAGGTGTCCGGGCTGCAAGCGGCAGCCAAGAGCAGTCCCACCGACCCGTCGGCGGCCCTTGCCCTCGGGCGCGCCCTCAGGCGTGCCGGGCACCCGGTGCAGGCGCTCGCCGAGCTGCGGCGAGGCATCGGCGTGTCGGCCGCCCATCCCGACGTTCTCGTGCAGCTTCACTGGGAAGTCGCCCGCACGCAGGTCGACCGGCGTGATTTCGCGCAAGCGATGACTGCGTGTCAGGTGCTCGGCAAGCTCCCGGGCGCAGCGGCCGAGGGGCACGCGTGCGCGGCGGAGGCGCACCTCGTGTGGCAGCGATCGACCGAGGCGCTCGACGAGACGGCGCTCGCTCTGGCGAAGGACCCGAAGTGCTACGAGGCGAAGCTGGCCGAGGGAAAGGCGTACGAGTTCGCGGTCGACCCCGTGAAGGCTGAAGCGTCGCTGCGGGCGGCGACCACGCTCAAGAGCGACGGGGTGGAGGCGCACGTGGTGCTCGGCCGGCTGCTCGTGCGCAACGGCCGCCACGACGAGGGCGTGTCCGAGCTGCGTCAGGCGCTGCAGATGGACCCCAACGGGCCCGATGCGCTCTACGAGCTGGGCGTCGCCCTCGCACCGAGCGCCGAGAGCCTGTCGACGCTGGATCACGCGACGCGCGAGCGACCGTCGTTCTCGGACGCGTGGCTCGCCCTCGGGAACCAGGAGCTCGCCGCGGGGCGGCTCATCGAGGCACGAAGGGCGGGGGACGCGGCGCTGCACGCCGATTCGTCGAGCGTGGGGCCGTACGTCCTGCTCGGGAAGGTGGCGCTCGCCGACAACCGGCCGGAGGACGCGATCCACGCGGGAGAGGCGGCGCTCAAGCTCGTCGCCAACTCGGCGCCGGCCAAGCTGATCATCGCCGACGGCGACGCGAAGCAGGGCGAGCTGGATCTCGCGCTCGAGGCATACCAGGCGGCCTGGGGGCTCGACCACTCGGACCCGACGCCCCTGGTGCACGCCGCCGAGGCGTGTCACGCGGGTGGACGCGACACGAGCGCGCGCGCCTTCGGACTCAAGGCCGCGCAGGAGTTCCCCAAGTGGGGTCCGGCGTGGGCGGTCCTCGGGGATGCTCTCGCAGCGCAGGGCGAGAAACCGAGCGCGCGCGATGCGTACCAGAAGGCGCTCGCGGGTGAGGGACCGGTGGACAGGAACGCCGTGCAGCGCAAGCTGAGCGCGCTGTGATCCCCACGGACCTCGCGCAGCGGGTGCTGTCCAACGACACGCGTGCGGTGGCGCGCGCGATGCGCCTCGTGGACGATCGCGCCGCCGGATCGATCGAGCTCCTCAAGACGCTCTGGCCGCACACGGGCAAGGCGTACGTACTCGGCATCACCGGCAACCCGGGGGCTGGCAAGTCCACGCTCGTCGATCGGCTCATCGAGGCGTACCGGACGCGCGGCGTGCGCGTGGGCGTCGTCGCGGTCGATCCCTCCAGCCCCTACTCGGGCGGCGCGATCCTCGGCGACCGCATCCGGATGCAGCGCCACGCCGTCGACGACGGCGTGTTCATCCGGTCGCTCGCCACGCGTGGCCACCTCGGGGGGCTCTCGCGCAGCGCGCGCGACGTGGTGCGCGTGCTCGATGCCTGCGGCTACGGCGTCATCCTCGTCGAGACCGTCGGCGTGGGGCAGGACGAGCTCGAGATCACGCGCACGGCGCACTCGACGCTCGTCGTGATGGCCCCGGGCATGGGAGACGAGGTGCAGGCCATCAAGGCAGGCCTGCTCGAGTGCGCCGACGTCTTCGCCGTGAACAAGGCCGACCGCGAGGGGGCCGACGCCACGGTGCGCGACCTGCAGCTCATGATCGCCCTCGGCAACGAGAGCATCCGAGCGCTCTCGAGGAGCCGCGGGCACAAGACGCACACGGCGGCGGACGCGCACGTGGGGACAGGCGGGGCAGGGGACCACGCCGAGGGCCGCTGGACGCCGCCCATCGTGAAGTGCGTCGCTACCCGAGGCGAGGGGATGGTGGACCTCGTGAAGGCGCTCGACGAGCACAAGGCGTGGGTCGAGGGGACGGCCGCAGGACGCGCCCGTCGCGAGGCCCGCCTGGCCGAGGAGCTCCGCGAGGGGCTGCGCGAGGCGCTCATCGATGCGGCCGTGCACGATCTCGGTGCCCGCGTGGACGAGGCCCTTCACCAGGTGGAGTCCCGGTCGCTCGATCCGTACACGGCGACCGAGCGCCTCGTGGAAGCGTTCCGGGTCCGGTCGTGACCGGCTCCGCGACGCACCTGCTCGTCGGCAACCCCACGGCCCAGAGCGGGGCCAACGCGGCGCGCATCGATCGCGCCGTGAAGTGGCTCGCCGGAGCCGGCATCGCGTGCGACGTGCTGCCGACGCTGCCGGACGGAAAGACCATCGGCGCCGTCGCCGATGCGCTGCGAGCGAAGCCGTTCGCCTGCGTCATCTCCATGGGGGGCGACGGCACCTTCCGCGAGGTCGCCTCGGGTCTCATCGAGAGCGGGCGCGCGGAGCACGTCGCGATGGGCATGCTCCCCACGGGCACGGCGAACGATCAGGGCCGGAGCTTCGGGCTCGACGCGGGCGATGCCGCGCTGGAGCCCAATCTCGCCGTCGTGGCGAAGGGCCACGAGACGCGCCTCGACGCGGGCAAGATGCTCGTCCCCGGCCGTGCCCCCGCCTGGTTCTTCGACTCGGCGGGCTGGGGCATCAGCGCGCGCGTCCTCCGCGCCCGCAACGAGGATCGTGCCCTCGTCGAGACGCACGCGCCGCTGCTCAAGGCCTTCTACCGCGACCAGCTCGTCTACGCGGGCGCCCTGCTGCGCGTCTTCCTCGATTCGTTCGCCGTGGACGACGCCTTCTCCGTCACCGTGGAAGCCGACGGCCGCCACGTCGAGCTCGAGGGCCTGACGGACCTCGTGATCAAGGGCACGCGCGTCTACGGGGGCGCCTGGGTCTTCGACCGCGCGAGCCGCCACGACGACGGTCGCTTCGAGGTCGTCCCGTTCCGCGGGAAGCTGGACTGGACGAGCAAGGCCATCGTCGACCTCGACGGAAACCCGGTCACCGAGGAGATGCTCAACGCGATCGGCGTCGAGCACTCGCACCCCTTCAGCGCCTCGCGCATCGCCCTGCGATTCTCCTGGCGACACGACGGGCCGCACCCCGCCGCGCAGATCGACGGCGAGGAATACGACGCGAGCGACGAGGCGACCATCGAGGTCGTCCCCCGCGTCATCCGTCTGATCGTGCCGTAGCGACGCTCAGTGTCAGTGATCGACGGTGCGGTCGCAGGTCATCATCCCGCGCGCGTTGTTCGCGGTGCGGAAGCACATCGAGTCGATGAGGTGGATGTGCTTCGCGCAGTCCTCGACCCACGCGCCCGAGTCGTACCGGGACACGACGTCGCCGCACCAGCCTTCGACCTGTGCGGATCGCGCGTGGACGTCACGGCACGTGTCGGAGACCATCCCGCCGAGCTGGACGCACTCGTCGTGCGTGAGCAGGCGTGCGGGGTTGTCGCCGGGCTGCGTGTTGGCTGCGCCGGGCTCGTTGCTGGAAGACTCGCCGTCGGCGTTGGAGGGCGTGGCGGGCGTGGGGTTACTCGAGCCACATGCCGTCGCGCCCATCCCGATTCCGAGGACCAGGATCAGGGCGGAGGTGTTCATCAAGTAACTCGTAGCACTTCCTCGACCGTAGTGACACCGGCCTGGATCTTCGTTAACCCGGCTTTCCGGAGGGAAGGGATGCGGCGCCGCAGGTAGATCTCGCGGTAGGCGCGCGCGGGGGCCTTGGCCTTCACGAGGTCGCGCAGATCGTCGTCGAGCTCGACGACCTCGAAGATCCCCGTTCTTCCCCGGTAGCCGGTGCGCATGCACTTCTCGCAGCCCTTGGGACGCACGACGTCGCTTCCGGCCGGGAGGAGAAGCTCGTCGCCGTCCCACAGGTCGCGGTCGAGCTTTGCGGGGCGCTTGCAGTGCGGGCACGCGACGCGAACGAGACGCTGGGCGAGCACCACCGAGAGCGCGTTGGCGACGATCCACGGCTCCACCCCGAGGTCCACGAGTCGCACGATGGTCTCCACCGTGTCGGAGGTGTGGAGCGTCGAGAACACGAGGTGCCCGGTGAGCGCCGCCTGCATCGCGATGCCGGCGGTCTCGGCGTCGCGCATCTCGCCGACGAGGATCACGTCGGGATCCTGGCGAAGGATGGCGCGCAGGCCCGTGGCGAACGTGAAGCCCGTGCGGACGTTCACCTGGCCCTGCGTGAGGCCGTACAGCTCGACCTCGATCGGGTCCTCGAGGGTCATGACGTTGACCTCGGTGGGATCGATGAGCTGCATGAGGGCGTAGAGCGTCGACGTCTTGCCGGCGCCCGTGGGACCGCTCGTGACGACGAATCCCTGGGGCCGCTGCACGGCGTCCCGAAGGGCCTGCTGCATCGACGGCTCGACCCCGAGCTGATCGAACGGAATGATCTGCGTGCTCGAGAGGATCCGGAGCACGACTTTCTCACCTTGCGACGAGGGGAACGTGGAGCAGCGCAGGTGGACGCGCCGGTTGCCGTCGAGCTCGAGGGCGATCTGTCCGTCTTGCGGGAGGCGCCGCTCGGCGATGTCCATGCGTGCGAGCACCTTCACGCGCGACACGACGTTGGGTGCCACCACGTTGGCAATCGGCTGCACGTCGACGAGGGCGCCGTCGATCCGCAGGCGCACGTGAAGCATGTCGTGCTTCGGTTCGAGGTGGATGTCGCTGGCCCTCTGCGTCACTGCGAGGCGCACCAGCTCGTTCACGATGGCGACGGCGTCGCCCGAGATCGGATCCATGCGCGGTGCGTGGGCCACGACGGGATCCAGAGTACGCGATCTATCGGGTTCGATCCCTCTTGGGCTTGCGCCCGACGTTCTCGGCCGCGAATGCGCAGGGGCAGACGTCGTTGACGAAGCACTTCTCGCACTCGGGCTTCCGGGCGAAGCAGACGCGCCTCCCGTGGAAGATGAGAACGTGGCTCGTGTGGTCCCACTCCTTGCGCGGGAGGATCTTGCACAGATCCTTCTCGATCTTCTCGGGCTCCTTGTTCTTCGACCATCCCAGGCGCTGCGAGAGCCGCATCACGTGGGTGTCGACCACGACTCCCTCGGGCTTGTTCCACAGGACACCGAGGACCACGTTCGCGGTCTTGCGCCCCACACCCGGGAGCTTCACGAGCTCCTCCATGGTCTGGGGAACCTCGCCTCCGTGTTTCTCCACGATGGCTCGCGAGAGGCCCGAGAGGGACTTGGACTTCATGCGAAAGAACCCGAGGGAGGAGACGTAGGGTTCCAGATCCTTCGGCTCCGCCTTCGCCATCGCCGTCGCGTCGGGATACTTCGCGAACAGGGCGGGAGTCGCCTTGTTCACGTTCACATCGGTGGTCTGTGCGCTCAGGACCACGGACACGATGAGCTCGAACGGCGACCGGTGGTCCAGCTCACAGTGAGCCGTCGGGTGCTGCTTCGCGAGCTTCGCCAGCGTCTTGGGGGCGATGCTGGGCGCCTTCTTGAGACGATCGCGGCGCTCTTTGGCGGTGAGTTTCACAGCAAGATCAGAAGGTCAGAAGGGTCTGGGTTTGGAACCAACCTTTTGATCTTCTGATCTTCCTGTTCAATTCAACTCTCCCGTCGGCGGCGGCGTGCTGCCGTCGCCGTCACCGTTCGGAGGCGGAGGCATGCTCTCGCCGCCCGAGCCGTCGAAGCCCGAACCACTCTCGGCGAGTCGCTCGAGCGCCACGATCCGCTCGGCCTCGGCGGTCGTCATGATCTTCACGCCCTGGGCGTTGCGACCCGTCTCGCGGATCTCGTCGACCCGCGTGCGGAGCGTCTGCCCCTTGTCCGTGATGAGCATGACCTCGTCGCCGTCCTTCACGAGCTTGATCCCCACGACGGGTCCGTTCCGCTCGCTCGCGTCGATGAGGATGATTCCCTTGCCGCCGCGGTTCTGCTGGCGGAACTCGTCGATGTGCGTCCGCTTGCCGTAGCCGTTGGCGCACACCGCGAGCACGTGCGGCCGCTGCGGGTCGCTCACCTCGAGGCCCACGACCTCGTCGCCCTCGCCGAGCTCGATGCCCTTCACGCCGTAGGCGGCCCGGCCCATGGCGCGCACCTGGTCCTCGGAGAACCGGATGCTCTGGCCCAGCTTCGTCGCGATGATCACCTCGCGCGTCCCGTCGGTCAGCGCCGCGTAGAGGAGCTGGTCGCCGTCGTCGACCTTCACGCCGATGATGCCCTTCTCGCGGAAGTTCTCGTACGCGTCGAGCTCGGTCTTCTTGATCTGCCCCTTCTTGGTGAGCGTGACGAGGAACTTGCCTTTCTCGATCCCGGGCACCTCGACGATCGCCGCGATCTTCTCGCCGGCCTCGATGCCGATGAAGTTCACGATCGCCCGGCCCTTGCTCGTGCGCGCGGCCTGCGGGATCTCGTAGACCTTCTTGACGTACACCTTGCCCTTGTCGCTGAAGAAGAAGACGTAGGCGTGCGTCGACGCGACGAAGAGCTGCGTGACCCAGTCCTCCTCGCGCGCGTCGGCGGCGGCACCGCCGCCGCCGCTCACGAGACCGGCGCCGATGCGCCCCTTGCCGCCGCGCTTCTGCGCCCGGTAGTCCTTCGGCGTCGTGCGCTTGATGTACCCGGCGTGCGAGATCGTGACGACCATGTCCTCCTGCTGGATCAGGTCGATGTCCTGGATCTCGGCGTCGTTCTCGACGATCTCGGTGCGCCGCTTGTCGGCGTACTTGCTCCGGATCTCCTCGAGCTCCATCACGATCACGTCGTCGAGGAGCTTCGGGCTCGCGAGGATCGCGCGGTAGCGCGCGATGGCGTCGCACAGCTCGGCGTACTCCTTCGCGAGCTTCTCCTGCTCGAGCCCCGTGAGGCGCGAGAGACGCATCTCGAGGATCGCCTTCGCCTGCCGCTCGCTCAGGTGGTACGGCTTGCGCTTCTTGGCCTCGTCGATCTCGCTCTGCGGTCGGCCCGCGCGCTTCACGAACGCCTCGAGCCCCTCGAGCGAGAGCTCCATGAGGGCCTTCTTCGCGACGTCCGGATCCGCGCTCTGCCGGATCGTCTTCACCACGAGGTCCACGTCGGTCACCGCGACGCCGAGACCTTCGACGATCTCGCGCTGCCCCTCGGCCTGACGCAGCTCGTAGCGCGTGCGCCGCGTCACGACGTCGCGCCGGTGGCCGATGAACGCCTCGAGCGTCTCCTTCAGGTTCAGGACCGCCGGGCGACCCTGGCAGATGGCGAGGTTGATGACGCCGAAGGACGTCTGCAGGTCCGTCTGCCGATAGAGCTGGTTGATGACGATCTGCGGGATCACGTCCTTCTTCAGCTCGATCACGAGCCGGATCCCGTCACGATCGCTCTCGTCGCGCACCTCGCCGATGCCCTCGAGCTTCTTGTCGCGAACGAGCTCCGCGATGTGCGCCGCCGTCTTGGCCTTGTTCACCTGGTAGGGGAACTCGGTGACGACGATCTGCTCCTTCTCGCCGCGCCCGGGCGACTTCTCGACGTCGAGCCGCGCGCGCATCACGATGGTGCCGCGACCCGTGCGGAACGCCGACTCGATTCCGGAGCGGCCGAAAATCAGGCCCGCCGTGGGAAAGTCCGGCCCAGGCATGATGCGGATCAGATCGTCGAGCGACGCCTCGGGGTGACGCATCAGGTGGATCGTCGCGTCGACCGTCTCGCCGAGATTGTGCGGCGGGATGTTCGTGGCCATGCCGACGGCGATGCCGCCGCTCCCGTTGACCAGGAGATTCGGCACGCGGGCCGGGAGCACGACGGGCTCCTGCCGGCTGTCGTCGAAGTTGCCGACGAAGTCGACGCAGTCCTTCTCGATGTCGGTCAGCAGCTCGACGCCGACCTTGGCGAGGCGCGCCTCGGTGTATCGGTATGCCGCGGCAGCGTCCCCGTCGATCGAGCCGTAGTTGCCCTGGCCGTCGATGAGCGGGTAGCGCATCGAGAAGTCCTGGGCGAGACGGACCATCGCGTCGTAGACCGACTGGTCCCCGTGCGGGTGGTACTTGCCGAGCACGTCGCCGACGATGGTCGCGCTCTTGCGGTAGCTCGCGTTGGGGAGCAGCCCCTGGTCGTACGCGCTGTAGAGGATCCGCCTGTGGACCGGCTTGAGCCCGTCGCGGACGTCCGGGATGGCGCGCCCGATGATGACGCTCATCGCGTAGTCCAGGTACGAGGTGCGCATCTCGTCCTGGATCGAGACCGGGAGCTTCTGATTCGACGGCGGCGCGGGCGGCGGAGCCGGCGGATTCGGCGGTGTAGGCGGAGTCGGCGGTTGAGCCATCTAGGACCCTCTAGGGGAGCCGCCTGTTTAGCCTTTTCGGCTCACTCGGTCGAGGTCGAGCGGACACGCCTGCGTGGAGGATCGAGCACGGAGGGATGCCCCGCCTTCGTGCGTACGGCGCCACGCGCCGCTCCCCATCAGAAGAAGTTCCCGATCGTGAACTCGAAGTCGCTGTGATTCTCGTACGGCAGCGGCTCCAGCGGAAAGCCCCACTCGAACCTCAGCGGCCCGAGCGGCGAGAACCACCGGATCCCGAACCCGGTGGACGTACGCATGTGCGTCAGCGTGTCCGGGAAGTTGAAACAAGGCTGCACCACGTGAGCGAACTGCGGCGCCGGCGTCGTCGCGCAGAACTGACCCTCGGTGTTCCACGCGTTGCCCGCGTCGAAGAAGACGACGCCGCGGATGCCCACCTTGTCGATGATCGGGAACTCGAGCTCGAGGTTCTCGTACGCCTCGAGGTTGCCGCCGATGTTCGCGCCGTTCGTGATGGGCGGCGAGTTCGGATCCAGCGTCGAGTTGAGCGGCAGGCGCGGCCCGATGCTGCGCAGGTAGAACCCGCGGATGTCGAGGATCCCTCCCAGGAAGTACCGCTGGCAGATGGGCACCCCCTGCGGATCGGGGCTCGTGATCAACCCCGCCTCGGTGTTCAGCTTCAGCACGAACCCCGAGCCGGGCATCCCGATGCCGCCGCCGAGGTAGTAGTAGAACTTCCCGCTGAACCGGTTGCGGATGTAGTTGAACTGGCTCCCGATCAGATCGCTCGCGACCTCCGTCGACGCCTGCAGGAAGATGCCCGACGTCGGGAAGAGCCGGTTGTCGCGCGTATCGAACGTGATCGTCGGCCGCAGCGAGATGACGCGGCCCGAGTTGAACAGGTTCGCCAGCGGCAGCGCCTGGAAGATCGACACGAACCCCGGCGCCGCGCCGAAGAACGTGTTCGTCGGCTGCGTGTCGACCGAGTCGTACTCGGTCGTCGTCGTGAGACCGATGCGCAGGATCGGGTTGATGAGCGCGTACCCGAACGTGAGCGACCCGCCGACGCTGCGGCGCGCGAAGTCCGGGAACACGTAGAGCGTGTCGTAGAGCTCCGCGCTCATGTTCCACAGCGAATCGAGGAAGTACGGCTCGAAGAAGCGCAGCGTGATGAGCTGACGCAGCGCCGATACCTGCGCCTGCAGGGCCAGCGACTGCCCGTTGCCGAACAGGTTCGCCTGCTGCACCTGCGCCGTCGCGATGAAGCTCTCGATCGAGCTGAAGCCCGCGCCGACCTGGAACGTGCCCGTCGGTCGCTCGGCCACCTCGTAGTTCAGGATGATCTTGTCCGGCGCCGACCCCGTCTCGGTCGACACGTCGACGCGCTCGAAGTAGCCGAGCGCCTGCGCGCGCCTGCGCCCCGTCTCCATGCCCGTCTCGCTGAAGAGATCCCCCTCCTGCAGCGGGAGCTCGCGCCGGATCACCTTGTCGCGCGTCTTGGTGTTCCCCTTCACCTCGATGCGCTCGATGTGCACGAGCGGCCCGCGCTTGATGGGGACGACGATGTCCACTTCCTCGTGGATCGGATCGAGCTGCGTCTCGGGCTCCGCCTCGACGTTCGCGTAGCCGTGGTCGCGGTAGAGCGTCCGCACCGCCCCGAGCTCCTTCACGAACGCGGCGCGGTTGAAGTAGTCGCCGGACTGCTCCTTGACCATGAGGCGGAGCGCGCGGCGGCCGCCGATCGGCTCGACCTCCTTGCCGTCCTCGTCGCGCTCGTAGATGCGAAGCTGCCGGATCTTGTACCGGGGCCCCTCGTGGATCGCGATCGCGATGTCGATGCCCTGCCGGTCCGGCGTCAGCATCACGCGCGGCGTGCCGATCTGCACGCTGAGGTAGCCCTTGTCGTAGTAGAGCGCGCTCAGCATCAGGACGTCGCGCTCGAAGACGTCCTGCTTGTACGGGCCTCCCGATCCGAAGGAGAAGAAGCCGCCGTTGCCCGTCTGCATCGCGTCGCGGAGGTCGGCGTCCGACACGTGCTCGTTGCCGATGAAGGTGATGCTCCGGACGGTCACCGGCTCGTGCTCGGTGATCTTGAACTTCACGATCACCTCGTTCTCGCGCTGCGGAACGACGGTGTACTCGACGTCGGCGAGGAAGTAGCCCTTCTCGGCGTAGGCGTCCTTGATCTTCTGCACGCTGCGGCGCACGGCCGGCACGCTGAGGATCGTGTTCGGCTTGATCTCGACGGCCTCGTTGAGCTTGTCGTTGTCCAGCTCGTCGTTGCCCTCGAACTGGATCTCCTTGATGTTCGGGCGCTCGCGCACGATGAACCGCAGGACGACGCCCTTGTCGTTCGTCGTCAGGTCCACCTGCACGTCCTCGAAGAAGCCGGAGTCCCAGAGCGCGTGGACGTCGGCGGTCAGGTTCTCCACCTTGAACAGGTGCCCGGCCTTCTCGCGCATGTACGAGAGGATGTCCTCGCGGCTCACGCGCCGGTTGCCGACCACCTCGATGCTCGCGATGGGGAGGCCCTCGGACTGCTCGGCGATGGTCGGCGGGAGGTTGACCGTCGGCCCGGTGGGGGCTGCAGCCTGCGGCGGCGCCTGACTCGGGGGTGGGGCCGATCCCACGGGCGCCGCGGATCCCGCCGGTGCGGCGGATCCTGCGGGTGCGGCGGATGCCGCCGGTGCAGCAGCAGGTCGCCCTGGACGGGCGGGCGCCGACGAAGCGGGAGGGGCCCCGCCGTCCGGAGCGGGTGGTGCGGCCAGCGCCACCCGCGCGCCGAGCAGCACGAGAGCTACTGCGGCCAGGACGGCAAAGAGATTCCGCATCGTTCAGGCGCAAGGCCGCGAAAAGTGTGGCGCGCCTACGGCGCGCGCCTCGCCCTTCGGCGAGGCACGCTCGTAGCGCACGCTTGAGGCTCAGGTCAACCGAACCGAACGAACGGCCCGCCACCAGAAGACAGCCCCGAGGGCGAACACGGCCGGCCCCGCAAGCATGGCCCACGCCATCGGCGCGTGATCGGCCACCAGACCGATGAGAGGCGGCGACCAGAGGTCCCCGAAGAGGTGGATGGCGAAGATGCTCAGGGCCATCGCGCTCGCGCGTAATCCCTCGGGCACGCTCCGGAGGACCGCCGCGTTCACAGGTCCGCTCGACAGGAAGAGGGCGATCTCGCACGGGACGAGCAGCGCGAAGAACGTGGCCCCGCTGGGCGCGAGGATGGCCGCGAGCGCCAGCGGGGCGCCGAGCCCCGCCGACCACGCGCAGACGCGCAGGCTGGCGCGCACGACCGAGGGATCGTCGCTTCTGCCGCCGCTCCATCGGTCGGCCAGCAGGCCCCCGACGAGGGTCCCGATGGCCCCGCCGACCACCGTCAGCATCCCGAAGGTCTTTCCGGCGCCGCCCGTCTCGAGCCCGTACTGGAGGTGCAGGTACTTCGGCGCCCAGTACGCGAAGCCCCCCATCGCGAACGTGTAGGCGCAGTACCCGAAAAGCATCAGCCGATACGTGCGGATGGCGAGAAGCTCTCGCGCCGAATCGAGGATCGCCGGCCGGTGGTGCGCGGCTTGACGCTCCGGCTCCACGATGAACAGGCAAACGAGCGCCAGCACGAGGCCCGGGAAGCCGGCAACGTAGAACGCCATGCGCCAGTCGTGCGTGCTCGCGAGGACCTGGCCCCCCACGATGTATCCGAGGGCGGATCCCACCGGGATGGCCGAGTAGAAGATCGCGAGCCATCGCCCCTTTCGCAGCGGGGGAGCGAGGTCGTCGATGATCGTCGGCGCAATCGTCGCGTAGCTCGCTTCCCCGACGCCGACGAACGCCCTCGCCGCCACGAGGGATCCCGTCCCCGTGGCCAGCCCGGACGCGACCGTCGCCGCGCTCCACACGGCGATCCCGAGCGCGATCAGCTTCTTTCGCCCGCCGCGACGGGCGCGGTCGCCCATCGTCCCGAAGAAGGGGCTCGTCAGGAAGTACCCGACGAGAAACACGGTGGCGAGCGACCCGCCGATGAAGTTGGAGAATCCCAGCTCCTCCTGCGCGGCCGGAAGGACGACCGAGAGAACGTAGCGGTCGAGGTAATTGAGCAGGTTCAGCGCAGTGAGCAGCGCCAGGATCACCTGCGGCCGTCGAATCACGGCGCGACGATACACCGACGACCCGCGCCCCAAGGAGCCGGCGACGTGGCGAACGGGTTTCGTCGCCCGGGGATGTCCCCACGTCACCCGGGGATATCGCCACGCCGCGTGGAGAGGAATCCGAGAGGCGTGGCGATGAATCCACGCATCACGGGGATGAATCCACGTCACCGGGAGACATCCCCACGCGACGTGGGGAGGCATCCGCGACGCGTGGAGACAGAGTTGGTTGAACCGACCGACTCTCCACGTCGCCTGACTTCATCCCCGCGTCGCTTTCCGTGAACTTGGCCCTCCCTGGGCGGGTGTGCTCGGTGAAGGAGGGAGGAACCATGGCTGCCGTGCTTGACACCCGTTCACCCGAGGGGCTAGCCGTCCCGACGATGCCCAAGGACGAGTCGTCCACGTCCGCGCCCGCGCCCAAGCGCCGCGCGACCGCCGAGTCGATGGCGGCGAAGCAGCGCGAGATCTCGGTCAGCGAGTTCTTTACCAAGAACCGCCACCTGCTCGGGTTCGACAACCCGGCCAAGGCGCTGCTGACCACCGTGAAGGAGGCGGTCGACAACGCGCTCGACGCCTGCGAGGAGGCCGGGATCCTGCCCGAGATCCTCGTGGAGATCGTCGAGGTGCAGCCGCCGCCGTCGCCCAACCAGCCCTCGCGCTTCCGCGTGATCGTGGAGGACAACGGGCCGGGCATCGTGAAGCCGCAGATCCCGAAGATCTTCGCGAAGCTGCTCTACGGGTCGAAGTTCCACAGGCTCAAGCAGTCGCGCGGGCAGCAGGGCATCGGCATCAGCGCGGCGGGGCTCTACGGCCAGCTCACGACGGGCAAGCCGGTGATCATCACGAGCAAGACGGGGAAGGGGCGGCCCGCCTTCAAGATCGATCTGCGCATCGACACCAAGCGCAACCAGCCCGACGTCGTCGACGAGGGGACGCACGAGTGGGACAAGGAGCACGGCACGCGCGTCGAGATCGAGCTCATGGCGGCGTACCGCGGCGGACGCACCGGCGTGCAGGAGTACCTCGAGCAGACGGCCGTCGCGAACCCGCACCTGGGGCTCACCTTCGTGCCGCCCAAGGGAGAGAAGCTCGAGTTCCCGCGCGTCACGAGCGAGCTGCCGCGCGAGGCGCAGGAGATCAAGCCGCACCCCCACGGCGTCGAGCTCGGGATGCTGCAGATGATGATGCAGGACTCGGGCACGCTGACGGTGAAGCAGGTGCTCGTGAACGACTTCTCGCGCGTCTCGCCGGCGGTCGCGCAGCACGCCTTGGAGATGGCCAAGGTGAGCCCGCGCATGGCGGCGGAGAAGATCCACGGCGAGGACCTGGAGCGACTGCACAAGGCGCTGGGCGAAGTGAAGGTCCTGGCGCCGCCGGCGACGGCGGTCGTGCCCATCGGCGAGGAGCTTCTCATCGAGGGCCTCAAGCGCCGCTTCCCGCGCGCCGACTTCTACTCGTCGACCACGCGCCCGCCGAAGGTCTACCGGGGCAATCCCTTCGTGGTCGAAGCGGCGCTCGCGTACGGAGGCGACCTGCCGGCCGACGAGCCGGCGGAGATCATGCGCCTCGCGAACCGCGTTCCGCTGCAGTACCAGCCCAAGGCGTGCGCGATCAGCGAGGGCGCGTACCAGACGAACTGGCGCAACTACGAGCTGCAGCAGCCCAAGGGCAGCCTGCCCATCGGCCCGCTCGCCGTCGTGGTGCACCTGGCCAGCGTGTGGGTGCCGTTCACTAGCGAGGCGAAGGAAGCCGTCGCGCACTACGACGAGCTTCTCGACGAGATGAAGCTCGCGCTCCAGGAGTGCGGGCGCAAGCTGGCGACGCACCTGCGGGCCCGCGCTCACGCGCAGCGCGAGAGCATGCGCCGGAGCCTGTTCGAGAAGTACATCCCCGAGGTCGCCCAGGCGCTGAGCGAGATCCTCGGTCTGGCGAAAGAGAAGGCCGAGAAGCCCTTCTACAAGGCGCTGCCGACGTTCGTGCGCTTCGCCGACGACGGGAACGGCAAGGGCGCGAAGGAGAGCACGCCGCCTCCCGCCCCCTCGTCACCTCCGCCGTCCCTCCCGCCGCCACCGGTGGCCGCCAAGGGGAAGGGGAAAGGCAAGGCCAAGGGGAAGGGGAAGGGCGGCAAGGGCAAGGGCGGCGGCGAACAACTGAGCCTGGTGGAGTAATCACATGGCCGGCAAGACGAAGAAGACCGACCGCGACACGAAGACGCTCTCGAAGATCCAGGGCCTCGCCCGGGACGTGCTCTCGCAGGCGACGAAGGGATCGAACCCCGCCGTCGAGATCCGGACGCGCACGCTCTCGAACGTGGCCTTCAACCAGAAGAAGAAGATCATCGAGCTCGGCGACAAGACGCAGTCGCGCGAGTTCTTCAACACGGCGATGGCGCGCAAGTTCATGCAGACGCTGCTCGTCGCGAGCGGATGCAAGACCCTCATCGACGAGGGCAAGACGATCAGCATCCGCCAGATGTTCTACATGACGAAGCACACGCTCACGGGGTCCACCGAGAACACCTTCGAGGACCAGAGCGAGAGCGATCCGATCATCGAGGACCTCGAGGTCGGCATCGATGCGCTGCGCGAGGAGCTGCATCTCTTCGCCAACCGGCGCGGGCTCGTCGTCGGCAAGCTCACGGTGAACGACGCGGGCGACAACATCGATCTGTCGCGCATGGGTCGTGGCGGCTGGGGCATCCCGAGCATCTGCGAGCCGGACCACCTGAAGTTCGTGAAGAACTCGGCGGAGTTCATCCTCTGCGTCGAGAAGCAAGCGGTGTGGCACCGCCTCAACGAGGACCGCTTCTGGGAGAAGCACAACTGCATCCTCATGACGAGCGAGGGGCAGGCGGCGCGCGGGGCACGCCGGCTCCTGCAGCGGATGGCCACGGAGCTCAAGCTCCCCATCTACGTGCTCGTCGATAACGACCCGTGGGGGCTCTACATCTACTCGGTGCTCAAGCA
>DASVWO010000199.1:0-8420 GCA_036393165.1 Polyangiaceae bacterium | reverse complement strand
CCGGCTGGCACCACGACGGTCCCGACCGCGAGTGATCCTGGAGGATGGGTGGGGGGCTCGGGGGGAGCGGCCGCGCTCCCCCCGACGACCCTAGCGACCCTTGTTCTTCCAGAGCTGAAAGACGCCGAGCGCCGCGAGGGCGACACCGGCGACGACGAGCAGCGTGGAGCTGTTCGTCCCGATGAGTGCGAATTTCCCGCTCGCCCCCGCCGCGATGGCGACGAGACCGAAGCCCAGGTTCCAGACCCCCGCGCGCATGATAGGGATGCTACCGCATGCGGGGCCGAGTTGGGGCGCGGACCTGGGCGGCTCTCCTGGGGTCCCTCACCATCCTCTGCGCCGGCTGCGCTCCCGACCTGACGACGCACTGGACGTGCGATTACGACGCGAGCGAGAACCGGCCCCTGTCGGACCCCGACGCGATGGCCGGCCCCGACGGGTCGCTTTCCGCCGCCGTTTGCCAGACGACGTGCGGCCCCCCCGTCAACGCCTGCACCCGCACCGTGCTCGACGGCGGCCAGGCCGGTGCCGTCTGTCCCGTGTGTACGTTCTAGTGGGACCGATCGCAGGCTGCGCGCGACTTTGAACCTGGCGGCTCAGCCGTTCCGGTGCTTCTGTGTCGCCGCCCGCGGGACAGCCCATGCAAGAGCCCTACGACCTTCGCGACGACGAGCCGATTTCCGAGATTCGCACGATCGAGAGCCGCACCCGGAGGCTGATCATCGACACCGGGCTTCGCGGCACCGCCGCCGAGTCGGCGTGGGTCACGGTGAGCGACGAGCAGGGGGCCGTGCGCTTCGAGGGAACGCCCGGCGCCGACGGGTGCATCGAGGTCGCGTTCGAGAGTGGGCCGGCCGTCACGCGCGCGCACGTGCTGCTCGAGACGCCGCGCCTGCACCGGCAGGCCGTCATCGACCTGCACGACGGCTGGAACGCTCACGCGTTCAAGGCCTGACGCCGCTTCGTCCGTCCCGAGGGCGCTTCCTCGTCGAAGAACATGCGGGCCGCGCCGCCCGTGCCCATCTGGCGCTCGAGCGCGTGGATGCCGACGGTGAGCGACGCGAGCTCGTCGGGCGAGAGACGGCGGAGGGCCGAGACGAGGCGCGCCTGCGTCGGCTCGGGGCAGCGCGCGAGAAGGCGCCGGCCGGCCGCCGTGAGGGCGAGCTCGACGCGCCGCCCGTCCTCTTCCGACGGCTTGCGCGTGACGAGCTTGCGCTCGACCAGTCGCTTCACGACGACCGACACGGAGCTCTGGTCGGTGAGCGTCCGGTCCGCCAGATCGTTGAGCGACTGCGCGCTCGACTCGGAGAGCGTCTGCAGGACGAACAGCTGCGCACCGCTGATGCCGGCGCCGCGCTCGGCCTCGCGCGCGCTCAGGCGCAGGTCGCCGACGATGCGGCGAAGGCCATCCATCACCGCGCGGATGCTCTCGGAGCGGTTCCCTCGAATCATGCGGACCTACTCATCCTTCGTATCCCAAAAACGCGCCGGGGGGTGCGAAACCTCCGGGGACGGGGCAGAATCGGAGACCGGGGTACGGGACTTGGGACAGCAGCTACACCGACAGGCGGCAGAGCTCGAGCACTTCCGGACGATGCTGCAGGCCTACATGGACAAGAAGGGCCTGCGCAGCACCGGGCAGCGCAAGCTCATCGTCGAGACGTTCTTCCACTCGGAGAACCACGTGAGCATCGAGGAGCTGCTGGCGCAGGTGCGGGTGAAGGACCGGCGCGTCGGGTACGCGACCGTGTACCGGACACTCAAGCTGCTCACCGAGTGCGGCGTGGCGAACGAGCGGCGCTTCGGCGACGGGCTGACGCGCTACGAGCTCGCGGACGACGCCTCGCACCACGATCACCTCATCTGCGTCGAGTGCGGGGACATCACCGAGTTCGAGGAGCCGCGCATCGAGGAGCTGCAGGAGAAGGTGGGGCGCAAGTACGGGTTCGTGCTGCGCTCGCACAAGCACGAGCTCTACGGCATCTGCCCCAAGTGTCAGGCCAAGCGGAATTGACGTGAATCGGTGACGACCCAGCCGACGGCGACGTCGCCCTCGCTCTCGCTGGTGGGCGCGTCGGCGATGAGCTGGAAGTCGAACGCGACGGCGATGGTGGCGGCCGGCGGGGCGAAGCGCGGGAGCGTGCGGTCGTAGTAGCCCGCGCCGTAGCCGATGCGGTGGCCACGCGGATCGACGGCGAGCGCGGGGACCACGATGACGTCGAGCGCACCCGGCGGCGCCTCGGGCTCGCGCGCGGAGGGCTCGCGGAAGCCGAAGCCCTGCTCGACCATCGCCTCGGGACGGTCGACGAAGCGGAAGAGCATCTCGCGCGTCTCCGGATCGATGGCCGGGTAGGCCACGCGCACGCCGCGCTCGACGAGGCGGGTGCCGGCGGTGCGAAGGTCGACCTCGTGGCGCTCCTCGATGGGCCAGAAGAGGGCGACGGCGCGGGCGCTCGCGACGACGTCGAGTGCGAGCAAGCGATCGACGATGCGCGCGGATCGCTGGGCGCATGCCGACGCCGGCATCGCCATGCGCAGGCCACGCATGCGCTTGCGCAGCTCTATCTTCACGCGGCGACGCAGCTGGCTCTCGGCCTCGTCCACGAGAGGTGAAGCCTAGCAGCTAGTCGCCCATCGCCGACGTGATGGCGTCGACGGCGTGCTTGGGGACGATGAACGTCGCGTCGACGCCGGCGGCGCGCGCGTAGTAGCCGTCGATGCCGTCGACCGTGGCGGGCGCGCCGATCGACACGTGGACGCCCGTGCCGAGGACCTCCAGCGCTGGGTGGTCCATGCCCTCGCTCTTGGTGGGCGCGCCGGTGTGCAGCGCAGCTTCGGCGTAGAGGCCCTCGACGGCCTTCGCGAGCGCGTCCGGCGCGTCGGCGTCCAGCGTGACGGCGCGGCGGGTGTCGCCGTGGACCAAGGTGACCGAGGAGAGCGCGTGCGGGTCGATCCGGAGGCGCTTGCGGTCGATGGCCGGGTGCGACGCGAGCGCGTGCAGCACGCCGGCCGCTGCGAAGACGCCGGGATCGTCCGAGACGCGCGCGTAGAAGGAGCCCCCGCCGGCGTCTCCGCCGAAGGAGAGCGTCACGCTGCGGGACGGGCCGCCGTCGGTCGCGGCGAGGGCGAGGGTCACGGCGCAGCCACCATCTCGGGGCCGGCCGAGGCCGAAGGAGCCGTCGTCGGACTCGCTGATCCACGCGTCGGCCTTCGCGTGCGCGAAGGCGCCCGCGAGATCGCTGACGGCGACCGGGTCGACGGCGAACCCGGCGGGGGCGAGCATCGTCCAGCTCCCGTCGCGCAGCGCGAGCTTCTCCGGCACGGGGCCGCACGTGTCGTCGATGCCGACGACGGCGGCCGGATCGAAGGGCGCGTGCCAGAGGGCGCGCGCGCGCAGCGCGATCGGGTGCGGCTCGAAGCGACGCGCCTGCGATGCCGGGAGGCGGACGAGGGCGCCGTCGTCCGCGCGGCGCACCCACGCGCTGCCGTCCGCATCGGCGGGGCCGAGCTCGACGACCTCGGTCGACGCACCGCCGGTGCGCACGATGGTGGCGCGCGCCCGCGGCGCGAAGCGATCGGCCTCGGTCGCGCGGCGCACCTGCGAGCCGCGCGCGCTCGCGAGCGCGAGGGCGATCGCGTTGGCCGCGTCCACCTCGTCGGAGGACAGCTCGCGGTCCTCCGGCGCGCGCTCGTGCCAGCCCGCCCCCTTGCGGGCGATGTCCACGCGCGGACCCGGTGGCCCGACGGCCTCGAGGCGCAGCTCCTCCATCTCGTCGGCGCGGGCGAAGAAGGGCGACGCGTCATCGAGGGCCGTCTTGCCGTTGCGCAGCGCGTCCGCCAGCGTCCGCGCGACGCAGGCGGAGATGCGCACCGGCGCCGTCTCGACGAGCAGGTCGTCCGCGGGCTGTCCCGGGCACGAGCCTGCGATCTTCAGCTCGACGCGCGGCCGCGCCTCGTCGAACGGCTCCACGGTCACGGCGAAGACGGTGCGCGCGAGCTCGCGGTCGGCCGTCGCGTCGTCGACGAAGCTCTCGGCGCGCGCCTCGTCCAGCGCCGTGAGGACGCGGTCCGTCGTCTCGCGCGAGGCGCGCACGCCGTCCTCCACGACGCGGAAGCTGGGCGCGCCAGGGTGCTGGCGCTCGAGGGTGAATGCGCCATCCGGCGCCGTGGCCACGTGGACGCGCCGGATGTCGTTCGCGCCGAACGGAAAGAGAGCGCGCGATCGGTACGCGTCGGCCCCGCGAAGGAGCTGCACCTTGACCGACCGCTGCACCACGAAGGTCCCCTCGCCTTCGAGCCGCATGTAGGCCGCGCCCTCGGGCCGCGGCGCGTCGGCGCCGAGCACGAAGCGCCACTCGAGGGCGCCGACGCGGACGACGCCGTGAACGCGCGGCTCGTCGAGGCCCACCGCGTCGCGGTCGGACACGTCGCGCAGGCGCGTCGCGTTGGTGAGCTCGCGCAGCAGCGCGTCCACGGCGCCGGCGTCCGCGTGCTCCTGGCGCGGCGACGTCATGCTCCACGACGAGCCGCCGCCCGCGTCGCGGTCGCGGTCGAGCACGAGCTTCTCGTCCCCGTGCACGAGCTCCACGTGCGTCACGTCCTCGACGTGAAAGCTGGGGAACACGTCGCTGCGCCGGCTCGCGCGCTCGGCGTCGGACACCGAGCCGCGGTCGATGAACCACGCGTACGCCACCGCGCCTGTCGCCAGCACGACGAGCACGATGGGCGTGACGGTCGCGCGCGCCGACAGGTTCATGCCGACGGCTCCTGCCGGTACGGCTTGTTCTCCGACGAGCGCCGCCAGGCCCACACCGCCACGCCGAGGAGCACCGCGGCGAGCGGCATGAAGAGGAGCACGTAGCGCTCGACCTCGGCACGCGCCTGCTCCGAGATGCGCATGCCGGCCGGCACCTCGGCGTGGTCGGGCACGTCGACCACCTCGGGCCGTGCGGCGAGCCAGGCGAGGGCGCTGTCGACGAAGTAGGCGGTGCCGTGCAGAGGCCGCGGCTGGCTCCAGTTCTCCTCGGCGAAGACGAAGCGGCTGCCGACGACGACGGCGCGAGGGCCGTGCGGCGCGCTCGGTCCGACGCGCGGGCGCTCGCTCGCCATCGCGACGACGAAGGGGCCGCCGGGGTCGGCCGGCTCGCGCGCCGGCGCTTCGGCCCAGCTGCTGGCGCCGACGATGTTGCGCTTGGCGAAGGCGGCGTCCCCCGTGACGAGCAGCTCGGTCGCGGGCGCAGCACCCGGCGGCGAGACGTGACGCATCGAGCGCGTGTAGAAGAGGGCCGTGCGCGGGGGATGCGCGTCGCGGCCGCCCTCGACGAGCGTCGTCGTGACCGGGTGCGGGCGGGCGGACACGAAGAACCCTTCGCCGTGCGTGTCGGGGATCGAGACGCTCGCGTCCAGGTCGTGCACGAGGTCCTCGTCGAGCGCGATGCCGAAGGGCGCGAGCACCTCGTCGAGCCCCGGCGGCACGAGGCCCGTGTCGGTCGCGCCCTCGACGGGCCCGATCGCGGCGAAGAGGCCGCCGCCCTGCAGGAGCCACGTGCGCAGCCGGTTCGCCTCCTCCGGCGCGAACGGCGCGTGCGCGCCGGCGATGACGACGACCGAGCAGCCCTTGAAGGGCTCGTGCGCGTCGGGCGCGGCGGCGTCGACGCTCCGCAGCTCGTAGTTGTCCTTCTCGAAGAGCGACCGGACCGCGCCGAGGTTGTCGCGCTCGTCGCGATCCGGCTCGAGCGACAGCTCGCCGTGGCCGACGGTGAAGCAGAGCTGTGCCTTCTCGCCTCCGAGGACGTTCCGGATGGCCTGCGTGAGCGCGCGCTCCTCGCGCGGCTTCACGTGCGTGTCGTCCGACTGCTGCACGAGGTCCTGCGGCGTGAGAAACCAGTGCTGATCGCCGCTCGCGACGATGACGACGGCGTCGGTCGCGACGCGTCCGTCCTCGCTTCGCCCCGCCTCGAGCCCGAAGCGGCGCTGCAGGTCCACGAGCTGCACGGCGTCGCGGTCCGGGTCGATCCAGTGCACCTCGATGCGCGAGGACTCGGCGCGATACGCGAGCAGCAGCTGCCGCAGGCTCTGCTCGAAGGGGTCACCGGCGCCGGCGATGGCCCAGACGTCCACGGGCTGCTCGAGCGAGCGAAGCGTCTCCACCGTCGCGGGGGCGAGCGACCAGCGGCGATCGCCCGTCCAGTCCCAGCGCGCGAAGTGGCGCGCGCCGAGCACGTTGACGACCGCCGCGAGGACGATCGCCGCCACGATGCCCGCGAGCTGCGCCGCCTGCGTCACCTTGCGCGCGCCGCTCATCCCCACCTCCATGCCTCGACCGCGCGCGTCGCCACGTAGAGCGGAAGCACGGTGAGCGTTCCGTAGAAGACGAGGCGGCGCGAGTCGACGATGCCGCTCGCGAAGTCGTTCATCGCGGCCCACACCGAGACGTGCGAGCAGACGGCGTGCATCGCCGTGCCCTCGCGCGTGACGAACTCGCCGACGCCGAGGATGAAGAGCACGAGCAGCACCAGGGCCGTGCACACCATCGCGAGGAACTGCGACCGCGTGAGGGCGCTCGCGCAGAGGCCGAGCGCCAGGTACGCCGCGCCGACGAGCAGGACGCCGAGGTACGCGCTCGCCGCCGCGTGCCAGTCGAGCGCTCCGGTGCGGCCGAGGATCACGAGGTAGAGCGCAGTCGGCCCCCACATCGCGACGTAGGTCGTGAGCGCGGCGGCGTACTTCGCGAGCACGACCGCGGGGCTCGACACCGGCGCGGTCATGAGCGTCTCGATCGTGCCGCTGCGCCGCTCTTCTGCGAAGAGGCGCATCGTCATGGGCGGGACCAGCACGAAGAGAACCAGGTAGAGGAGGACCGTGTTCCCGAAGAACGCCGAGAGGGGCGTCTCGTCCCCCATGCCCGCGTCGGGCGCGCGCGAGAAGTGGTCGACGAGCAGGAAGAAGTGCATCCCCTGCACGACGAGGAAGACGGCGATGAGCACCCACGCGAGCGGCGTGACGAAGAACGCGAAGAGCTCGCGTCGGTAGATGGGCCAGAAGCCTTTCACGGCTCTCCCCCGCTCTGGCGCTCGCGATCGGTCAGCGCGGCGAAGGCGTCCTCGAGCGAGCCGCCCGCCGGGCTGACCTCGCGCACGCCCACGCCGGCCGCGACGAGCGCGGCGACGCAGCGCTCGACCGCCGCGGCACGCTCGGGCGCCCCCAGCTTCGCGCCGAAGCGGGCGCGGATGCGCACGAGGTCCCCCGCGTCGGAGCCGGCGCGCGACGCCTCGCTCACGCCCTCGACGCCGCGCACGGCGCGCTCGGCGGCCGCGGCGTCGCCGTGCACGACGACCTCGATGCCCGTGGCGCCGCGCATCGCGCGCACCTCCTCGAGGCTCCCCTGCGCGAGCAGCTTGCCGCGGTGCACGAGCAGCACGCGCGTCGCGCACGCCTCCACCTCGCTCAGGATGTGCGTCGAGACGATCACGGTGTGCTCGCGCCCCAGCTCGCGGATGAGCGCGCGTGTCTCGCGGATCTGGTTCGGGTCGAGCCCCGCCGTCGGCTCGTCGAGGACGACGACCGGAGGCCGCGCGACGATCGCGTCGGCGATCCCCACGCGCTGCCGGTACCCGCGCGAGAGGTGCGCGATGCGCTTGTGCGCGACGTCGAGCACGTGCGCCTTGGCCATCGCGTCGTCCACCCAGGCCGCGCGGTTCGCGCGGGGCGCGCGCTTGAGCTCCGCGCGGAAGCGCAGGTACTCGACGACGCGCATCTCCGGGTAGAGCGGGACACTCTCGGGCATGTAGCCGACGGCGCGCCGGGCCTCGAACGAGTCGTCCACGACGTCGTGCCCCGCGACCTTCACCGTCCCGCTGCTGGGGCCGAGGAAGCCGGCGAGCACCCGGAGCGTCGTGCTCTTGCCGGCGCCGTTCGGGCCGAGAAAGCCCACGACCTCGCCCTTGCCGACCTCGAACGACACGTCGTCGACGGCGACGTGCGCGCCGTACCGCCGCGTGAGGTGGGACACCTGGATCAACGCGGGCGGTTGTACCCCGGGTTGCCCAGCCGGACGAGCCCAAGCGCGAGGGGCGCCCAGCCTAGCCCTGGACGAGGCGCCCGGCGCGGTAGTCCTCCCACGCCTGCTGGATCTCCTCGTCCGTGTTCATGACGAAGGGGCCGGAGCGCGCGACCGGCTCGCCGATCGGCCGCGCGGCGAAGAAGAGCAGCCGCGCGCTCCCGCCCTCCTGGCTGCGCACGGTGACGTGGCTCCCGGGGCCCAGCACGGCGACGGCGCCGCGCGACACGCTGCGACGCGAGGGGCCCATTTCGACGGCTCCGTCGAGCACGTATGCGAACGCATTGTGCGTGGCGGGGACGGGATGCGAGAGCCGCCCCTTCGCCGGCAGCGTCACGTCGATCATCTCGGGCGCCGTGAC
>DASVWO010000198.1:0-33129 GCA_036393165.1 Polyangiaceae bacterium | reverse complement strand
AGGGCGTCTCGCGTCAGGAGGCGCCGCGCTCCGCTTCCGGAGCCGCGCCCGCGAGCGGCGTCGGCGTCGTCGTCGCGCGCGGTCCCGACGCGAGCGCGCTCGCACGCGCCGTCGGCCGAGCCGTGGTCGCATCGGGCGCCGAAGTGGTCGAGATGCGCCAGGACTTCACGCCTTCCGCGAGGGACGCCGCGTCGTGAGCACCGCGCTCGCCCGCTTGCCCCTCTCGCGGCTGCTCCGCACGCCGCGCACGGTGCTGACCGTGGGCGCCTGGGCGGCGCTCGCGATCGGCTTCGCAGTGGCCGCTCGCGCCCAGGGCGCGTCGCACGGAGCCGACCGCGCGCTCGTCGACGCCTTCGGCGCGCTGGTCGTGCCCCTCCTCTGCTACGCGATCGCCGGTGGCGCGCTCGGTGCCGACTCGCTCTCGGCGGCCGGTGCGTCCGCCGTCGCCTTCGGAGCGACGCCGCGACGCACCGCCGCCACGACGATCGCGACCATCCTCGGCGCGAGCGTCGCCTCGTGCGCCGTCCTCGGCGCGGCCGTCGCGATCGTCGCCCACGGTTCGGCCGACGCGCCCGTCGCGCGCGACGCGCTAGCGAGCGCCTACGCGAGCGCCCTCGGCGGCGCTGCCTACGCGTCGCTCTTCGCCCTGGGCTCGGCCTTCGGTCGCCGCGGTGGCGGCCGCACCGTCGCGCTCGTGGCCGACTGGCTCCTCGGCGCCAACACGACCGTCGTGGCCTTCGTCACGCCCCGAGCCCACCTGCGCAACCTGCTCGGCGGCACACCACCAGCCGCCCTCGGCGAGCGCCTGAGCGCCGTCGCCCTCCTGCTCCTCGCGGCCCTCTTCGCCCTGCTGGCCCTCCGCCGCGCGCGCTAGCTGCCCGTCGCCGCCAGCTTCGTCACGCGGTCGCGCACCTCGCGCGTCATGTCGAGCGTGCGGCCCTCCAGGTCGAACGCGCCGTCCGCGCGCTTCCGGCATGCGTGCACCTTGATCCGCAGCTTCGCGGGCGGCTCCCCCGCGAGCGTCCCCTCGAGCCGCGACCCCGGCGGCGACGGCACCGACGAGACGAGGGCGATCGCGTCATCCTTCAGCGAGACGACGCGCGCCCCCCCTCCCCGCTCCCACGCGACGTGCGGGCTCACTTGCGCCCCCCCTCGCGCATGGCCGCGCGCGCCTCGCGCTCGGCCTCCTTCTTCGCGATGACCGCCCGCTTGTCGAACTTCTTGCGGCCCTTGCCGACGCCGACCTCGACCTTCACGCGGCCTGCCTTGAAGTACAGGCGCATCGGCACCGCCGTGTACCCGC
Source organism: Polyangiaceae bacterium (assembly GCA_036393165.1). Classification (GTDB taxonomy): domain Bacteria; phylum Myxococcota_A; class Polyangia; order Polyangiales; family Polyangiaceae; genus Palsa-1150. Next base: position 31,826 of record DASVWO010000198.1, on the reverse strand, counting down.
CGCGCGCGAGGCGTTCGTGGATGGCCGCGATCTCGCGCCCGTGGAGCAGCAGCTTCCGGGCACGCCGCACCTCGTGCGGGAACGCGCTCGCCTGCTCGAAGGGCGCCACGTACATCTGCTTGAGCCAGGCCTGCCCGTCCTCGACGCTGACGTACGCATCCGTGACGTCGACCTTGCCGGCCCGCATCGACTTCACCTCGCTCCCCACGAGCGAGATCCCGGCCTCGTAGCGCTCCTCGATGTCGTAATCGAAGGACGCCCGCCGGTTCTTGACGATGAGCGGCTGGTCGTCCTTCTTCGCCATGGGGCGCCTCGCAATAGCCGATCCTCGGCTAGCATGCCCCCCGCCCGGGATGCGCAGCGAGGTCAAAGGCGTCTGGTTCGTCACGGCCAAGCGGTACCTGCTCGAGGACTACGGTCCCGAGATGTTCGAGCAGTACGTGGCCGGCGTGCCCGAGACGTACCGCGAGTCGGTGCGCGACCCCGTCGTCTCGCGCTGGTACCCCGAGGACATGATGCGCGACGCGATGGCCTCGTTCTACGCGGAGGTCGCGCGCGGCCATGACCGGGTCTTCACGGCGGCGATGGAGCGGTGTGCCGTGCTCGGCATCCACTGGTTCCTGCAGCTGCTCGTGTCGGTGACGACGCCGCGGTACCTCCTGCGGCTCGTGCCGGCGGCGCTCGCGCAGCTGCGGCGCGGCCCGGTGAGGGTGCACATCGACGCGCGCGACGGCGGGGCCACGCTGCGCTTCACGGGCCAGCCTTACGCCGACGACCTGCGCTACCGGCTCGCGACGCCGGCCATCGTGCGTTCGCTCATGAGCATGTGCGTCGGGCAGTCGGCGAAGGCGACGCTGACGTCCTTCGACGAGACGACGCACGTCTGCGACGTGAGCTGGTAGGGCGCGTGCTCAGTGTGGTGTTTGAGTGCGCACTCTTCGAGCGTGCGGCACTCAGCCGCCGTCGGCGCGAGGGAGGTCCTCGCCGTCGTACGGCAGGTGGAAGGGCGGCTCGTCGTGCGCGAGCCCGAGCTTCTTCTCGAGCGCCGTCACGCGCTCGCGGAGCATCTCGTTCTGCGCGGCGAGCGCGCGGATCATGTCGGTCACGGGGTCGGGCAGCGCCGCGTGGTCGAGCGATGCGTCGAAGCGCGCGTGCTTCGGGACGATGACGCGCGCCGGAACGCCGACGACGGTGGCCTCCGGAGGCACCTCGCGCACGACGACGCTCCCCGAGCCGATGCGCGAGTGGTCGCCCACGTGGATGGCGCCGAGGATGCATGCGTTCGAGCCGATGACCACGTTGCTGCCGATCTGCGGGTGGCGCACCTTGCGCTCGAGCGAGGTGCCGCCGAGGACGACGCCCTTGTAGAGGAGGCAGCCGTCGCCCACCGTGGCCGTCTCGCCGATCACGATGCCCATGCCGTGATCGATGACGACCCGCCGGCCGATCGAGGCGCCGGGGTGGATCTCGATGCCCGTGAGGAAGCGGTTCCCGTGGGCGAGCATGCGCGCCGACAGCTTGAGGTCGCGCCGCCACAACGCGTGCGCCGCGCGGTGCAGCCAGAGGGCGTGGAGTCCCGGATAGACGAGCGCCACCTCGACCGTGGAGCGCGCGGCCGGGTCATTCGCCTGGACCGAGCGGATGTCCTCGGCGATGAGCTGCGCCCCGTGCGCGAGCTTTCGTACGGCCGACAACGGGTTCATCGCGGGGCTGCCGCCAGCTTAGCATCGCTGCATGAGCGATCGCCTGCGCCTGCCCGAGCCGAAGCTGCTGCCCTGGAAGCGCGTCCGCACCGAGACGGTGGGCCGCTTCCGCGTGTTCGAGGTCGATCGGGGCGAGTGGACCGACTCCGCGGGCCAGCCGCGAGGCGACGCGTACACCATCCGGTGCAGCGACTGGTGCAACGTGGTGGCCGTCACGCCGGAGGACGAGCTGGTGATGGTCTGGCAATACCGCTTCGGGACGGACGCGATGTCCCTCGAGATCCCCGGAGGCGTCATCGACCCGGGCGAGTCGCCGGAGGCGGCGGCGGCGCGCGAGCTGCGCGAGGAGACCGGATACGTGGCCGGCGCGCTGGAGCCACTCGTCGTGGTGGAGGCCAACCCCGCGACCCAGAACAACCGCTGCTTCACGTTCCTCGCGCGCGGGGCGCGGCGCGCGGCGGAGACGGCGTTCGACGCGCAGGAGGAGATCGAGACGGTGCTCGTGCCGGCGCGGCTCGTGCCGGAGCTGCTCGACGCGGAACACGTGCGTCACTCGCTCGTGCACAGCGCGCTCGAGCGGTTCTGGCGACTGCGGTCCGCGCGCTAGTCTGGCGTTCGACTCCGCACCCTGCGGGCTTGCGGAGTCAGCTACCGTGCGCCTTGCCGTCGGGATCGTCGTCCTCGCACGCGTCGCCGGCGATGGGCAGCGTGCCGCTCTCGGGGTCGATCTCGCCGCGCAGCCGCGCGAACCGGTCGACGACGCCCGAGGGACGCGGGACGGGCGTCTGCAGCTGCAGCTCGCCGGTCGGCTCTTCCTCGCTGTCCTCGGCGAAGACACGCGCCAGCGCGCTCCGGAGGAAGGAGCGGCCGTCGCCCACGCCCATCGCGAGCGCTACGCGACGCAGTTCGTAGCCGAGCGCACCGGCGTGGGGATAGCGGTTCGCCGGGTCCTTCTCGAGGGCGCGCGCGACGATGCACTGGACCGCGCTGGGAAGCTGCGGCTCGAAGATGCTCGTGTGCACGATGCCCTCGCGCGCCCACCCGAGCGCCTGCTGCTCGGTGACGAAGGATGGGAAGCGCGGCCCGACGAGCATCTCGCGCAGGATGACGCCGAGCGAGAACACGTCGGAGCGCGCGTCGCCCACCTGACCGCGCGCCACCTCGGGCGCGAGGAAGCTCACGCGCCGGGCGAGAGCGCGGACGCTGCGCACCGTGGAGGCGGCGCGCGCGGCGATGGCGACCTCGAAGTCGCTCACCTTCACCTCGCCGTGCCAGGAGAGGAGGACGTCGCACGGAGACAGATCACCGTGGACCACCCCCACGCGCATGCCCTCCGGCGTCGACGCGAGACGCGCGCCGGCGAGCGCCTCGGCGATCTCGCTGCCGATGAAGAGGGCGACGTCCGGCGGGATCCGCTCGCGCCGCCGGGCGAAGGACGCGAGCAGCTTTGCGAGGGAGCGGCCCTCGACCAGCTCGACCACCGAATACGGCTGCGCGGGTCCGGCCAGCCCGAAGTCCTCCACGCGCACCACGTTGGGGTGGCGCACGCACGCTCCGCGCTGGGCCGCCATCGTCAGCGCCGACAGCACCGCGTCGTGCTCGTCGCTGGCGATCGTGTCGTAGACCTTGACGGCGACGGCGCGGCGCAGGCCGCAGGCGCCCTCGTAGACCCCCCGGTAGACGGTGGCCATCGAGCCGCGCCCCAGCTGGGCCCCGATGAGCAGCTGGCGCCCATCGCCGAGCGGGATGTCGGAGCACGGGGGCGGGATGAGCGGCGTCGGGCGGGCCATGTGCAGCGGGCCTGAGTTCGATCAGGGATGCCTGCGTATCCTTGGATTGCAACCATCGAACCGCGCCCACAGTGCCGGAATCCCCAGGCATGTCGCGCGAACGTCGCAGGGTCTGGATCCGGCCGGATCCACGCACACGGATCCTGCGCGAGTGTGAGTGCTAGTGTGGTCGCGAATGGACGCGACGAGCTGGGAAGAAGTCGCGAAATTCGTCGCGAGTCTCGAGGAACAGCAGCGCGACAAAGTTCTCGCCCTGGCGCGCAGGCTGCGCCCGGGGCTGACCCTCGAGGACATCTCCAACCCGCACGACTTCCCCGAGCTGGGCGACGGCGACTGGCAGTACGAAGACGGGCTGCTCGCCGGCATCCAGAGCGTGCTCGCCGCGGTTCGCGCCGAGGCGCGAAGGCAGGGCTGAGGTGGCAGCGAAGAAGAAGAAGGGCTCGCCCGGTCCATTCGAGTCGCTCCGCGCGCTGAAGGAGGAGCTCGCGAAGAAAGAGGAGGCGAAGAAGGGGCCCACGGCCGCCCGACCGAGGGCGCCGGCGCCGCCGCCGGCGAAGCGTCCGAGCGACGAGCCGGAGGACGAGGCGCTCCTGCTGCACCGTCTCTTCGCCGGCGTCGAGCCGCTCGACCGGAGCAAGGGAAGCCGGATGCCGAAGCAGGCCACGGAGCGATCGGCGTCCGTCGAGCGCCAGGCGAAGCGCGGGGCGGATGCGGCGCAGCAGGATGCGGAGGCAGTGCACGAGCACCTGCGCTCGCTCGTCGAGGGGCGCACGCGCTTCGAGGTGAACGACGACGGCCGGCGCGTCGAGGGCCGGCGCGTGGACCTGCCGATGGACGCGCTGCGTCGTCTCCGCCGCGGGCTGCTGCCGATCGACGGGCGGATCGACCTGCACGGCATGAGCGCCGGCGAGGCGCGGTCGCATCTCGCGGTGTTCCTCCGGACGATGCGCGCGCGCGGCGAGCGGTGCGTCCTCGTCATCCACGGCAAGGGCGAGCACTCCCTCGGCGGCTCGCCGGTGCTGCGCGGCGAGATCGCCGCATGGCTCTCGCAGGGCGCATCGAGCGAGCACGTCGCCGCCTTCGCGACCGCGAGCGACGCCGACGGCGGCGAAGGCGCGGTGTACGTGCTCCTGAGGCGCTAGGGATCTCGAGGAGAGGAACAGGAAGGTCAGAAGATCAAAAGAACTTCTGATCTTCCTGTTCAAATCACTCCGTTCTTCTGGAGCATCGCGCGGACGGCCCGGAACGCCTCGCGGCGCCACACCTGCAGCAGATGGCCTCCGCCCACGCGCGTCAGCGGGACGCCGAGGTGCGCGGCGATCCGCTCGGCGTGAGCGACGGGCGTGATGCGGTCGGCCTCGGCCCCGACGACGAGCACGCGCTCCGGTGGGACGAGGCTCGGTCGCGCCAGCGGGCTGACGACGAGGTTCGCCGCCTCGAGCGCCGCGTGCTGCTCGCGCATCTGGGCGCCACGACCGAGCCGTCCCTGGTCGCGCGCGAAGTCGGCGACCGACGCGAGCGGGATGAGCGGCACGGCGAACGCGAGGTCCGCCTCCAGCGTCGCCATGAGCGCGGTCGTGTAGCCGCCGAGGCTCATCCCCATGATGCCGACGCGCGGGGCCCCGCGCTCGCGCAGCAGCGCGATGAGCACGCGCAGGTCGGCCACGGCCTGGCGGAAACCCTCGTTCGTGAACCGCGGGTCCGCGCCGGGGAACGGCGGCGCCCCTCCCCCTGCGAGCCCGCGCACGCCGTGGAACGGCAGCACCGTGACGGCGACATCGAGCCCGCGCGTGTTGAGCCAGCGGATGGGCCACGCGCGCTCCTCGACGGCCCACTGCCCGGAGAGATACCCGTGCACGACGATGACCGCGGGCCGGCCCGACCCGGCGGGCGCGCCGTAGATGCGGGCGTGCGCGGTCCGGTTGGCGACGTGCGCGGTGTATCGCTCGCGCACGCTGGGCTCGTGAGGCTCGCACGCGCTCTCCCAGGACGCCTCGACGCATTCGCCTCCCCACGCGAGCGTGCGGATGGGATGCACGCGCGGGCGCACCACGGGCGGACGCGGGAAGAAGGCCTCGCGATCGCCCAGGAGCTCCGGCGAGCCGTACATGGCGCGCACGAGCTCGAGCTTCTCGATGCGCTCTGCGTGCGGCATGGCCTCGGCCTGCGCCCGCATCCGCGCGTTGCTGATCTGGATCGCGGCGACGACGGCGCGATCCACCGTCGCCGCCGCCGTGCGGAGCAGGCGTCGCTTCACCGGACCGGGGGACTTCACGCGCACGCCTCCTTCATCACAGGATGCCTCGCCAGCCTGCGAAGCGCCTTCGCGAGGAGCGCCTTGCCCGGCTCGGTCTTGTGCCACGTCGACGCGCCGCTCGGGTGCGGAAGCGCGATGACTTCCACTTCTTGCCCCAGCCACCGTGCGCGCCGCGAGGTGCCGACCACCTCCGCGAGCGGCCCCTTCTCGCCGAGCACCTGCTCGATCGCGAGCGTTCCCACGGCGATGACGAGCTCCGGCCGCAGGATGTCCATCTCGCGAGCGAGCCACCGGCGGCAGCTGTCGATCTCCTCGGCGTCGGGCTTGCGGTCGCCCCCGCCGCGCGCCTTCCCCGGGAAGCAGCGCGCGACCGCCGCCATGTAGACACCGGCGCGGAAGCGCGCCTCGTCGACGCCGAGGGCTTCCTCGAACCAGCGGAACATCGTGCGCCCCGCGGTCCACGCGAAGGGGCGGCCGAAGGATCCCTCGCGCGGCCCCGGCGCCTGGCCGACGAGCATGACGCGGCTCGCGACCGGCGGGCCGTGCACGACGGGCCCGATCATCTTCGGACACGACTTGCACGCCGACAGCTCAGCGTGGAGCACGCGCAGCGCGGCGGCCTTGCTCAGCGTCATCTTTGCTCTCGCTCTCCGTCTCTTCCGCTCCGCCAGGGTCGACACGCACCGGTTGCTCCGGCTCCACGCGCATGCGCGGGATCGGTTCGCCCGGGCCGGGCGCGACGCGGTACCAGAGCACGCCCTGGTCGTCGACGTCGACCGCGACACGCTCGGGGTCGCGCTTGGCCAGGTCGGTCAGCATCGCGTCCGCGTCCGCGACGCTCGTGCCCAGCAGCTGCGCCGCCTCGCGCGCCGTCACCGCGCCGCGCTGGGCCGCCATCGCGAGCAGCGCCTGCGTCCGCGTCGCCCGCTCGGCGTCCTCGCCCGAATGCTGCAGCGACCGGCCGCTCTTCACGAGGAGCACCCCGGTGACGAGCGTCACCAGCGCGATGGGGAGCCCGATCGCGAGCGCCCCGGCCGGCCAGCTCAGCGCGAGCAGCAAGAGCACGATGCCGAGGGCCGTCGCCCCGCCCAGCACGAGCACCAGCCACCCGAGCACGACCGCGAAGGTCCCCCCGACCCGCGACGGCTTGCCGGCGAGGTTCACGGATGCGCTGGAGAGCGGCGCCCGGAGCGCCCCGCAGGCCGTGCAGCAGGGCACGACCCCGCGGTAGACGATGGGCGCTTCGCGCCCGCAGGCCGGGCAGATGGTCGAGGTGGACATCACTGAGACGGCGGCGCGACGCGCCGGAGCCCCGGTGGATGCTATCTCAGCGCCATGCGTGGGGCAGTAGCAGCGGTCGTGTGGGTGGCGGCTCTCGGGCTCGTCGGCTGCAGCGGCAACAACAGCAACCCCGGGTTCGGCGGGGGCAACGCGAGCAGCAGTGGCGGCGGCGGGAGCGGGAGCAGCGGCGGCACCGGCAGCAGCGGGAGCAGCAGCGGCAGCTTCGGCGGCAGCAGCGGCGGGAGCGGCGGAAGCGGCAGCAGCGGCGGCGGCAACAACTGCAGCGGGCAGGCGGCCGACTACGTCTACGTGCTCTCCGCGGAGAACACGCTCTACAGCTTCGCGCCGAACCTCAAGAAGTTCACGATGATCGGCCCGCTGCAGTGTCAGACGACGATGCAGCCGAACTCCATGGCCGTCGACCGGAACGCCAACGCGTACGTGAACTACGTGCAGAGCGACCCGACCACCGGGACGGACACCGCGGGCGTCGTCTACAAGGTGAGCACCAAGGACGCGAGCTGCAGCCCGCAGCCCCTGATGAACCTGCCGAACGGCTGGTACCGCACCGGCATGGGCTACTCGAGCGACACCTCCGGAGGACAGACCGAGACGCTCTACCTCGACGGCGTCAGCAACGGCGTCACCGGCTCGGGCATGGGCATCGGCCGGGTCGATCTCGGCGCGGGAGTCGTCACGCCCATCGGCCCGTTCACCGGCACGCTCGCCGGGCAGAACGCGGAGCTCACCGGCACGGGTGACGCGCGCCTCTTCGGCTTCTTCACGACCACCCCGGTCTACGTCGCCCAGATCGACAAGACGACCGGCGCCACCGCGAACCCGGTCGCCATGAACGGCGTGCAGACGCCGACCGACTGGGCGTTCTCGTTCTGGGGTGGCCACTTCTACCTCTACGTGTCGCAGGGCGCGGGCACGACGGTCGCCGACTACGACCCGGCAACCGGCAGCGTGAACCCCAACTACATGCCCAACATCGGCTTCGACATCGTCGGCGCCGGCGTCAGCACCTGCGCCCCCATCGTCCAGCCGCAGTAGACCGGTGGTAAAGACGCACCCATCCCCTTGAAGTGTGCGGCCATCCCTTGCTTGCTCCTGCTGGCGTGCTCGAAACCCGCGCCGACGATCACGACTGACGCGGCTCCGAGCGCACCCAGCGCATCGGCGTCGGCTACTCCTCCGCCCGTCGTCGACGCCGAAGCGCCCCTGGCGGTGACCGATTCGGGCAGCTCGGCGTGTCCGGCCGGCATGGTGCTCGTCGACGGGGACTACTGCACCGAGCTCGAGCTCAGGTGCGAGCAGGACGCGAGCTGGTATGCGGAGTGGAACGACAAGACGATCTGCGAGCACTTCGATGAGCCATCCCGCTGCACCGGCAAGAAGGTGCACAAGCGCTACTGCATCGATCAGTACGAGTATCCGAATCGCAAGGGCGAGCGCCCGCGCGTGAACTTCAACTTCTTCCAGGCGCAGCACCTCTGCGCCGCCGAAGGCAAGCGCGTGTGCACCGAGTCGGAGTGGACGATGGCGTGCGAGGGTCCCTCGTACAAGCCGTATCCCTACGGCTACGTGCGCGACGCGAAGGTGTGCAACGGCGACCGGCCGTACATCGAGCCCGCCGTCACCGGGCACGACCAGAAGGGCGCGCCGTTCATGGCCTTCGCCTCGAAGAACGAGAGCATCGCGAAGCCCGAGCTCGAGCGGCTATGGCAGGGCGTCGAGAGCGGCAGCCAGCCCAAGTGCGTGAGCGACTACGGCGTGTGGGACATGCCCGGCAACGCCGACGAGCTCGCGGCCAGCGAGACGCCGGAGCCCACGAGCAAGTTCGACAACGTGACCACCGGCGGCCCCTGGCTCCTCGGCGTGCGAAACCAGTGCAGGCCGAAGATCTACACGCACAACGAGGGGTTCAATTACTACTACCTGTCGACGCGCTGCTGCTCCGAGCCCGACGGCAAGCCGACGGACCCGCGCTCTCCCAAGCAGATCAAGCGCAACGACAAGTGGCGCCCGTGACCGCGAGCGCCACTACATCTTCGACGTGACGCCCATCTCCTGCACGAGGTTGTCCGCGCCGTCGAGCGCGTCCATCGTCCAGAGCATGTAGCGCGCGTCGACCTGGATCGTGCGCGTCGTCGTGCCGTCGAAGACCGCGTCGGACGCGAGGCCTTCCTTGTTGCCGTCGAACGCGAGCCCGACGAGCCGCCCCTGGTCGTCCATCGTCGGCGAGCCCGAGTTGCCGCCGGTGATGTCGAGATCGCTCTCGAAGTCGATGGGCAGGTCGCCGCCGAGCGCCGGGTCCGCGTAGGGACCGAAGTTGCGCGCCTTGATCGCGTCGAGGAGCTTCTGCGGCGCGTTGAACGGATCCTTCCCCGTGTCCTTGGTGAGGATCTGCGACGCCACGGTGAAGGGCCCGTCGGTGAGCGTCGTCGACTCGGGGTGCAGCGACTTCACGGTGCCGTACGTGATGCGCAGGGTCATGTTCGCATCCGGAGCAAGCGCCCCGCCGAGCGCCTGCTTGAGCGCCTCGGTGTAGAGCGGCTCGACGAGCAGCAGGTCGCCCTTGCGCGCGTCCTCCTTCTTCTCCTCGGCCTTGTAGGTCGGCCACACGCGCTGCGCGGCCTGCACGAACGGATCCTTGGACGCCGCGAGCTTCGCCGACGAGCCGTTCGTCAGCAGGTCGAGCCGCGTCGTCTCGTCCTCGAGCTTGGTCGCCGCGTACCAGGCGTCGAGCTTCTTGTCGATCGCCGCCTCGTCGATCTTCGCGCCCTTGGGCATACCCAGCAGCGTCGCGAGCCACGGACGGTCCTTCTCTGGAAGCAGCGCCCCTCGCACGAGAGCGAGCCGGAAGGTAGCGCGGTCGAGTGTGCGGTCGTACTGCCGCGTCATCTGCTTCTGCGCCGCTTGCGCGCGCGGCATGTCGCGGTCCTGGTATCCGGGCTTGCGGTCGGCGTCCTTCTTGGCGCGCTCCTCGGCCCACCGCGTGTAGGAGAGGGCGCTCGCGAGCAGCGACGACCCGCGGCTGAACGCGAAGGTGCGATCGAAGTCCGCGCGCTGGGTGCGCTCCTCGTCCGCCACGATCGCATCGAGCTTCTCGATGCCCTTGGCGTACTGCTCGTGGCCGGGCTGCGCGGCCCAGTCCTTCGCCTTCTTCTCGAGCGCGTCCTTCTGCGCCATCAGATCCGGGTTCTTCTGCATCCCCTGCAGGATCCCCTGGAACTTCTCGAGCCCGTTCTGCACGCCCTGCTTGAGGACCGTCGCCTTGATCGACGTCTCGCCCGCATCGTTGAGGTGCGCCTCGGCGATCTTGTAGCGGTCCTCGTAGTACTGGATGAGGTACGGGTAGAAGACCTCGATGTCGTTGTGCAGCTCGCGCGCCGTGACGTTGCGGTTCGTCGTGTACGGGTAGCCGGCGACCATCACGAAGTCACCAGGCTTCAGCCCGCTCGTCGACACCTTCAGCCAGTGCTTCGGCTGGTACGGCACGTTGTCGGGCGAGTAGTCGGCGGGCTTGCCGTCCTTGCCGACGTACGCGCGGTAGAACGACCAGTCGCCCGTGTGGCGCGGCCACTCCCAGTTGTCGATCTCGCCGCCGTAGTCGCCGACCGAGCGCGCCGGCGCGTAGACGAGGCGCACATCGCGGATCTCGAGCATCTCGATGAGCTGGTAGAGGCCGCCCTGGAAGAAGGACGACACCTGGCAGCGGATGCCCGGCCGGTCCTTCTCGCACGCCGCGATGAGCTGCTTCTGGCGCTTCTCGCCCTCGAGCTTGCGCGCGACGGGGTCCTTGATCGCATCCAGGCCGTCGCGCATCTGCGAGGTCACGTCGGTGTAGGCCTGGGCGACCATCACCTTCTGCGCCGGGCCGGCCGTGGGCTCTTCGGCCATCGTCTTCGCGAGGAAGCCGTTCTCGACGTAGTTCTTGCCGTCCTTCGAGTTGAGCTGCAGCGCCCCCTGCACGCAGTGGTGGTTGGTGACCACCAGGCCCTGCGGCGAGACGAACGAGCCCGTGCACCCGCCGAGGAACACGACCGACGCGAGCGGCGACTGGAGCGGATCGGCCAGCGTCTTCGGGTCGAGCTTCACGCCCATCTTGGAGAAGACGTCCGTGTGCTGCGGCAGCGTCATCTGCGAGGGCATCCACATGCCGCCCGGGTCGCGGTACTGCAGGCGGTACGCGAGGAAGGGATCCGGCGGCGCGGCAGGCGTCGCCGTGGCCGCCGGGACTGCCGTGGCGGTGGTCGGCGCCGCGGGCTGCGCTGTCTGGGCTTCCCCGCCGCAAGCGGCGGCGGTGGCGGCGAGCACGAGGGAAACGAGGGAGGTGGAGGCGAGGGTCGGCGTCTTCACGAGGGGCGCCATAGCACGCGGCGGGAGCGTGCGGGCAGGGTCGCCGACCAGCCGTCGGTCACTGGAAAATTACCGAGACTGGCCCGGCTCAGCCTTATCTGTTAACTCAAAGTCTCAGGGATGCGACGGACGTTCGTCCTTCTTCCGCTCGCCGCCGCCGGGCTGTCGCTCGCCCTCGGAGCGAGCGCCGAGCCGCCGCTCCACAAGGCGCCGGCGCCGGCGACCAAGGCGGAGAAGGCTCCCCCGAAGACGCCCAAGACGACGAAGCACCGCAAGGGCCGCAAGGCGGAGGAGCCCAAGGAGGCGCACCCCACACTGGCCATCGCGGTGCGCCGCGCCGACTACGACGTGGTCGAGGGCTCGCTGGGGCAGTCGATGCCCGGCGCCGTGTGCCCGCCCGAGATGGCAAACGTCGACGACCGCTTCTGCATCGATCGCTGGGAGGGCTCGCTGGTCGAGATGCTCTCCGACGGGCGCGAGGTCCCCTGGCCCGCCTTCGACGCGCCCGACGACTCGCGGCAGATGCGCGCGGTGAGCGTGTCCGGCGTCTACCCGCAGGGGTACATCAGCGGGGCGCAGGCCGCCCGCGCATGCGCGGCCTCGGGCAAGCGCTTGTGCGCGCCGGTCGAGTGGCGGACGGCGTGCATGGGTCCCGAGCGCACGAAGTACGGCTACGGCTCGAGCCTCGCCACCGGGCGATGCAACGACTCGGGCTACAGCCCCATGCTGCGCCTGTACCCGCAGGTGGCGCAGTCGTGGCGCCTGGTGGGGATGACCGAGATGAACGACCCGCGCCTCAACCAGCTCGACGGCACGCTCTCGCCGACGGGCTCACACGACGGGTGCACGAACGACTACGGCGTGTTCGACATGGTCGGCAACCTGCACGAGTGGACGAACGACCCGAACGGCACCTTCCAGGGCGGCTATTACCTCGACACGCACAAGAACGGGGACGGCTGCACGTACCGCACCGTGGCGCACGAGTTCACGTATCACGACTATTCGACCGGCTTCCGTTGCTGCGCGTCGCCCGTCGCGCCTTGAGTGGTGTGGCCGGCTTGCGCCGATCAGGAGACGACTCGACCCGGTTGCGGCCGCGCTGCTTGGCGAAGTACATCGTCTGGTCGGCGCGCTGCTGAAGCGCGTCCGGCGTCTCGCGGCCGTTCCAGGTGACGACGCCGATCGACACGGTCTGCGTCACGCGCACGCCGTCGGGCAGGTCGACGGGCGTGTCGCCCACGGTCGCTCGCACGCGCTCGGCGATGACCTTCGCTTGCGCCCCGGACGTCGACGGCATGAGCAGCACGAACTCCTCCCCCCCGCGCCTCACCAGGATGTCCACGCGGCGCGTGGCCGCGCGCACCCGGTCGGCGAAGGCCCGCAGCACCAGGTCGCCCGACGCGTGCCCGTGCTTGTCGTTGACGCGCTTGAAGTGGTCGAGGTCCATCCAGAGCAGGCTGAGGGCCGTGCCCCCGCGGCGCGAGCGCTCGATCTCCTCCACGAGCCGCGTGGCCAGGTAGCGCGCGTTGAACGTGACGGTCAGGTCGTCGGTCACCGCGAGCCGCTCGAGGCGCGAGCGCTGGATGGGGGCGACCGAGCAGTTGGCCAGCAGGCGCGCCAGCAGCTCGTCCGTTTGCGAGAACGCGTTCACCTCGGGCGAAGAGACCGAGAGCACACCGATGGGCGCCCCCTCGGACATGAGCGGCTCGACGACCATCGAGCGGATCGCGAACCCCTGCCCCGGATGCGGCACGTAGCGCTCGTCCTTCTTCACGTCGACGATGCGCGCGGGCTCGCCGTGCGCCAGCACCCAGCCCGAGAGGCCCTCCCCCATGGCGAACGGGATGGTCGGCGCCTCGTGCCCAGTGCCGGAGCGCGCGCTCGCCAGGAGCTGGGTGCGCGACGCGTCGAGGAGCCGGATCGAGGCATGGTCGCCCGGCAGGATCGACAGGGTCGCGTCGGTGACGGCCCGCAGCGCGTCCTCGAGGGGGCGCCGCCCCGAGTCGGTGAGCTGCTCCGTGAGCTGGAGCAAGACCAGGAGGTCCTTGAGGGCGTCGAACGACACGGCCGCCTCATGATAGAAGGCTGTCCATGCGCTTTCGTGTGTTTTTCGCCGCATGTGGCGCGCTGGCGGCGGCAATCGTGGGTGCGAGCGACGCCTCCGCGGTGGGCACGCGCACCTTCGACCTCGACTCGCTCGAGAAGCTCTCCGGGGGCGATCTCAAAGGAGTGAGCGTCGGGTCCGACGGCGTCGTGCGCGCCGGGTGGACGCTCGGCAACGTGCCCTTGCCGGAGAACGCAGGCACCACGGCGACGTGCGCGCTGGTCATGCGCGACGGGAGCGTCCTCGTCGGGACCGGTCCGTCGGACGGCGGCAAGGTCGTACGCATCGAGAACGACCGCGTGAGCGTCTGGGCCGACACGAAGGAGAACGCGGTGAGCGGCCTCGCGATGGATCGCGCGGGCAACGTCTACGCCGCGACGACGAGCAACAAGGTCTACAAGATCGCGCAGGGCAGCGCGAAGGTGTTCGCCACGCTGCCGGACGTCGACAGTGTCTTCTCCCTTGCCGCGGACAAGTCGGGCGCGCTCTTCGCCGGCACCGGATCGGACGGCAAGGTCGTGCGCATCGATCCGAGCGGCGCCTCGAGCGTCTACTTCAAGACGGACGACCCGTTCGTCGTCTCGCTCGCCGTCGGCGAGGACGGCGCGGTGTTCGCCGGCACGAGCGGCAAGGGCCTGCTCTACCGCATCGCCGCCGCGGGGCGCGCCACCGTCCTCTACGACTTCCCGGGCGAGGACGTGCACGCGATCGCCGTCGGCACCGGCGGCCTCGTGTGGGCCATCGTCAACGAAACACCGTCGAGCAGCTCGAGCGAGAGCGGCGAGGGCGGTTCGTCGCGCCACACCACGGGCGGGCGCAGCGCGCCGGGGCCCTCGACCATCCCGCGCGCGAAGCCGGGCAAGGGCTCGCTCTGGCGCTTCGATTCGCAGGGTCGGCCCGAGAAGTTCATGCACCATGACGACTTCCACTATCTCTCGCTCGCGCTCGACGAGACGGGCGTGCCGTACGTCGGCACCGGCGCCGAGGGGCGCGTCTACAGCGTGGACGACGCGCACCAGGTGTCTCTCGTCGCCGACACGGACGAGCGGCAGGTGGGCGCCATCGTCGTGTCGGGGAAGTCGCGCTTCGCCATCGGGAGCGACCCAGCCGTCTATCACCGCGTCCTCTCGATCGGCGGGCCCGACGCGACCTGGACGAGCAAGCCGCTCGATGCGGGGCTGCGCGCGCGCTACGGGCGCATCCGGTGGGACGCGACGGGCGCCGTGGAAGTGTCCACGCGATCGGGCGACACGCAGACGCCGGACTCCACCTGGAGCGGCTGGAGCACGCCGGTCGCGAACGGCGCGCCGACGGCCATCCCTGCCGCACGCTTCGTGCAGCTGCGCGCGCGCCTGAGGGACGCCGCCGCGTCGCTGTCCGACGTGTCGCTCTCCTTCGTGACCGAGAACCTGCGCGCGGTCGTGACCGAGGTCGGGGCCCGCCAGAAGAGCACGCGCGAGGGCGGAAAGGGCGAGTCCTCCAAGGAGGGCAGCGTGCCCGCGAGCGGCGCCGAACCGCCCAAGCACGACAGCACGGTGCACGTCGCGTGGAAGGTGGAGAACCCCGACAGTGACGAGCTGCGCTACCGCGTGCAGTTCCACCGCGAGGGCGAAACGCGATGGCTCGACGCCACGCGTCCGGACGAGATCCTCACCAAGACGGAGCTCGACTGGGACACTGCCACGCTGCCGGAGGGCCGCTACCGCGTGCGCGTCGACGCGAGCGACGAGATCTCGAACCCGCCGGGAAGCGTGATGCGTCACTCGCTCGAGACGGCGCCCGTCGTGGTGGACAACACGCCGCCGGTGTTCAAGGCCCTCGCGATGCAGGGGCACAAGCTACGCGCCGAGGTCGTCGACGGCGTCGGCCCCATCACGCGCGTCGACGTCGCCGTGGACGGCCGCGTCGAGTGGCGGCCTCTGGCGCCGGTCGACGGCATCTTCGACAGCGCAGACGAAACGGTGGACGCAGACATCACCCCCCTCCTGCCGACCAGCCCGGGGCCGCACGTGATCGCCGTGAGGGCCTACGACGAAGCCGGTAACTCGGCCGTCCGGGAGGTTGCCACCCCGTGACACAGACGCCGCACCTACATCGTCTGCATGACAGGCGTGCCAGACCCGCGGCTGCCGCGTACCCGGGGTAGCGCCCGTTTTGTAGCGGTCCGCCAGAGTTGCGCGCACAATTCAGTTGGCGGCACGTCGCGTGAATCGTGGCGTTCGCTACCGTGGGGGCCCCTTCCTTCATGAAACCCGGCCGCTTCGCCTCCCTGTCTCTCTTGGCGCTCGGCGTCCTCGCGCCGGTGTCCGGGTGCAGCATCAGCGCCTTCTCGGACAACACCCGTGGCAAGTCGGTCGCCCCGAACCCTTACGCCGACGACGCGGGGGCGGGGGTCGATGCGGCCATCACCCAGGGGAGCAGCGGGAGCAGCAGCAGCGGAGGCGGATCGGACGCTGCGACCTGGGGCAACCCGCTGTGCCGTCTCGCCACCCCGTCCGGCGACGGCGGCCTTTACGGGTGCAACCCCGACCAGCCGGCGACGGCCATCGACTGCGCGATGGACGGAGGGGGCGCCGCTGCCACAGACGGCGGCGGCTACGCCTGCCGCGTCCAGCCCTCGTCGTCGACGAACGCCGGCGCGCCCACGACGCCAGCCACCGCGTGTTCGCCATCGTCCGGCGATCTCATGTCGGGCCACGCATGCACGATGTCGGACGAGTGCGCCCCGAGCTTCGACTGCGTCGGCGCCAAGGGCGCCTGCCGTCAGTACTGCTGCGCGGGCAACAGCGCGTGCATGGACCCGATGACGTTCTGCGACGTGCAGTTCCTGACCCAGGCATCGGCTACTCCGATTCCGGTGTGCATGCCGATCGTGCCGTGCGACCTGGCCGACCAGCTCCTCCCCACGCCGACGGCCTGCTTGGACCCGACCAAGACGTGCGCCGTCGTGCGCGAGGACGGCCACACCGGCTGCGTCGACATCGGCGGGGCCGGCCCGAACCAGTCTTGCGAGCGCGATCACTGCGCCGAAGGCCTGGTGTGTCTCGGCGCCCCGGGGCAGCGCGTGTGCCTCACGCTCTGCGATACGCAAACGGGCCGGCAGTGCACCGCCCCGGACACGTGCCAGGGCGGGCTGCCTCTGTTCCAGGATCCGCGCGTCGGCGTCTGCCGTCAGTGACCTGACGAGTCGTCCGTCAGTTGCAGACGCCGTTGGCGGTGTCGCACGAGCCGCTGCAGCAGTCGGTGTCCAAGCTGCAGGCGTCTCCAGCCTGACCGCCGGAGGTCCCGCCGCACGTGCCGTCGCACGTACCGCAGTTGCCGTCGCAGCAGTCGGCGTTCGACGCGCAGGCCGCGCCGTCCGGGTTACCCGACGCGCCGCCGCAGGTGTGGTCGCAGGTGCCGCACGACGCCCCGTTGCAGCAGTCGCTGTCCGAGGAGCACGAGTCACCGCTCATGCCGGTGGCTCCGCCGCAGGTTCCGTCGCAGCCGCAGCTGATCCCGCTGCAGCAGTCGCTGTCCGCGGTGCAAGCCCCGCCCTGACCCTGACACTGGTTCGCGCACTGGCCGTTGGTGCACACGAGCGTCCCGCAGCACTCGCCGTCGTTCGTGCAGGAGTCGCCCGTGCCGAGGCAGCCGCAGGTGCCCTGGCTGTTGCACACGTTGGGCGCGCAGCAGTCCGCGTTGCTCGAGCACGAGGTGCCCGCGCCCGCGCAGCCGCAGGTGCCGGTGTTCGTGTCGCAGTTGAGCGAGCCGCAGCAGTCCGCGCTGCTCCCGCAGTTCTGGCCGCCGGTGGCGCAGCCGCAGACCCCGTTCAGGCAGACGCCGTTGCAGCAGTCGGATCCCGTCGAGCAGGAATCGCCGTCCGCGGCGCATCCGCCGCCGGTACCGCTGTCGCCACCCGTGCCGCTGTTGTCCACGCACTTGCCGGAGCTGCACGTGTAGCTGCCGCAGCAGTCGTCGTCGGTCGTGCAGTCGCCGCCCACGCCCGCGCAGGCCGGCTCGCAGGTGCCGCTGGCGCAGTTGTTCGAGCAGCAGTCGCCGTTCGTGTTGCAGCAGTCGTTGTCGTACTGGCAGCTCGGGTCGGTCGGATTGCACGAGCCGCCCTCCATGCTGCCGCCGTCCATGTGGGTGCCGCTGCTGCTGCCGCTTCCGCCGCCGCTGCCGCTTCCGCTACCGCTGCTGCCGCCGCTGCTCGAGCTGCCGCTGCTCCCGCCGCTGCTGCTGCCTCCCTTGCCGCCGCTGCTGGAGCCGCTGCCGCTTCCGCTGCCGCCGCTGCTCGAGCCGCTCTTTCCAGTGCCGCACTTTCCGGACGTGCACGAGAGCGAGCAGCAGTCCGCGTACCCCGAGCACGCGTTCCCGTCGGGCTGACACATGCCGGTGCCGCACTTGCCGTTGGTGCAGTCCATCTTGCAGCAGTCGGCGTTCGTGGAGCACGTCTGCCCATCCGGCTTGCACGAAGGTGCCGGAGCCGCGCAGGTGCCGTTGCTGCAGTCGTTGCTGCAGCACTCGTTGTTCTTCGTGCAGCTCGTGCCGTTCGCCGAGCAGGCCGCCGACGACTGGCAGGTGCCGCTGACGCAGTCCTTGCTGCAGCAATCGCTGCTGGCGCTGCAGGTCGCGCCGACGCTGGCGCACATGGGTTGGGCGCACGTGCCGCTCGTGCACGTGCCGCTGCAGCAGTCGCTCGAGCTCTGACACGCCTTGCCCGCCGCCTGGCACGTCGCCGCGGCGCACTTGCCCGCGGTGCACGTGGCGCTGCAGCAGTCGCTGGAGAGCGAGCAGTTCTGGCCCGCGCTGCGGCACGCCTCGCCTTCGCACACGCCGGCCGAGCACGACATGCTGCAGCAGTCGGTGTACGCGGAGCACGAAGCGCCGCCCGCCCGACACTTCCCGGCCGGACCGGAGTCCTTGGAGCCCGAATCGCCGCCTCCGCTGCCGCCCTCGTTGGCGGCGCCGCTGCTGCCTCCGCTGCCGCTTCCGCCTTCCATGTCGGCGAAACCGTTGCCGTTGGCGTTGTTGCTGCCGCTGCAGCCCTCGCCCGATGCCACCACGAACGGCACGACGGCCAGGATGGTGAAGACCGCCCAAGAACGCTTGATTGCGTACACGACGCTCATTGAAACACCTCTCCCCGACACAAAGCGGTTGGAACCCTACAGCCTCAAGCAACCTCTGGGCCGATAGGGGGCGATGTAGGACAACACGAACAATCGCGACGTTACGTGCTTCTCGCAGCACCCAGAGGCCGATCCTGGGGGATAGACGATCCACCAGACAACACTGAGCAACGACGCCGCCGGCGCGCTAAACCCGCCCGCCGTGCCCCGCGTCTTGCCCGTCGATCCGCGCTCGCCGCAGGCCGCCATCGTGGCCGAGGCGGCGCGGCTCCTTCGGGACGGACGGCTCGTCGCGATTCCCACCGAGACCGTCTACGGCCTCGCGGCGCGGGCCCTCTCGCCGCAGGCCGTGGCCCTCGTCTACGAGGCGAAGGGCCGGCCGGCGCACCATCCGCTCATCGCGCACGTGCTCGACGAGGCGCAGGCGCGGACGCTCGCGGCGTCGTGGCCGGAGCGCGCCTCGCTTCTTGCGCATGCGTTCTGGCCCGGTCCGCTGACGCTGGTCGTCGAACGCGCCCCCAAAGTGCCTGCGGCCGTCGCGGGGGGAGCCGACTCGATCGCCGTCCGTGCCCCGTCGCACCCCGTGGCGCGCGCCGTGATCGCGGCCCTCGGTGAGCCCATCGCCGCCCCGAGCGCGAACCGCTACCAGGACCTGTCGCCCACGACGGCGGCGCACGTCGTCAAAGAGCTGGGCGACGCCGTGGACCTCGTGCTCGACGCGGGTCCGTGCGACGCCGGCATCGAGTCGACCGTCGTCGACGTACGCGGAGAGCGCCCCCGAGTGCTGCGTCCCGGCGCGCTGGGGCTCGTGTCGCTGCGTCGCGTGATCCCCGACGTAGAGACGGTCGCGGCAGCCCTTCACGGGGAGGCGCCGCGCGTCTCCCCCGGCATGGAGGCTCGACACTACGCGCCCCGGGCCCGGCTCATCGTGGCCGACACCTGGGTCGAGGCGCAGCGCATCGCTTACGGGCTCGCGGGCACGGGCGCCCGCGTGGGCCTGGTCACGCACGAGAAGCGCACTTCTTCGGTCCCGGAGCAGCGCGTGCTCGTCCGTGCACTGCCGCCGGACCCGACGCAGTACGCGCGGAAGCTCTACGGCACCCTGCACGACCTCGACGACGCGGGCGTCGACGCCATCGTGGTCCAAGGAGTTCCGCGTGACGAAGCATGGTGGGCCGTGGCAGATCGGCTCCGTCGCGGCTCGGCCACGTGAGTGGCGGGGCAAGTCCTATAGGTGTAAAACATCCAAACCGGCAGAGAGCACCCATGAAGAAGCAGCTCGTCAACCCGACGACCTTCCCGAAGCCCCGCGGATACACAAACGGGGTCGTGTGCGGCCCCGGCCGCATCCTCTACGTCGCCGGGCAAGTCGCGTTCGACAAGGACGCGCACATCGTCAGCCCCGACTTCGCCACGCAGTTCCTCGCATCACTCGACAATGTGATCGCGGTGGTG
Organism: Polyangiaceae bacterium; assembly: GCA_036393165.1. Lineage (GTDB taxonomy): Bacteria > Myxococcota_A > Polyangia > Polyangiales > Polyangiaceae > Palsa-1150. The sequence continues at coordinate 11,754 of DASVWO010000198.1, read as the reverse complement.
CGGGCCGCCGGCGGCGGGACCGAGCACATCGTGAAGCTCCTGGCGTTCGTCACGGACCTCGACAAGTACCGCGACGCCCAGCGTGCCATCGGCGAGGGCTGGCGCGCCCGCATGGGCAGCTACTGGCCGGCGATGAGCCTCGTGAAGGTCGCGGGTCTGCTCGAGCCCGGCGCGCTCGTCGAGATCGAGGGAACCGCCATGCTGCCGCTCGAGGAACAGGGATGACGAGGGCCGGTGCAGCGCGGTCGCAGGCTCGCGAGCCGGACGCATCGTCCGTCGCCGTCAGCCTGTGGGTGCGCCTGCTCGAATCCCACAACCTGATGCTCGGGGATCTGCGCAGGCGTCTGGCGGACGACTGCACGATGGCTCGCTTCGACCTGCTCGCGAACCTCGAACGCGAGGACGGGCAGCCGCTCGCGGCGCTCAGCCGCAGGATGCTCGTGACGGCCGGGAACCTCACGGGTCTCGTCGACCGCGCCGAGCGAGACGGCGTCGTCGAGCGGCGTCCAGACCCGAGCGATCGCCGTCTCTCGCGTGTCTGGCTCACGACGAAGGGCCGCGAGCTCGTGCAGACGCTGCTGCCCGTGCACGCGAGGCACGTCTCGGAGCTGCTGTCTTCGCTCGACGGGGCCGAGCGGCGCGAGCTGCGGCGGCTGCTCGGGAAGCTCCGGGACTCGCTGCTCTCGAGGAAGGGTCCGTGATCGCGCCGGTCGGATTCAGGTTCGCGGTCGAGGAGGGCGTGGGCACGATCACGCTGTCGCGGCCCGACCGGCTCAACGCGTTGACGTTCGAGATCTACCGCGAGCTCCGCGAGGTCATCGACCAGATCGGGGCGACGGACGAGGTGCGGGCGGTCGTTCTCACGGGAGAGGGACGCGCGTTCTGCTCGGGGGGGGACGTCGAGGACATCATCGGCGAGCTCTTCGCGCGCGACATGCAGGGGCTGCTCGCGTTCACGCGCGTCACCGGGGCGCTCATCGCGTCGCTGCGCAGCCTGCGCAAGCCGGTCGTCGCGGCCGTCAACGGCACGGCCGTGGGCGCCGGGGCCGTCATGGCGCTGGCGTGCGACCTGCGGGTGGCGAGCGACAAGGCGAAGATCGGCTTCATCTTCCCGCGCGTGGGGCTCTGCGGCGCCGACATGGGGGCCGGCTATCTCCTTCCGCGTGTCGTCGGTCTCGGGCGCGCGAGCGAGCTGCTCTTCACCGGCGACATCGTGGGCGCCGAAGAAGCGGCGCGCATCGGGCTGTTCAACCAGGTGGTGCCGGCAGCGGAGTGCGTCCCCGCGGCCAAGGCGCTCGCCGGGCGCCTGGCGAGCGGACCTGCCTTCGCGCACGCGATGACCAAGCAGATGCTCGAGAGCGAGCAGGGCATGACGCTCGAGCAGGCCATCGAGGCCGAGGCGCAGGCCCAGGCCGTCTGCATGCAGCATCCCGATTTCCGCGCCGCATTCGACGCGTGGAAGGCGGAGCGACCCATTCGCTTCGCCGGCGCCCCGCGCGACTTCGAGTTGCCCCCCCGGCGAGGGACCTGAGCAGGGGCACCATGCTTCCGTTCTTCGACGAAGTGCACGAGCGGCTCGAGAGCGAGCTGCGCGCGCGCGTCGCCGCGATCGACTGGTCTGGGGACGACCCGGGCGAGATGGTCGCGCGGCTCGGCGTGGCACGCGTCTTCCCGCTTCTCGCTCCGGAGAAGAGCGTGCGCTCGCTGTGCGTCGCGCGCGAGATCCTCGCCTATGCCTCACCGATGGCGGACGCGATCTTCGCGGTGCAGGGCCTCGCGTCGCATCCCCTCGCGATGTCGGGCGTCGACCGCTGGCGCCCTCGCATCGACGACGTCACGAGCGGGCGTACGGTCGGCGGCTTCGCGCTGACCGAGCCGGAGGCAGGGAGCGACGTGGCCTCCATGCGCGCGAACGCGACGCGCCAGGGCGACCGGTGGTCGATCGACGGCGAGAAGACCTTCATCTCCAACGTGGGGATCGCCCGCTTCTTCGTCGTGTTCGCGAATGCCGACCCGTCGCTCGGCAAGAAGGGCATCAGCGCCTTCCTCGTCGAGGCGGACGCACCCGGGCTGAAGCTCGAGCCCATCGAGACGGTCGACGATCATCCGCTGGGACGACTCGTGATGCGCGGCGCGCACGCGCAGCTGCTCGGCGAAGTCGGCCAGGGGCTGCGCCTCGCCCTCGGGACGCTCGACGTCTTCCGCACCTCCGTCGGCGCGGCCGCCAACGGCATGGCGCAGCGGGCTCTCGACGAGGCGCTCGCGCACGTGAAGAAGCGCGTGCAGTTCGGCCAGCCGCTCGCCAGCTTCCAGCTCGTGCAGGCCTCGCTCGCCGACATGGCGACCGAGCTCGACGCCTCGCGCTTGCTCGTCGCGCGCGCGGCCTGGGCCAAGGACACCGGCCGCGCCGGCAAGACCGAGGTCGCCATGGCCAAGATGTTCGCCGCCGAGAGCGCCCAGCGCATCGTCGATCGCGCCGTCCAGCTCCTCGGCGGGCTGGGCGTCGTTCGCGGCAGCGCGGTCGAGCGCCTTTATCGCAGCGTGCGCGCGCTCCGCATCTACGAGGGGACGACCGAGATCCAGAAGCTCATCATCGGCGGCGCGCTCGTCGGGGGAGCCGCCTCCAGGGAGACCTGACCCAGTGGAACAACGCCTCTTCACCCCGCTCGCGATCCGCACGATGACGCTGCCGAATCGCATCGTGCTGCCTGCGATGGTCACGCGCCTCTCGGGCGAGGACGGTGTGGTCAACGAGGACATCCGCGCGCGCTACGTGCGCTACGCCAAGGGCGGCGCCGGCATGGTCGTCGTCGAGGCGATGGCCGTGCATCAGTCCAAGAGCGGCCCGCTGCTGCGCATCGGCGCAGACGAGTACAAGCCGGGGCTGACCGACCTGGCGCGCCGCTGCCACGACGCCGGGCCGGGGCGCGTGGTCCCGCAGATCATCCACTTCCTCAAGATCTCGCGGTCCGGGTGGCGACAGACGATCGACATGCTCTCGCCCGACGACATCGAGAGCATCGTCGACGCGTACGGGCGTGCTGCCGTGCGCGCCCGCGAGTGCGGCTACGACGGCGTCGAGCTGCACATGGCGCACGCGTACACGCTGTCGTCGTTCCTCTCGCGCCTCAATCCGCGCCGCGACGCGTATGGTGGCACGCTCGAGAACCGGCTGCGCCTCCCGGTGCGCGTGGTCGAGCGCGTGCGCCAGCTCGTCGGCTGGGACTTCCCCGTCGGAGTGCGCTTTCTCGGCGAGGAGTGCATCCGCAATGGGTACACCGTCGTCGACGCGGCGCCGATCGCCGTTCGCCTCGCCCGCGCCGGCGTGGACTACGTGTCGCTGAGCGCGGGCGGCAAGTTCGAGGACGCGCGGCCCATCCCGGGTGAGCCGCTCTACCCCTACACGGGTTACTCGGGCGACCGCTGCATGCCCGGCAGCAACTACCCCGACGGCGCCAACCTGCACATGCCCGAGACGGTTCGTGCCGGGCTGCGCGCGCACGGACTCGATACACCCGTCATCGCCGCCGGCAAGATAAACACGCGCGAGCTCGCCGAGCGCGTCCTCGAGCGCGGCATCGGCGACATGGTCGCCATGGCGCGTGCGCTTCTCGCGGACCCCGATCTGCCGAAGAAGTGGCAGGCCGGCCGCGAGGACAAGGTCGTGCGCTGCGTCTACGGCAACGTGTGCAAGGCTCTCGACGAGAACTTCCGGCGCGTGGACTGCACGCTCTGGCCGAAGAAGATGGGCCAGGCGCCGGAGAGCCAGGACGACGTGCCGCCCGAGTGGGGTCCCAACGGCCCCGGCCTGGTCGTCGAGTACAAGGAGGGGCGCGTGCTGCTCAAGTGGGCCGCGGCCAGGGACAACGAGGCGGTCTACGGCTACGAGATCTTCCGCGCCGAGGGCGACGGCATCCTGCTGCATCACTCGAGCGCGCGCGCCCAGAGCACGCGGTTCGAGGACGCGCGCGTCATCGGCGGCGCGACGTACCGCTACGGGCTGCGGCCGTACGACCTCGCCGGCAACCGTGGCCCGGTGTCGCCCACCGTGAGCGTCACGATCCCGGACGAGCATGTGACCCCCGACTGGGAGGTTCGCGTGGCGCGCGACCCGGGCGCGCTCGAAGCGTGCACGGCGATCGCCGGACGGTGAGCGAATTCCTCACCATGCCTTAAGTCACGTTTTGCGCCGGGAGCGCACGATCGTGACTTTCGGCGGATTTCGACGGGAGCGCGCATCTCTAGCTTGTCCCGTGAGGGATTCGCATGAGAACAGCCGCTCTCGTACTGACTCTGGCCGCATCGTTCGCACTCTCGGGGTGCGCCACCGCGCTCTACGCTCCGCCGCGCGACGCATCACCCGATGGTTTCTGGAAGAACCGCGCCGTGCACGTGGCGCCGTCGTCTGGCATGTTTCCGACGGTCGACACCTCCGTCCAGCGCGACGCGCTCCGTCGCGGACCGCAGGTACCGATCGGGTCAATGGTCAGAGATAGCCCCGGTCGGCGGCCTTGAGGACGGCGCGCGTGCGGTCGCGCGCGCCGAGCTTCGCCAGGATGTTCGACACGTGGTTCTTCACCGTGCCCTCGGCGACGAAGAGGGCCTTGGCGATCTCGCGGTTGGAATACCCGGCGGCGACGAGGCGCAACACTTCGCGTTCGCGCGGGCTGAGCTCCGCGTCCGTCTCCTCGGCCGGCACCGCCCCGGTCGCCAGCTGGCGTTCCGCCCGCGCCGTGAGGGCCGGCTGGATCATCGTCTCGCCGGCCGCAAGCGCGCGTACCGCCTCCACGAGGCGGTCGTACTTGACGTCCTTCAGTAGATAGCCGCGAGCGCCCGAGCGGATCACGTCGAGCGCGGCGTCGTCGTCCTCGAAGGTGGTGAGGATGAGCGTCGCCGGCAGCGCTCCGAGCCGATTCAGCTCGGCGACGACGAATCGACCGTCGCCCTTCGGCATGCGCATGTCGAGCAACAGCACGTCGGGTCGCGTCTCGCGAACGACGCGCACCGTGTCCTCGCCGTCCCCCGCCTCGCCCACGAGCTCGAAGTCTTCCACCAGCCCGAGCAGCGTGCGGATCCCTTCCCGCACGAGCGTGTGATCGTCGGCGAGCACGATGCGGATCACGTTACGACTCCGCGCGCCGCGGGCAGCCTGGCGCACACTGCAAACGAAGGGGCGGACGCCACGCTCAGGAATCCGCCCATCTCCTCGAGGCGCGCACGCATCCCCGACAGGCCGCCGCCCGTGCGGACGACCGTCGCGCCGCATCCGTCGTCCTTGGCGTCCACCGAGATGGCGCCGTCCTGCTCGCAGGCGATCTTGATCCAGAGGTTCTGGGCGCGCGCGTGCCGCAGGGCGTTGGTGACGATCTCCTGCACGCAGCGGAGCACGCAGTGCGCGCGCGCAGGATCCTCCAGCTCGAAGGGTTGCGGCACGTCGAGGTGAACCCGGAGCCCGGGAGCTCCGTCCGCCAAGACACGCAACGCAGCGCCGAGATCTGGCGGCGGCGTGGCCCGCATCGCCGTCACCACGTCCCTGACGTTCGCGAGCAGGCGTTCGCTCACTTCCTGGGCCTTCGCGACGTGCGTCGGAGCCTTGCCGTCGCCGACGTGCGTCGCTACCTCGAGCTGCAGGCGCAGCGCCGTGAGGTCGTGTCCGAGCACGTCATGAAGCTCGCGCGCGATGCGCGTCCGCTCGTTCACGCGGCTCGTCTCCTCGAGCAGCGCACGGGTGGCGAGGAGCTCGGCGTTGGTCTGCGCGAGGTCCTGCTTCGCCTCCGCCTCTCGCCTCGCGAGGTACACGGCCACGGCGGCAAACGCCTGGAAGCCGCCCAGCGCGATGACCTCGGCGACGGCGTCTGCGAACGTCTCGGCGCGCATCAGGCAAAACCCGACGCACAGCGACTGCACGACCATCCACACGCCCGTGATCCGCGGCGACAGGACGAGCGCGACCTGAGACGCGACGATGATGAGCGACAGCGAGCCGAAGTGGCACGGGATGATGAGCGCCATCGCGAGCAGTGGCGGCATCATCGCGACGAGCGCGATCAACCTGCGCCTCCGGGCGTTCTCGGGCGCACTCGCGCTGACGTGGAAGGCGATGCCGAAGAGGGCGTACGCGACGAGCCACCTCGCGATCCCGTGCCACGAGAGGACGTCCTTATCCATCGCCTCCGGGAGGGCCATGATCACGAGCAGGACGTAGCCGAGGATCCTGAGCGCACGGGCGATGCGCATGACTTCTAGGTCACAGCATAACGGGCGCTCCCCGGTCGGCACCCGTGCCGAAAGTCACGATCGTCACTCCCGACGCGGAAAACGTGACTTCAGGCACATGGTTGCGGCCGGGTCCCGGGAGCAAGGTGCGTCCCAGAGGAAATCCGGATGAACACCACCGTGCCCACCCCCTCGACTCCCGTCATCGTCCTCCTGGCCCCCACCGCGCTGCTCGTACTGGGACTCGCGTGCGCGAGCGGAGATCACGGCCTGGAATCGGCCACGGCGACGCCCGCCGTGCCCACACACGACGACGCGATGGGCCCCGCGATACGAGCGTCGCTCGCGGGCAACCAGCGGAAGGACACCGAACGCGCGCGCGACGGCGCTCGTCACCCCCTGGAGACCCTCACCTTCTTCGGACTGCGCGGCGACGCGACCGTCGTCGAGCTCTGGCCAGCCGGTGGGTATTACACCGCGATTCTCGCGCCCGTGCTCGCCGACCGGGGGAAGCTCGTGGTCACGCACTTCGACCCGCACGGGGATCCCGCGAGCGAGGACACGCAGGAGACGCACGCGACTCTCGACCGGCTCGCCGGGGCGTCGGCCATCTTCGGCAAGGTCGGCACGCAGCAGATCAGTGCCGGCGGGTTCTCCTTCGGACCAGACGCGAGCGCCGACTTCGTGCTCACGTTCCGCAACGTCCACAACTGGATCGAGGCCGGCTACGCGGACCAGGTCTTCACCGCCGCGGCGCGCGTGCTCAAACCGGGCGGCGTGCTCGGCGTCGAGGAACACCGAGGCGCGCCGGGCATGACGACGCAGCAGATCCGAGACACGGGCTACGTCCCCGAAGACGTGGTCGTCCAGCTCGCCTCGCATGCAGGGCTGCGGCTGGCGGGTAGCTCAGAGATCAACGCGAACGCGCGCGACACGAAGGACTACCCGCACGGCGTGTGGTCGCTCCCGCCCACACTGGCAGGCAAGGACGTCGACCGCGCCAGGTACGTCGCCATCGGCGAGAGCGACCGCATGACGCTCCGCTTCGTCAAGGCGGAGCCATCGAGCGCTACGGCGCCGTGACGCCCCGGAATATCGCGTCGAACTGGAAGTTGGACGTGTCCACGGTGCTGCAGCTGTTGTAGTCGGCGCCGGACGGACACACCTGGTCGCGATCGATCGACCAGAACGAGACGAGGCCGAGGCCGTTCTGCTTGGCGAACGCCGTCAGGTCGGTCGCGTCTTGCAACGAGAAGACCTCGGTGTCGTCGTTCTTCCCGATCATCGGGATGACGCCGAGCATCCGCCACGCCGACGCCGTGTCCAGCCCCGGGATGGCCTGCACGAGCTGCGCGTTGGCCGCGGTGAGGGACCCCTCGGCGACGGGAGCCAGCGGCTGTCCCGCGTAGCTGTCGCCGTAGTCCATGGTCATCAAGTTGACGTGCCACACCTGCACGCCGGCGGAGACGGCGTTCGACACGACGGACAGGCCCTGCGACGTGAGCCCTCCCGGCGGAGGATTCGCCGCGAGGGTGAAAGCGACGCGCACGTGCCGCGACTGCTGGACCATCGCGAGCGCCTGGCCGCGCATCTTGTTCACTGCATCGGTGAGGACGGGATCCTGCTCGATGTCGAAGTCGAGGTCGGTGATGCCCGTCGCGTCGACGAAGCCCTCGATCGCCGTCGCCAGGTCCGAGGCGCTGGCGCACTGGCTCTCGACGTAGGTGCCGTCCGCCCCACCGAACGAAGCCTTGACGTGACCACCGGCGGCGATGAACGCCTGCACGTCGCTCGCGTTCTGCTCGATGTCCTGCGTCGTGTTGCATCCCCCGTTCGACAGGACGAAGGCGATCGTGACCTCGTTCAGGCCCGCCTTCTTCTGCAGATCGACGAGGCTGGTGTAGGCGAAACCGCTCGCCCCCCAGACCCAGGTCGGGAAGTACGGCGCGTAGTCGATGGCCGGCGTTCCTGCTTCGAGTCCCCCATCGGTTCCTGCGTCGGCGTGGACAGTACCCCCGTCGGGCGGGTGGGCGCCCGCATCGGAGTTCGGCGGCGGCCTCGTCGATCCTCCGTCGTCGCCGGAGGCTCCCGCATCTGCGGGTGGGAGCGTCGACGTCTCCTGCTGGACATCCGCGTCGCCGTTCGAGTCGGGGATCGACGGCGCGCCGGACGACGAGCAAGCGAGGCCAGGGAACGCGAGGAGGGCGCCAATGGCGGCGATGGTTCTCATGGTCAGGGCCCCGGGTACGGCCAAGTCTTGTTGTAGAGGACCGTCTGGTAGTCGTTGATGGCCGTCTGCACGTACTGGAGGCCGGCGCCGGTCAGCGTGCAGCTCGTCGTCGCGTTGCCCGTCAGCCAGTACGCGAGCGACAGGTACCACTGCTGCATCTCGGTGCACCCCGAGGCCTGCGCATTGGCCTGCTGGAAGTTGATGGCCCACGAGTAGTCCAGGTAGACGTAGAGCTGGTACGCCGGGTTGAAGATGGACGTGGCGTACAGCGGATCCTTCGGGTCCTGCACCGCGTTGATGTAACCCTTCTGCGTTCCGCTCGGCGTGCTCACGCCCAGCGACGTCGCGCTCTCGCAGTAGAAGGTGATCGACGAGCCGAAGGGAATGTTGTCGGCCGTCGTCGTGGCCGAGCAGGTGTAGCCCGCAGGGAGGCTCGGCTGCAGGAAGGTGCCCTCGCAGGCGGGAGTGTCCTGGAAGAGGCCGTAGCTGTGGGAGTAGTCGACCTGCCCGGTGAACGGGTCCTTGGACGAGGAGCCGCAGGGCCCCGGAGGCGAGTCACCCGAAGACGCGCCGGCGCTGATGGCCCAGATGCCGCAGTTCTGGCCGCCGCACATGTTGTCGTTCGTGGTGATGGTCGGAGTGATGCCGCTCTCGTTGTAGGCCTGCGACTTCAGGAGCTGTCCCTGCCAGGCCTGCGTCATGCCCGCGACCTGCATGCCCGCGAGGAAGCAGCCGTCGTACTGGTCGAAGGCGGCGTTCCCCGTGGCGATGGGATCGTTGGCCGGAGGGGAGCAATCGGCGATGCACCCGCCGGCCAGGCTGCAGTTTGCGAACAACCCGGCTCCGGCGTCCGGGCTCGGCGAAGTGCCGTCGGTCGTCGCGTCGTGCGCACCGCCGCCGTCGGCTCCGCCGGAGGACGACCCCGACGACGAACCGGAGCCCGCTCCCGACGACGAGCCCGTGGACGACCCGGAGGACGAGCCGGAGCTCGATCCGGAGCCCGAGCCCGACGAGGATCCCGATACGGAGCCCGAGCTCGAGCCGGAGGCGCCCGAGTCGTCCCCGGAGAAGGACGGATTGCTCGACGAATCGTCGCACGCGCCGAGCGCGACGAGAGCAGCCAGCATCGGCGAGGCAGCGGTGAGCCAACGAATCATGGTCGAGAGCCTCCTGGTCCGGTCAGGGACCGTGATGAACCGCGAGCGCGTAGAACTGCACCTTCGCCCCGACGGTGCTGCTGCTGCCGACGGACTGATCGTAGTCGCCGGCCTTGAAGTACATGTTCTCCTGGTCGAACGAGGTGGCCATCGTGAACGACTGGGTGGCCCCGCCGTCGATGACGAGCGTGATGGTGTTGCCGGAGAGTCCGATCACGTAGCTCCAGCTCGTCCCGAGCGGCACGCTGCCCACCGGAGTGCGCACTTCGTTGCCGCCGGCCGGTGTCTGCTCGATCCCGATCGCGATCGAACCCATCGAGAAGTAGAAGAGCTCGAGCAGCGGCTTGGTCGACGCCGGCGTGCCCGTCCCGAGGTGGATCTGACCGACCGCGACGTGGTCCGGAATGACCGTCGCCTTCAGCGTCGCGCTCAGCGTGTGCGTACCGGTGGGCGCCCAGTTCGCGGGCGCTCCGCCGGGGGTCATCTCGCGCAGCTCGGAGCGCGGGTACATCGAGTTGGCGGTGGTGACACCGTTCTCGGGATCCCAGAACACCATCGAGCCGTCGGTGGGGTCCGTGAAGAAGTACGCGTCCTGGTGCCCGTTCGGTCCCTCGAGCTGCGCGGGCGAGTACGTCGTCGGCGAGCCGGGCGAGCCCACCGGCTCTTGCAGCTCCCAGATCGACAGGTCGAAGTTTCCCCCCGGGGCGACGTGCGGATTGGGCGCCGCGTCGCCTCCTTCGGCAGCGTCTGCGCCGACCGCTGCGTCTGCTCCGGCTTCCCCGGCCTGCGCTTCCTCGGCTGCGTCCGGGACGATCGCTGCGTCGAGCGCGCGCGCGTCGAGCCCCGCCTCGGACGGAGTCTCCGTCGACGAGGCGATGGCGGCATCCCCGCAACCCGCGAGCAGCGGAAGAAACAGCGAGGCGGCGATCGCCCGGGACATGGCTGCTCGCGTGCAGGAGCTACAACCGTGCCCGCTCGCCACGGCGTCCGAGACGCACTGTCACCGGAAAAACGGGCCCGCCGGCGGGCTCCGATCGAAACAGTGTTTCGAAACGCGGTGTGTACACTGAGAGACGCCGTGGGCTCGGTCGAACAGACGCTCGAGGAGGTCACGCGCGGCTCGGCCACGGCGCGCTCGATGGCGCCCCTGCTCGTCCTCGTGCTCGAGGCGGAGCGCCCGGCGGCCCGCGGAGCGCGCTGGTCCCTCGTGGGTGTGCAGACCGTGACGATCGGGCGCGGGGACGCACGCGTCGCGCTGCGGAGCGCCGACGGACTGGGCCTCGACGTGCGCGTGCCCGGCAAGTGGCTGTCGAGTCGCCACGCGACGCTGCGCGCGGTCGGGCCCGACTGGATCGTGGAGGACGCGGGGTCGCGCAACGGCACCTTCGTCAACGGAGCGCGTGTGACGACCCACGTGCTCCGGCCGGGCGACGTGCTCGAGGTGGGCCGCGCCTTCCTTCACGTGCGGGGCATGCCCGCGTCCGACGGCCCGCTCGTCCGCGACGAGGACGCTGCGCGAACCTCCGAGCCGATCGCCTTCCGCACGCTCCTTCCGGAGCTCGCGGACGGGTTCGCGGCGCTGCGGCGCATCGCCCGGAGCAGCGCCGTCACGGTGCTCCTGCTCGGACCGACCGGATCCGGCAAGGAGGTGCTCGCGCGCGAGATCCATGCGCAGTCGGGACGCGGCGGACCGTTCGTGCCGGTGAACTGCGGCGCGCTGCCTGCCACGCTCGTGGAGGGCCTGCTCTTCGGGCACGTCAAGGGAGCCTTCTCGGGTGCCGCGCGCGACGAGCCGGGCTTCGTGCGCTCGGCCGAGGGCGGCACGCTGTTCCTGGACGAGATCGGAGATCTGCCGGCGAGCTCCCAGGCGGCGCTCCTGCGCGTGCTCCAAGAGCGTGAGGTCATCGCCGTCGGCGCGACGCGTCCCGTCAAGGTGGATGTGCGCGTGGTGGCGGCAACGCATCGGCCGCTGGAGTCGCTCGGGGACGCCGGCGGCTTCCGCAGCGATCTGCTGGCGAGGCTCAAGGGCTACATGCACCGGCTGCCGGCGCTGCGCGAGCGGATGGCCGATCTGGGCGTCATCGTTGCCGACGTGCTGCGGGACGTCGCCGGCGAGCGCGCGGCGAAGCTCACGTTAGCGCCCGAGGCGGC
>DASVWO010000197.1:0-36062 GCA_036393165.1 Polyangiaceae bacterium | reverse complement strand
GGCAATCCCGCCAGCGAGCGGGCGCCGACTTCGGGCGGCAGCGAGGTAGGCCAAGAGGACGACTAGAAGCGAGCACCCGAGCGCCAGCATGCGCACCGGCACGAAGCTGTCACTACCGCCGATGCGCACGGCGACGGCGGCCACCCAATACAGCATCGGTCCGCGATGGCTGACGGCGTCGACGTACGGGAGCCATCGGCCATGAATCATTCGCTCGGCGAAGGCGGTAATGTACCCCTCGTCGCGGAAGTTCATGGGCCAGACGATGGGGTGCAGGAACGTGTAGTGCGCGAAGCTCAACGCGACGAGCGCGCACGCGACCGTACTGGCGGACGGTAGCAACACCCAACGGCCGCCGAGCGCGGCCTGCGCGCGACGCACGATGCGCGAAAGGCAGGACCGAGGGACTTCGCTCAGGGTGCGCGAGCATAGCAGGCGCCGCATGGCCAAGGAGTAGATGAGCCGCACGCCCAGCCGCTAGCCGAGGGGGACCGTGCGCGGTATAGGAGCAGCACATGCCGAGCGCCCGATCGCAGCGCCTGGCAATCGCCCTCGTGGGCCTCGCTGGTAGCGCCGTCTTCGTCGCGCTCGCGCTGCGTCACCTCGACCTTCGTGCGGTCGCCGCGACGTGGAGGGACGCGCGGATCTTCCCGTGGGTGCCCATGGCGATGGTCGCGTACCTGCTCGGACACCTGGTTCGCGGGCAGCGTCTGCGGGTCCTCGTGCGGAGCGAGACGATGCTGCCGCTCGCAACGGCGAGCAACGTCGTCGTCGTCGGATATGCGAGCAACAACGTTCTCCCGGCGCGCCTCGGCGAGTTCGTGCGCGCCGGCATGCTCGCCGAGCGGACCGGCGTGCGGCTCACGCAATCGCTGACCGTCACGCTCATCGAGCGCCTGCTCGACGGGATCGCGATTCTCCTTCTGTTGCTCCTCGGCGTCCTCGCGCTGGACGTGCGCCCCGACTGGATGTGGGAGGTCGCGCGTGCGGCGATGGTGGTATTCGGCGTCGCGCTCGCCGGCGTGCTCGTCGCGGTGTTCCTCCCGGGGTTCGTCCTCTCGGCAGCCGCCCGCGTGTCGGCGCCCCTCGGCCCCAAAGCACGCGACCGGATCGTCGCGCTCGCCACGAGCATCACGGCCGCCGGCGCGTGCCTGCGGAGGCCGAAGGACGCGGCGCTCATCGCGCTCTACAGCATGGTCGTGTGGCTGCTGGAAGCGACCATGTTCGCGTGCATCCTGCCGGTCTTCGCGTTGAAGTTGCAGATCGCGCCGGCGCTCGTCGCGATGAGCGTGACGAACCTGGGCATCCTCGCTCCGTCGAGCCCTGGGTTCGTCGGGACCTTCCACTTCTTCTGCTCGCAGGCACTGTCCTCCCAGGGCGTCCCCGCCGCGACGGCCATGGCGTACGCGATCGTCGTGCACCTCACGTTCTTCGTGCCCGTGACACTCTGGGGCGCGGGGGCGATTCTCTGGTACGGCGTGCAGGTCGGCGCGACGGCCGCGATGGCGCGTGCGGCGCGGTCCTCGCCGAAAGGGGACACGCTGTCAGGCGTGCCGGTTCATCTCATCGCACGCGTCGACGCGCCGGGCGCGATGGTCGTGACCAGTGACTTCGACGTGGCGCTGACGGAGGCGATTCTCGCGCAGGAGGGTTCGACGCTCGATCGAGCCGCCGTCGTCGAGACAGCGGCCTTCGTGGCCGAGCAGGCGGCCGCTCTGCCAGCGAGGCTCCACGCCATGTACGCCGCCGGTATGGCCGGCTTCCGCTTCTACGTGAGACTGCGCTACCTGCGGAGCTTTTGCGCGCTCGACCTGGAGCGACGCAGGCGAGCGGTGGACGCGTGGGCATTCGGTCGGCTCGCGCTGCTGCGCCAGTTGTTCCGACCGGTGCGCTCCTTGGCCTTGCTCGCGTACTACGAGCGGCCGGTTCTCGGCTCGGCGGTCGTCGCTCCCCGTAGCATTGCCCGAGCGCCAGTGAGCGTGGCCCATGACTGACACCCGTCGCGTGCAGGTGCTCATCGTGGGATCCGGCGCTGGCGGCGCCATCACCGCGCTCGAGCTGGCGAAACGGGGGCTCGACGTGTGCGTTCTCGAGCAGGGCTCTCGCTGGAGTCTGGATGGGTACGGCCAGGGTTCGGTGGAGGCCATGCGACGCCTGTACCGGCGCCGAGGCATGACGCCGATCCTGGGCAAGGTGCCCATCGGCTATGTCGAGGGAGCGTGCCTCGGAGGAAGCACCGAGATCAACAGCGGCTTCTGGCATCGCACGCCTCGCGAGGTGCTGCTGCGATGGACGGCGCAGTTCGACCTCCAGCACGCGTCGCCCGAGGACCTGGCGCCGCACTTCGACGCCGTGGAGAAGCTCCTCGACGTGGGGCTGTACAAGGGACCGCTGCCCAGGAGCACCGAGGTGTTCGCGCGTGGCATCGAAGCCATGGGCTGGGCCGCGCAGCAGGTGCCGCGTACGGCGCCGGGCTGCAAGAGCACCAACGCGTGCGCCGCCGGCTGCCCCACGGGCGCCAAGCAGGGCATGAGCCGGCGAATCATCCCGGAAGCGGAGGCGGCCGGGGCTCGCGTCATCACGGATTGCACGGCAAAGCTCCTGCTCACGAGCGGCACGCGTGTGACTGGCGTGCTCGCGGAGGTCCGCGTCGACGGTGGAAGGCGTGATCTCGTGCGCATCGACGCCGACCATGTCTTCCTCTGCGCCGGACCAACCGAGACGCCGGCGCTCCTGCGGCGAAGCGGCATCAAGCACCACGTCGGCGACTCGCTGCGCATCCACCCGATGCTGAAAGTCGCCGCGATGTTCCCCGAGCGCATCGACGCGCAGGACAGCGTGCTGCCTCTCCTGCAGGTGAAGGAGTTCTGGCCGGACATATCCATCGGCGGGGCCTTCTTCACCCCCGGTCACCTCGCCATGCTGCTGGGAGACAACTGGCTCGACAATCGTGCTCAGATGCGGCGCTACCGGAACATGGCTACTTACTATGTCGCAGTGCGCGGGAGCGGCCGCGGGTCCGTCCGCCCCTCGTTCTTCGGGGACGGCGCGACGGTGCTCCGCTACGAGCTCTCGCACGAGGACGAGATTCACCTGAGCAAGGGACTCGCGCGGCTCGCCACGCTGCTCCTCGCCGCCGGGGCGACCGAGGTCCATCCGACCGTGCAAGGGCTGCCCGTCATACGCCGGGAGGTGGAGGCCATCCGGTGGCTCGACGAGCGATTGCCTCGTTCCGCGCTCAGCCTCACGACGGTCCACGCGTTCTCTTCCTGTCCGGCCGGCGAACGGCGTGACCGGTGCGCCACCGATTCGTTCGGCAAGCTGCAGGGCTTCGACAACCTGTACCTCAACGACGCGAGCATCCTGCCCGATTCACCCGGCGTGAACCCGCAGGGGAGCGTCATGGCGCTCGCGCGACGCAACGCGATTCGCTTCGGGGAGTCCCTCCAATGAGCGCGGCGCTCGCTCTCGTCACCGGAGCTCCCGGGTGGCTCGGCACCAGGCTCGTCGAGGTTCTGTTGCGTGGCCTGCCGGACGTTCCCTCGCTCGCGGCGCCTTCTGGCCGGCGGGTGCGCTGTCTCGTGCAACGTGGAAGCGACGCGTCGGGTCTGACGAAGTTCGGACCGTCCGTCGAGATCGTCGAGGGAGATCTCCTCGACGCGGGTTCGCTCGAGTCTCTCTTCGCCGGAGCAGCGGGCGCCACGCTCTTTCACTCCGCCGGAGTCATCCACCCGACGCACGGCACCAAGCAGCTCTTCGCGGTGAATGCCGGAGGCACGCGGGCGCTGCTCGATGCGGCCATTCGCACCGGCGTGCGCCGGATGGTGCACGTCTCGTCGAACTCGCCCCTCGGTACCAACCCGCGCAAGGACCACGTGTTCGACGAGTCGGCGCCGTACCGCCCATACATGAGCTACGGGAAGAGCAAGATGCTCGGCGAGCAGGCCGTGCGCGAGGCGAACGGCAAGGGCATCGAGACCGTCGTCATCCGGCCGCCGTGGTTCTACGGGCCGGGCCAGCCTCCGCGTCAGGGGCTCTTCTTCACGATGATCAAGGAGGGGCGTGCGCCGCTCGTCGGCTCCGGCGACAACCGGCGCTCGATGGCCTACGTCGACAACATCTGCCAGGGGCTCCTCCTCTGCGAGCGCGTCGACGCCGCGCGGGGACAGGTCTACTGGATCGCCGACCGGCGTCCGTACCCCATGACCGAAATCCTCGACACCGTCGAGCGTGTGCTCGAGCGCGACTTCGGCCTGACCGTCGCGCACGGGCGCATGCGCCTGCCCGGCTTCGCGAGCGGCGTGGCCTTCGCCTTCGACGGGATGCTCCAGTCGCTGGGCCTCTACAACCAGAAGATCCACGTGCTCTCCGAGATGAACAAGACCATCGCCTGCACCACCGAGAAGGCCGAGCGCGAGCTCGGCTACGACCCGAAGGTCGAGCTCGAAGAGGGCATGCGCCGCTCGATCCGCTGGATGCTCGAGATGGGAATGTCTATCTAAGGCTGAACGGCATGGCGGAGATCCACCTGGTCACCGGGGGCGCCGGATACTTCGGCACCCTGCTCGTCGCGCAGCTGCAGAAGTCCGGCTTTCGCGTTCGCATCTTCGACATCAACGAGGCCGAGGAGCGTCCGGCCGAGGTCGAGATGGTTCGCGGTGACATCCGTGACCCCGGCGCCGTCCGCCGAGCCCTCGAGGGGGTCAGCGTGGTGCACCACAACGTGGCCATGGTGCCGCTCGCGAAGGACAAGAACGCCTTCTGGACCGTCAATCGCGACGGAACGCGCAACCTGCTCGAGGCCGCCCTCTCCACGCGCCCGCGCAAGATCGTCCACATGTCCTCGAGCGCGGTCTTCGGCGCCCCCGCTTCCAATCCGGTGACGGAGGAGACTCCGCCGCGCCCGCAGGAGGACTACGGGCGGGCGAAGCTCGCGGCCGAGGACCTCTGTCACGAATACGTGGCGAAGGGCCTCGACGTCAGCATCCTCCGACCGCGCACGATCATGGGACACGGCCGCCTGGGGATCATGCAGATCCTCTTCGAGTGGGTGCGGCGCGGGCAGAACGTCCCTGTCTTCGGCCGCGGCGACAACACGTATCAGTTCGTGCACGCCGACGATCTCGCCGACGCGGCGATCAAGGCGGCGCAGCGTCCCGGGCCTGCGACGTACAACATCGGCGCATCCGAGTTCGGGACGATGCGCGAGACGCTCGAGGGCCTCGTGGCACACGCCGGAACGGGCAGCCGCGTCGTATCGGTCCCGATGGCGCCGGCGGTGGCCATGATGAAGGTCACCAGCCGTCTGGGCGTGTCGCCCCTCGGCGCGTACCACGCGCTCATGTACGGCCGCTCGATGTACTTCGACATCGCGCGCGCCCGGAAGGAGCTCGACTGGGCGCCTCGCTTCGGCAACGTCGCCATGTTCCGCGATTCGTACGAGTGGTACCTCGACCATCGCGAGGAAGTGCTCGGCCGTCACGGCGCCTCGCACCACCGTTCTCCCGTCCGGCAGGGGGTGTTGCGCGCCGTCGGGTGGGCCATCAGCCTTCGCCATTGATCGCCTAGACTGCGTCAGGTTCGACTTGAGCTTCGCCGCACGTTTCTTCCACAAGCCGTCCAGAGTGGCGCTCGCGGCGCTGGCGGTCTTCGTGGTCGCGCTCGCGGCGCGCCTCTGCTGGGTATCGTTCGTCGATTCGCCGTACGACAACATCTTCTCGGACATGGGCGGGTACGTGTTGCGCGCGCTGCAGGCCGCGTACGGCAACGCGCCGCCGCTGCCACCTTCCATCTCGCCGCCCGACGCACACGGCCTCGCAGCGGCCGCTGCCGGCGTCGACGCGTGGACGGTGCAGTGCCCGCTGTACCCGCCGGGCGCTCACATGGTCTACGCCGCGGAGATGAGGCTGGTCGGCTGGACGCATCACGCCGCGTTCCTGGTCCTGAACTGCATGTGGGGCGCGATCGTTGCCCCTTGCGCCTTGCTGCTGGCCGTTCGCGTCGTAAGGAGCCTCACCATCGCCACGGCCGTCGGGCTGTGGATGGCCCTCTGGTACCCGCTCCTGGCGTTCTGCGGCTTCTTCTCGTCCGAGCAGCCCTACGCCGGCGCGCTCGCCCTCAGCGCATGGCTTCTCGTGCGCCTCGTCGAGAGCGGCAAGGGGTCTGTGTCCGCGGGGCTTGCGGCCTCGGTGGCCTACTTGATCCGGCCGCAGATCGTCCTCACCCTGGCCGCGCTCACCATCGTCGGCCTGCTCATCCTCTGGCGCCGTCCGCCACGCGCACCGCGGCTTCCCGTACGCCGCTTGATCGTGGCGGGCCTGATCCTGACGGCCACGGTGGGGTGGGGCGCGGCTCGCTATCACCGCCTGTCGGGGCGATGGGGCCTCATCTCGGACAACAGCACGATGACCCGCCTCTGGGCCGACACCGACTACGGGCGCATCGTCGGGATATGGCACGCGCCCGATGGACATCCCATGACGTTCTTCTTCGAGTCCCCGCCGAAGGCGGAGCTCGGTCTGCACCGCGAGCTGCGGTTCGATGGCTACATCGGTGATCCCGTGCAGCTCGAGCGCGCCCGCCGCAACGAGGTGCACTACATGACGCTCGGCGACCGCGTGAAGCGGTGGGTGTCGAACGTGCGTCTGCTCTTCGTCGACAACGCGCTCTGGCCGGAGAACATGCACCAGGGCGATGGCTGGCGCCGGACGGCGGACCGCGTGACCAAGGCGATTCTCCTCGCGGTCGTCTTGCCCCTCGCGTTCGTGGGACTGATCTCGTGCGTCATCCGGCCGACGATCGTGCACGTCGTGTGCGCAGCGCACGTGCTCACGATGCTCGTCGTCGCCGCGTTCTTCTACGCCGAGCAGCGCTATCGCGTGCCCTACGACGTGCTCCTCGTGGTGCTCGCTCTGGGGGGAGCGAAAGCGCTCGTGTCCCAGCTCGCGAAGCTCTCGGTGTGGACACGGCGCAGGGCTTCGCTCCCTTGAGGGCGCGAACGGGACCTCGCATGCGTTTCTGGCTCAGGTGCGCCTCGTATCTTCTGGTGCTGGCGCTCGCCATGCTCGTGCATGCCTTCAGCGCGCCGCGATTCACCTCCGTCGAGATGCGGGAAGGGAACGAACCCTGGCATCATGCCGAGCTGCCCGTCGGCCTGCCTTCCACGAGGGGCGTTCTCGAGGTGCGCGCTCACCTGGTGGTCAGTCGCATCGGTCCACGCTCGATCACCATCGTGCCCGACGATCATTTTCAATCTCTCTCGATAGACGGCGTCGACGTGTCCCTCGCTGGCGTTCCCCCCGCAAAGCTCGCCGATTGGCAAGACGGGTTCCGGCTTCGCATCGCACGCTACGTACATCTCGGCGACAACGTGCTCGTGGCGCGCGTGCGCAACGAGGGCGGGCCCGGAGGACTCGACCTGCGTGAAGACCCGTACGACTGGATCGAGCTCGCCGAGCTCGGCGTGGGTCTTGCGGCGTTTCTGGCACTCGGCGCGGAGCTCCTGCGCCGGCTGTCCGTGGGATGGCCCATGGTCACCGTGGCGCTCACCGCAGTCGTCGTACGCGCGGCCTACCTGTCGGTGACGCCGTTCAACGTCCGCCACCACGATGCCTTCCAGCACCTCGATTACATCGAGTACCTGCTCGCGCACCACAGGTTGCCGGGAGCCGAGGAGGGCTACATGTTCTTCCAGCCCCCGCTCTACTACGTGGTCAACGCGCTCCAGTGGTCGGCGCTGCAGGCCCTCGGTGTCGGCCGTTCGGCGATCCTCTGGTCGTTGCAGCTGCAGTCACTTCTGTTCGAGCTCGGGTTCGCCTTGCTTGCCATCGCCACGGCAAACCTGTGGATGCAACGCGAGCGCGTGCGAAGGGATGGGCGGGGCGCCACGTCGAGCGAATCTTGGACGAATGCGCAGCTCGGCGCCCTGGTGCTCCTCTGGCCCGCGAGCATCGTGCACGCCGTGCGCATCGGCAACGATGATCTCGCTTACCTCTTTCTCGCAGCGAGCTTCTTCTTCACCAGCCGCTGGTGGGTGCATGGCGTTCGGCGCGACCTCGTTTGGGCATCGCTGCTGGCGGCGCTCGGCGTGGTGACCAAGGTCAACGACCTCGTGGCCTTCGCGGTCCTCCTTCTCGCCATCCTGGGGCGGCTGGTGCTCCTCGAACGTGAACGCCGCATCGGTGAGTACCTTCGACGGGGGTGGATCGCAGCCGCGTGCCTCGTCGTGTCCGTGACTGCAGCATTGGGAGTCGGAGTCCGCGACTGGCTTGCCGGACGCCGCGAGCATCTTCTCGTGTCGGACATCAACCAGAACCCCGCTGGCCTTCTCGTCGGCAATCACCTCAAGAACTACGTCTGGCTCGACGTCCCCAACTTCCTGAAGCAACCCTTCACCAGCCCGTGGGACGACGGGAAGGGCCGCCAGTGGTTCTGGAACTACGTGCTGAAGACGTCGCTCTTCGGCGAGTTCGACTACGCGCAACCGTGGCTTCGAGCCCTCGCGGTCCTCATCGGCGTGCTTCTCCTCGCTCTGCTCGTGCAGCTCGTCGCTGGCGCCCTGCTCATGCGTCGCCGTGAGTGGCTCGACGGGATGCCGCTCGTGGCGCTGGCCGTACTCTTTCTGGCGAGCCTCATGGCACTCCGGATCTCCGCCCCGAACTCGTGCAGCAACGACTTCCGGTACATCCTTCCGGTCGTCCTGCCCTGCGCCTGCGCGTACGTCTGGTTCCAGGTGCGCTGCCGGGAGCGAGGATGGCGGATCATTCCCCTCGCCAGCGCCGTCCTCGGCTGGCTCTTCGCCCTCTCGAGCGCAGCCTACTTCCTCCTCTTGAGTCTCGCGGGCGACTGACTGGGGCGCCTCACCCGCCGATGGCCACCCCGATCCCGTGCCCGATCGCGTACGTGACTCCTGCTGCTGCAGCTCCGAAGACGAGCTGGCGCAGCCCGGTGTAGAGCACGCCACGCCCCGTGAAGAGCGTGATCGCGAAGCCGATCACGAAGAGCATCGCGGCGCTCGCGCCGACCGACGTCCAGAACGCCACGGGGCCGTGGATGAATGCGAACGGGACCACCGGCACGATGGCGCCGATCGCAAAGAGCAGGAACGAGCTGCCCGCGGCCGCCCACGGCGAGCCACCCATCTCCTGCGGGTCGAGCCCCAGCTCCTCGCGTGTCATCGTCTCGAGCGCCGTCTTCTCGTCGGACATGATGTGCCCGGCCACCTGCTTTGCCTCCTCCTCGGGCAGGCCCTTGGCCATGTAGATGAGCGCGAGCTCCTCCTCCTCTTCGGCCGGCAGCGTGGCGATCTCGGACTCTTCGACGGCGACCTGCTTCTCGTACGCCTCGCGACTGCTCTGCACGCTGATCCACTCGCCCATGGCCATCGAGCATGCCCCCGCGAGGAGGCCCGCCAGGCCCGTGACGAGGATTGCGTGCTCCGACATCGACGCGCCGGCGACGCCCATCACGAGGCTCAGGTTGGACACGAGCCCGTCGTTGGCACCCAGCACCGCGGCGCGCAACGCGTTGCCTCCCACGCCTTGATGGCGCCCCTCGGCGCGTGCGACGGTCGCGCCCTCGGCCCCTCCGCCGGCGCTCGCGATGATCTGGAGGACGCGCGCGTGCGATCGCTCCTGCCCCCGCATCGTCTTGGACGTCTCGGGCTGCCGGTCGTACACGTGCCGGTTGGCGCTCTCCATGTTCGCCATCGTCGGGAGCAGAAACCTCGCACCGAAGCGGCGCGCGAGCGTCACGAGCACCCGCGCGCGCACCGATGGGCGCCTCGGCGGAACCCTCGCGCCCGTCTTGGCGAGCTGGGCCTCCCAGAGCGCCGCGTGGCGTTCCTCGACATCTGCCAGCCTCTTGTAGACGGTCGCCAGGTGCTGATCCGGCTCGGCGTCGGCCATCGCGCGGTAGATGCACGCGCTGTCGATCTCGTCGCGCAGGTTCTCGCGGTAGCGCTTGATGTCCTTGGCCGTCGGCGTCGGGGCGATCACCCGGCTCAATGTACGGCGGATCGAAGCTTGGCGAGAGGGGAGGCGAGCAGGCGCTCGGCGTTGCCGAAGTACACCTTCGCGAGCACGTCGGCCGGCAGGTGGATCGCGCTGATCGTCCAGTTGCCCTGGATGGGCGTCATGTGCGGGAAGTCGCGGTCGGCCGTCTCGAAGAAGCGCCAGTGCTTGCGGAAGAAGTCGATCGCGTCCTGCTCCGTCGGCGGTGGCCCGCTGCCACCGGAGCCGAGGATCATCCGCTCGTACACCTGGAAGTCCGTCGCGAAAAAGATGCGGTCGGCGTACTTCACGAAGAAGTCGTGCACCTTGTCCGGATCGTGCCGGCCGAACTCGGGCACCCGGGCGGCGATGTCGACCATCATGTTCGGATGCTTGTCGAGCTGCGCCGCGACCCAGTCGAGGTCCTCGGCGTTGTTGCCCATGTGCACGCAGACGAACGTGGTCTCGGGATGGCGCGCCACGACCCGCTCGAGCGCCGCGAGCAGCTCCATGCGCGGCGGGAACTTCTTCGGGTCGCCGAACCACCAGCGCGGGTGGTCCTTGAGCTCCGTCCAGCGCTCGTTGTGCGCGTCGTACGGCTCCCAGAACGCCTTGGGATCGGCGACGTGGATCGACACCGGCATGCCGAGCTCACCGAGCCGCTTCCACATGGGGTCGAGCTTCGGGTCGTCCACTTTGATGAGACGCCCTTTGCCGTCGCGCTCGTAGAGGCCGAGCCGCTTGAACTCCTTGAAGCCGGCGGCGCCGAGGCGCGCGCCCTCCTCGACCTGCTGCACCGCGCGCTGGGCGAAGTCCGGCTTGTCCCAGTCGGCGTAATCGAGGTTCATGTACTCGAGGAATCGCGCCGGCGCCTGCTTGTCGAGCGCCGCCTTCGTGAGCTCGAAATCGGAAGGGCGCCCCGCGGCATGCGTCGTCACGCCTCCGCTCAGCTCGACCGCTACGCCGACGCCCACGGCGTCGAAGACACGCACCGCCTCGGCGATGTGATCGGGCGTGGGATCGATGTGGGTGTGCAGATCGATGATCTGATGCGCCGCGCGCCACGCGTCGGCCTGCGCCTGCGCCGCCGCGATCGGATCCTGGGGAGCAACAGGCGGCGCGGAAGCGGTTGCGGTCGAAGTCGCGGTCGCGGTCGAGGTCGGGGTCGGGGTCGGGGTCGAGGCCGGCGTCGCGGTCGGCGTCGACGCGCACGCGGCGTAGACGAACGCAACGGTGATCAAGAGCGGGGCTCGCACGCCCCGCAGAGTAGATCAGCGCTGCGGGCTCGTGTTCGCCGACTCGCCCGTCTTGGGCGGCGCAGCCTTGGCGCTCGCCGTGTCCTCGTTGACCGCGGGCGCGTGTGGCGTGCGACCGCGGTGGAACGCGAGGTCCTCGGCCGAGCTCTCCGCCGGGAAATGCATCCCCATGAACGCCACGAAGTCCTCGGCGAGGTCTTCGTCGTGCTGGCGATCGTAGCCGAGGACGTCCCAGACGCCGAGGCGGGAGCTGAGGATGTGCGAGATCTCGTGGGTCAGCGTCCGCACGAAGCGCGGGTTGGGGACGAGCGCGCCGCTCGCGTCCTTGATGAGCGGGTCGTTTCGCAGGAAGAGGTGATTGAGCGAGTCGACGTACAGGCCCCAGTAGCAGCAACCCGGCGCCACGGCCTCGAAGCGCGAGGGCAGGTCGTTGAGCGCGCGCGGCGTCTTGCCGTCGAGCAGCGTGTTGCCCGGAAGCAGCGAGATCGCCGGAAGCACGTCTGGCTGCACGTGGAGGCGCGGCAGCTTGCGACTTCGCAGGAAATCACCGTAGCGATCGAACGCGTCGCGGCACGTGTCGTCGATCACGGCGAGCGCCTGATCGCTCGGCGTCGTCTCGCTGCGCAGGACGACGGTGGTACGCCACTCGACGATGCGCATGTGGCAGTGCGGGAGCCAGATCGGCTGCGCGAGGCGCTCGACGGGGCGCGGGAGCGCATCGAACCGGGTAGCCGTGGGGCGCCCGTCCGACGGGGTCGCGACGAAGGCGACCATGGCCAGCGTCGCGCACGCCAGGAGGCGCGCGGTTCTCGACGCGAAGAACCATCTGTGGGAGTGGCGGCGGCTCATGAGGCGGGTCGTCGCACGCAACAGCCTAGGTTAGCGTCCGCGACCAACACGCCGAGGAACAAAGCGAAGCTCGAGCTTCAGATCGGTCGCATCGCTACTCACTCGCGCGCGAACCTGCGCACATCGACTACGGCTCTCTCAATCGGCGCTCGAAGACGACGCGAGCGTAAAGTTGCGGGAGAAGCGCGTGCGCTGCCGGTACCCGCTTGAAAAAGACAGTGTGGGTGAGCGTGGTCGGATCGAGTTCGCCGTCGCCGTCGTCGAGCGCCACGTCGCGGTGCGTCGCCGCGAGCGCGGCCGCGAGCGCGCGGGAGTGGCCGTCCGTGCCGCCGCAGCACGTGTAGAGGTCGAGGAGCCGTACGCCGGCGCGAGCGGCGGAAGCGAAGACGTCGTCGGCCCCGTACAGAGCATCGAGCAGCACCACGTCGTCGACGCGGAGGCCGCCGACCGCGAGCGTCGCTGCGGCCGCCTGGTACCCGCCCGAGTGGGCGACGACCATCGTCGGGCCGAGCGCGTCTACGTCGAGTGTCCTCCCGAGCGGAAGCGCGAGGTGCTCGACGAAGATCTCCTGCAGCAGCGCTCGGACCCGTCCCGGTTCGGCCAGGTGCCCGGGGCTCCCGCTCGCGACCTCCGGCCGCAGCTCGATCGCGACGAGCATCGCGTTGACGCCCGACGCGTCCAGCTGCGCGGCGAGGGAAGACGCCGGGCGATCGGGTCCGTCCTCGACGCACGGCGCGTCCTGGTCGCCGAGAGCGACGCGGACGCAACCGTTCCAGCCGTGGAAGTACAGGATGACCGCGGGCCCGCGTCCCGCGTCGAACTGCGGCGGTACGTGCACTGCCGCCGCGGGTGACGCGGCGTCCTCGTCGTCGTTCTCGAAAGCCCGGGAGCGCAGATCGAAGAGCCAGGTCTGCCCTCGAGGAGAGAGCTCTGCTTCGGGCCAGCGCGAAGGCGAGTCGACCGTCGCGACCAGCGCGACCATGCAACACGAGAGGACGAGACCCCAGCCTCGCGTCACGTGCCTCCGGCGAACCCGTACGCTGCCGCGTTCTCCAGCGGCGGAAGGTCCTGAGCGCGTACGAGCAAGGTGCGCACCGCCCAGAGCTCGCGGAAGACGCGGTATCGAAGCGCCGTCGTGTCGAGGTAGTCGACGCCCGCCGAGCCGCCGGTGCCCGTGCGCCGCCCGATCATCCGCTCGACCATCCGCGCGTGCCTCTGCCGGAAGATGACGAAGGCCTGCTCGAACGTCGTCAGCCCGTCGAGGACCTCGCGCGGCCACGCGAGCAGCGGCAGCTCGCGGTAGCTCTCGATGAACACGAGGGCCGCACGAACTCGCGATGCGCGCGCGCGCTCCGGCTCGGGCACCTCCTCGGCGAGCAGGTACGCTCGCGCCGAAGCGATCTCGCCCCGCGCGCGCTCGTCGAGTCGCTTTCTGTCCGCGTCGGTGAGCGCCTGATCGAGCGCTCCGGCCAGGCCGCGTTCCACCATGCGGCTGTGCGCGGCGAGGTACGCCTCGGCGAAGGCGCGCACGCGTTGCGCGTCGTCGGGCTGCGAGGGGGTCGACCCCTGGATGGGAGTCCGATGGATCCACTCGAGCATCGCGTCACGCAGCGTCGGCACGTCGGCAAGGCGCGTGCGCACGCGGCGCAGCGCGGTCGACTCCGAGCCGTCCGGCTGCACGAGGGCCTTCTGGTACGACCCCTCGTGCCCGAGCGGGATCCGGTCCGCCTCGGGGAGACCCATGAGGATCTCGATCTCGCGCATCTGCGCCGACTGGAAGCCGCTCGCCCCGGTGAGCTTGTCGCGGAAGGCGAGGTAGTCGCGCGTCGTCATCGTCTCCATGAGCTCGAAGTGCGCGGCGAGCTGGCGCAGGATCGTCTCGATCCGTCGGATCCCGCGCACGGCCGAGGCGAGTGCCTGTTCGGGGACCGGCACGCGCGCAAAGAGGTTGCGCACGGCGACCATCTCCCGGAGGGCGAGCTTGAACCAGAGCTCGTCGATCTGATGCACGACGATGAACATCACCTCGTCGTTCGAGAGCTCGTCTTCTCGAGCGCCGATGCCAGTCTGCAGAGCGAGCAGTGGTTCGACCTTGATGTAGTCCCAGTACGGCACGGGCGAGCGCTTCTGAGCCATGGCGGCGGCATCATAGCCCTCGCCGGCCCTTTCATCTCTCTGACCGGCAGAGTCCTCTGCCCGACGAGCGCTCGCATCTTTCTCGCCCGCGCGGCCATTCCGCTCGGCAGCGTGCTCGTCTCGCGGAGGGGCGCGTCCGTCCGCCTCGTTCTCGAAGCGACGTTGCTCATCACCGTGGTCATCGGCCGGACGCGCCCTGCCTACCCGCGAAGGCGGACAGCGCCGAGCCCGACAGGCACTGTCTTCCGCCGAACGGCCGCACGCATCGCGCAAAGAACCGGAGTCTTTTCGCTCATCGATGCGTCCATCAGGCTCATGGGCACGGCTCTTCGTGCAAGGACCGTCGTCATGAGCAGCAAGACTGCATCCCTTGGCGGAGAGCGCTCGATGACGAACGGCAAGGGCGCATCCGTCAGCGAGAGGACTGCGTCCGTGAGCGAGACGGGGGCGTTCATGAACGGCATGACCGCGATCATGAGCGGCATGACCGCGCTCGCGAGGGAAAGGAGCGCGTGAGTGAGCGAAAGGACCGAGCGCGTGAGCGTAAGGACTGCACGTACGAGCGAAAGGGCCGCACGCTTGAGCGGCAATACTGCCCGCTCGAGCGAAAGGGCTGCACCGGTGAGCGTGACGGGTGCCCCGGTGAGCGTGACGGCTGCCCCAGAGAGCGTGACGGGTGCATCAGTGAGCGTGAAGGCTGCGCCAGTAAGCGTGACGGGTGCACCGGTAAGCGTGACGGGTGCACCAGTGAGCGTGACGGCTGCGCCAGTGAGCGTGATGGGTGCACCAGTGAGCGCGACGGCTGCGCCAGGGAGCGTGACGCGTGCACCAGTGAGCGTGACGGGTGCACCGGTGAGCGCGACGGCTGCGCCAGTGAGCGTGACGGCTGGACCAGTGAGCGGAACGGCCGGGCTCCTGAGCGAGACGATCGCGTCTGTCGAGCAGAAGACCGCGCCAGAGCAGAAGACGCGCTACGGCCTTCGTCTCACGACACCGCTCGCCCCCGGAGGGATCGACCGCGAGGACACGACGGCGAGGGACTCGAAGAGGCTGTCGGCGCTGCGTGCGAGCGTCTGCGCCGACTCTGCATCGTCGGGAAACCCGAGCGAGCGGGCTGCGACGCGCCCGTCGGTTCCGATACCGAACGTGAGCAGGGTCCACTCGCGCGTCTGCGCCCGGAGCGAGAGGGACTGCAGTTCCCAGCGCCCCTCGGGCGTGGACGACGTGTCTTTCCCGTCGGTGATGACCGCGAGCCTGGAGCTCTCCGCGGCGCCGCCCTCGCGCAAGGACGCGACGAATCGATCGAAAGCATCCGGTACCGCGGACGCAAACGGCTTCATCGACCCCGACTGATCCACGACGAGGACGATGGAGACGTGAAACGCCTCTGCTCCCGCGTCGGAGAACGCGTCCATCAGCGCCTGGTGGTCCATTCCTCGACTACTTGTCCCCTGCGCCTCCGAGAATAGCCTCTGTCGTGCTAAGCGCTGCTCTTACCGCGATGCCCGCACCCGCTGCGCAGTCGAAGATCGCGTTCGTCATGGTCGGCCTGCCCGCGCGCGGCAAGACCTTCATCGCCCGCAAGGTGGCGCGCTACCTCTCGTGGCTCGGGTACCGCACGCAGGTGTTCAACGTGGGATCGTACCGGCGCCAGCGCATCGGCAGCGGGCAGCGGCATTCCTTCTTCGACCCGCGCAACGACGCCGGCCAGGAAGCACGACGCGAGGTCGCGCTCGCCGCGCTGGACGACTTGATCGCCTTTCTCCGCGGGGGTGGCGACATCGCCATCTACGACGCGACGAACAACACGCGCGAACGCCGGAAGCTGGTGCAGGCGCGCTGCGAGGCCGAGGGCCTCGAAGTCGTCTACCTCGAATCGATCTGCAACGACCCGGGGCTGGTCGAGGCGAACATTCGCGCGACCAAGGCGCGCTCGCCGGACTACGAGGGCGTGCCGGAGGAGGAAGCCGTGCGCGACTTCCGACTGCGCATCGCGCACTACGAGCGCGCCTACGAGGAGATCGGCGAGGACGAGGGGGCGTTCGTCAAGATCATCGACGTGGGCCGCAAGGTGGTCCTGCACCGGATCGAGGGGTACCTGCTCGCGCGAGTCGTGCACTTTCTGCTGAACCTGCACGTGCAGCCGCGGAGCGTCTGGCTCACGCGCCACGGCGAGAGCGAGTTCAACGTCCTGGGGCGAATCGGCGGCGACGCACCCCTGAGCGAAGCGGGCCGCGCGTACGCCCGCACCCTCGCTGGCGTCGTTCGCGATCGCGTCGGCAGTGATCTCGTGGTGTGGACGAGCACCCTGCGACGCACCGTCGAGACGGCGGAGATCCTCGGACTGCCGTACCGCGCGTGGCGCGCGCTCGACGAGATCGACGCGGGGGTGTGCGACGGGATGACGTACGCCGAGATCGCCGACGCGATGCCGAGCGAGTACGAGGCAAGGCAGGCCGACAAGTTCCGCTACCGTGATCCGCGCGGGGAGTCGTACCAGGACGTCCTCCAGCGGCTCGAGCCCGTGATCTTCGAGCTCGAGCGCGAGCGCCGCCCGGTGCTCGTCATCGGGCACCAGGCGGTCCTGCGCGCGCTCTACGCGTACATGATGGACAGGCCGCCCAACGAGTGTCCGTTCGTGTCGATCCCCCTGCACACGATCCTCGAGCTCGAGCCGACGGCGTACGGGTGTGACGAGCGGCGCATCGATCTGCCGCCGACGCCGCTCGATCCCGAGGGCTTCCGTCAGGCCTCGTGAGCCGCGATCACGGGGGACAGGTCGCCCGCTGTTGCAGGACGAGCGGCGCGATCGGCGTCTGATTGAAGTCGAACATGTCCATCAGATCGTTGGCCTGCTTGTCCTGGGCTGCGGGATCTACGTCGGACAGGTACTTGGTGGCGCCAAAGTTCTCGAGGATGAACTTGGGGATCGAGGCCTGCTCGGCCACCTTCGTGTAGACGCCCTTCTTGGCGTAGGGACTGATGACGATGAGCGGCAGGCGGAAGCCGAGGCCGTAGGGCTGCGTCGCGTCGCACCCGTACTGGCGCGGCGGCGCGACGTGGTCGTACCACCCGCCGAAGTCGTCCATCGTGAAGAAGATGGCCGTGTCCTTCCAGAGGGGGCTCTGCATGATCGCGTTGATGTGCCCGACGGTCCAGTTCTCCCCCTGGCAGACGCCGCCGATGTTCGGGTGCTCGTCGTTGAGATCCTGGTCGACCAGCCACGTGACGGGCGGCAGCTTGCCCGACTGCACGTCGCTGTCGAAGGTGGACGCGTTGACGACGTTGTTCCACAGGTTCGTCTGTCGGACGTTCTTCACCGCGTCGAACATCGACCAGATCTCCGGCAGGATGTAGAAGTTGCTCCCGTAGAACTTCCAGTCGACGCCGGTCGGTAGCAAGGTCGGCACGCTCGGGATGTCGAAGCACGGGGCGACCGACTGGCTGGTGCACGTGCCGTTCTGGAGGACGTCGACCGTGTAGCTCGACGATTCGTCGCAGCCCCAGTACGGATTGGTGACCGTGTAACCCGGGTTGCCCGTCGCCCAGCCTGCCTGCGCCGCGAGCACGAAGGTGTGACCGGGGAAGCTCGGCCCAAGCATGTTGGCGAAGAAGTGATCGCCGAGCGCGAAGTTCTTCGCGTACGACCAGTAGTTGGGCAGGTCGGCCTCCTGGTACTGCGCGCAGAACAAGTTGTCGTTGTTCATGCTCGCGCCCGACACGGCGAGCCAGCCGTCCATCTTGCCGCCGTCCCAATCCTGCAGCGCGCAGGAGTGCTCGTGGCAGAAATCGCGCGGCGTGCTGTTGGGGGCATGGGGCGCCGTGATCGCGCCCATCGTCGTCTGGCAAGTGGTCGTGCCCTCGGCGCCAGGGAAGGTCCCGAAGTAGTTGTCGAAGGTGTGGTTCTCCTTGACGATGACGACCACGTGCTTGATCGGCGTCATCGCGTTCACGATGCCGCCATCGGACGACTGGCCGCCGCTGCTCGACCCGCTGCTTCCGGAGCTCGATCCGGAGGAGGACGAGCCGCCGCTGCTACCGCTGCTGCCTCCACTGCCGCTGCCACTGCCTCCGCCTCCGCTGCCACCCCCGCTTCCACTGCCTCCGTCGCCGTTCTGGGGCGACGACGTCGTGTCGGCGCTGCTGCCGCAGGCGGCGGGTGCGGCCAGGAAGGGGGCGGCCACAAGGAAGGACCAGGCAATGGTGCGACGCATGGGGGCGCATTGTCGGCAGCGTGGGGCCGCATGCCACCCAAATGCTCCGGGGAGACGGGCGCGGGACGCTGCACGGTTCTTGGCCCAGGCGGCTCGCCCCGGTTAACCCGTGGATCGATGGGGTCCTTGCGGTCGAGCTTCGTTGTCCCGTTTGGGATAGGACTGCTTGTTGCAGTATGGCTGCAACAAGCGGGTGCCGGGGAATCGCCCGTCGAAGTGGGCGAGGTCACGGTGGCGGCCCTCGCCGGGCAGGCGCAGGCAGCGGGCGACGCGGAAGTCGACCCGGCGTCGCTGCGCACGATGGTCTCTCAGGCGGTTCGTACCCTCGACGGGTCCAAGCTGCCACGCAGCGCGCGCGCCGTCCTGAGCGTCTCGCTCGTGAAGATGAATGCGCGGGTCGGTCAATCGGCGGCCGTGACGTGCGCGGTGTCTGCCGCGCTGCGCGAGCGCACGAGCGGCAACGTCTTCGCCGTGCTCGAGGGCACTGCGAGTGGCGAGGACGAGCCGCGTCGTCTGCACGCCCTCGAGAGGGCGACGGCGCGCGCAGCGGTCGCCAGCGCCGTCGCGCGCGTGCCCGAGGCGATGCGGACCCGCCGCCGTTGACGCTACGTCAGTCCGTCACTGACAGAGGTGGGCGCTCGTGTCGCACGTCTGGCCACCGAAGCAGTCTCCGTCGACGTTGCACCCGCACGCACCCGTGACGCAGACCTGGCCGGCGAGGCTCTTCGCGCAGTTGTAGCAAGAGTCGCCGGCCGAGCCGCACGCGTTGGTCGCCGTGCCCGCCACGCAGGCGCCGTTCGAGCAGCACCCTCCGTTGCACGGCTCGTTGATGCCGCACGTGGCCGAGCAAGCGTGCGTCACCGGGTTGCAGGCCGTGCCCATCGGGCAGTCGTTGGTCGCGAGGCAACCGCACTTCGACCCGCTCGAGGTTCCCGACGGGACGCACGCGTAGCCGGTGGAGCTGGTCGTGCAGTCCATGCAGACGCCGGTCGAGCCACACGACGTGCTCGTGTTGCCCGGATCGCAAGTCCCGCCCGCACCGCAGCAACTGTCCGCGCACCCCGTCCCGCCGCCGCTCGTGCACAGCACGTCGCACGTGCCATTCGTACACCCGGTCGCGCCGAGCGGGCAGTCGGTGATGGAGCTGCACCCGCATTGACCGCCGAGGATGCTCCCGTTCACGGGCTGGCACGTGTGGCCGATGCTCGCGTTCGCGCAGCTCGTGCAGATCCCGCCGGTGCTCCCGCAAGCCGTGTCGCCCTGGCCGGCGGCGCACGTCCCGGCGAGCCCGCCCTGGGTGTCGCAGCATCCGCCGTTGCAAGGCATCAGCGCGCTGCAGGTAGTGCCGCAGACGTGTGTCTGCGTGTTGCACGCCTGACCGGAGGGGCAGTCCTCCGCCGTCTCGCAGCCGCACGACGACGTCCCGTTGCCGACGATGCACTCGAGCGGCGACATGCAGGTTCCGCATGCGGCCATGCCGAGGTTGCAAGCGGACGTCTGGTCTCCGCGCACGCAGAGCCCGCTCGAACAGCAGCCACCGTTGCAGTCGTGCGTCGCGTCGCAGTCGACGTCGCAGACGCCCGCTCCGGAGCATGCCGATCCCAGGGGGCACTGGGCGCTTCGCTCGCAGCCGCACGTGCCGTTGCCGAGGCAGGCCGGCGTCGCCGGGTCTGTCGTGCAATCGTTGCAGGCGCCGCCGCCGGTGCCGCACGCGGTGGTGGTGTTGCCCGTGACGCAGGTGTTGCCGTTGCAGCATCCGCCGTTGCACGCGAGGCCGCCGGAGCACGACGTGCCGCAGGTTTTGGTCGACGGATCGCACGCCCTGCCCGCCGGGCAGTCGGTGCTGTCGTTGCATCCGCAGGCCTGGCCGATGCACTGGTCGCCGTTCGCCGCGCCGGTGCAGTCGACACAGGCGCCAGGCGGACCGCAGCTCGTGGACGTACCGAGACACGGTGAGGCCTCGGGCTCCTCGGCGGCATCGCCCGGACCATCGGACGATGCGCCATCGCTGGCGTCGGTCCCCGAGGCGTCGGGGCCGGTGTCCGCCGTCGTATCCTCGGGCGCATCGATCGCGGCCTCCGAGGTGTCCGGTCCCACGTCCTGGCCCGTGTCCGTCGTCGAATCGGCCCCGTCCGTCGTGTCCTCGGGCGAATCGTTCGCCGTCGAGTCCTGGACCGGCGAGCCGTCGTGGTGCTTGTGGTCGACGGCCGCGTCCACGACCATGACGTCGTTGGTCGTGTCGGTCGTGGAGTCTTGCTCCTGCGAATCGCTCCCTGCGTCCGACTCGACGTCGGCGCTGCCGTCGCCGCCCACCGTGCCCGTGTAGTTCGAGCCCCCGCACGCCGCGATCACCACCAGCCAAGCGCTCGCTCCGAGCGCAAGTCCCCACCGAAAGCCACGAACGCTCATCCCCTCAGAGTACCCGAGAAGGGATTCGGGGATCGGCGCTCAGAGCCGGCGTTTGCGTGTTGCGAGGGCCGAAGGGGCGCCGTGCGGAGAAGGTGCGATGCCCGACGACGAGAACACGCGGCGTGGGAAACGGACCACCATCGTCGTCGGCTGGAGCGACGGGGCGCGCGCCGTCTGGGGCGCGCCCGACATGCTGGATGCCGCAGGCGGGGGCTCGGTCTCGGTCTCGGTCTCGGTCGCGTGGCCGACCGACGCCGATTCCCCGGGCAAGGCTGCACGGGCGACCACCGCGGCCGCAGGGGCCGCTCTCGATCGCTCGCCGACCAGCACCACGGAGCTCGCGAGGCCCGCCCCTATCGCGAGCGTCGTCACGAACGTGCGCACCGGAGAAGGTGCGCGTCCGAGACCCGAAGTGGGCAGTCGCAGGAGATCCGACGACTCCCGCGCTCTGGGACCCCTTGGCACGCGCCGCATCGTGTTCGTCGCGACGTCGAATGCCTCACGCGAGGGCCGCAGCGAGAACGGACCGGCGATGCCCTGAGCCGAGGCGAACGGCATGAGCGCGGCGCCGAACGCCTCGACGCTCGGGAAGCGGTGCGCGGGACACTTCGCCAGGGCGGTCGCGACTGCACGCTCGAGGCCAGCCGGGACGCCCGGACGCGCCTCCCTGAGGCTTGGTGTCGCGTCGGCGACGATGGCGGCGATGGCGGCCGTGGTTGTGCCCATGAAGGGCGGCACGCCCGCCACGAGCTCGTAGAGAATGACGCCGAGCGACCAGACGTCGGTTCGCGCGTCGACGTCGCGCGAGCAACGCACCTGCTCCGGCGACATGTACAGCGGCGTCCCGACGGTCAGGCCGACGGACGTGAGGGCGTCCGAGCGATCCTCGCAGGCGATCTTCGAGATGCCGAAGTCGAGCACCTTGAGCACGCGGGTCCCTTGGTGGTCGGCGAGAAAGAGGTTCGAGGGCTTGAGGTCACGATGAACGATGCCCGCTGCGTGCGCGTCTGCTACCGCGGCGCAGGCTTGGAGCACCCAGTCGACGGCCTCCTCCACTCGCAACGCGCCTCGCTCCTGCAGCTCGGCCTCCAGATCCCGCCCCTTGAGCAGCTCCATCACGATGTACGGGCGCCCCCGCTCGTCTGCATCCACGTCGAGGACCTGGGCGACGTGCGGCCCGTGGATCCGGCACGTGGCCCTCGCTTCACGCTCGAATCGTTCGACGGCGTCGGGCATCGCGAGAACGTCGTCGCGGAGGAACTTGATCGCGACGCGCTGTCCGAGGCGGACATGCTCGGCTTCGAACACGACACCCATGCCGCCCTCGCCGAGCTGACGAAGCAGTCGGTACTTGCCGCCCATCGGGGCGCCGGGTGCAACATCGGTCGTCATGACAGCCTCAGCGGCGCTCTTGCAGCCAGGACGCGAGCTCGCGTCCGACCCACGTCTTGGTCACGATGAGCGCCACGCCGGCCACCTCGAGCGCCATCGCCGCCGGAGGCGCTACGTGCTCCGGGGACGCGACGCGCAACAGCGCCGACAGGCCGAAGAGACCGACGACGAGCGCGGTGGGAAAACCCCCGATCCCGCAGACGCCGGCGTCACCTGCGTCGGCGAAGAAGATCCAGTCGGCCACGGCGAACATTGCCGACCAGGTGCCCGCCGCGATGCCCGATGCGATGGTCCAGAACGCGAGCCACGCCAGCGGTCCCTCCCTGCCGGCCGCAAGCACGTCCAGGCCGGCGCCGAGCGCCAAGACGCCCAGTGCCACGGGCGTGAGCGCCGGATGAACCGCCTGGCCCGTGCGCTTGACCTGCCGCAACATCTTGCGTCGAGGGTCGCAATCGCCGTGCCTTTGGTCACGGCCCTCGCGGCCGGGTGGCGACGCGTGCTCAGCGGCCGTGCGCGTGCGCCTCGGGAGGCGAGCGCACCGGGCGCTTCTCGGGCGCCGAGTAACCCGCTTCGACCTTGGCGTGATACAGCGACATCATCGAGAGGCCGAGCTCGCGCATCGCTCCCGAATCGATCGCGCATTCGAGCTGCGGGAAGAGCATTTCCTCCTCTTCCTCGGCGTGACGCTCGACCACGTCGCGCAGCGCGCCCATCGCCTCGGCGAAGCCGTCGTCCTCCACCGAAACCGCGAGCACGCGCTCGAGCTGGATGCGCGCTTCCTCGTGTCGCGATTTGTCCGATCGCACGCCTGCGTCCTCGTGCAGCGCTGCACACACGGCGGGGTAGAAAAGCTGCTCCTCGACCGCGAGGTGAGCCACGAGGTCGCCAGCGAGCTGCGGCAGCAGGGACTCGCGAACGCGCGCACTGCCGCGCTCGACGGCCTCGCAGAGTTGGTGGAGGTTGCGGTGCTGACGCTCGAGGAGAATCGTGGCTTTCATGGCGACGTGTGGCCCGCGCGTCGCTCGCACTCACTGTGCCGACGAGCGAGGCGCGGTTTTCGAGGGAGTTTTCCGCTCGACCCCCGGGGCGGGCATCGTGACCACTTGCCACGGCGAGCACAATGGTCACGGACCGGATTTCACATGTTCGTTTCGCCGGTCCTTCGTCGCGCTGCGTCAGGAGGCGTCCACGCGTCTTGCAAGCGGCGTCAGCGGAGGTGACGCACATGGCGACGATGACACAGAAGCCGCTCGACGACCTGACGTACGACATCGTCTCGATCCTGCACGAGAAGTCGCAGGCGCTCGAGGCGTACGACGACTACCTGGAGGACGCGAACCAGGAGCCCGGCGTGAAGCGAGTCCTCGAGGACATCCGGCGTCACGACGAGGAAGACGTCCAGAAGCTGCGCTCCGAGCTCGGACGGCTGCTCGGAAAGACGAGCGGCTGACCCTACTCAGCGGGGTCCGACCGGTGCTGCGTCGAACAGGCCGATGCCCGCATCCGCGGGAGGCACCGGGCCCGCCTCGCGCACGATGGTGGACGCGTCGAGCTCCTGTTCGGCGACCATGGCGCCGAACGCCGCGTTGGTCGGGTTCGTCGGACGAGGCGGGACCGGGGGCTGCTCCGGTTCGTGGCATGCGCAGGTCAGGAGTCCCGCGAGCGCGGTGCAGGCGGCAGCGAACGCGAGGCGGGTCCTGATCATCGGAACACCTTCGCGATGACGTCGTCGAGGTCGAGTCGCCCTCTTCGATGCCAGAGCTCGTTGGCGACGTAACCCACGGTCGCGAGAAAGAGCAGGCGCGCGGCGCGCGAGGCGACCACGCCACCCACCAGCAGCCCCAGTGCGCCCGCCGCGCCGAGCGCGACCAGCGGACGTTCCCGCACACTCCGTCGCATCCAGCGCCGGATGCGCTCTTCGCCGCTCACTTCCTCGAGCTTCCCGTTCGCTGCCATGTGTGTGTCCCGGTCGCGGCGGGTGCATGCGGCGCACCAGCATCGAGGAACGTGGCGTGCAGCGGCCCCGGCCATGGCCCACGCTATCTGGACTGGCGCGATCAGCTTCGGCCTCGTCACGATCCCGGTGAAGCTCTACTCGGCCATTCGCGAGCACGAGCTGCACTTCAAATATCTGCACCGGAAAGACGAGGGCCGCATCCGCTACGAGCGCGTGTGCTCGGTGTGTGGCGAGAAGGTGCCCTGGAACGAGATTGCGCGCGGGTTCGAGGTGCAGAAGGGCGACTACGTGATCCTCGACGACGAAGACTTCGCCAAGGCGAGCCCGGAGTCCACCCAATCGGTGGACATCGTCGAGTTCGTGGACCTCGAGGAGATCGATCCCGTGCTCTTCGACGTGCCCTACTACCTCGAGCCGGAGAAGAGAGGGCGCCACGCGTACGCGCTGCTGCGGGACACGCTCGCGAGCACAGGGAAGGTCGGCATCGCGCGCGTAGTCATGCGGACGCGCGAGCATCTCTCGGCGCTCAAGCCGCGCGGCCCGGCGCTGGTCATCGAGATGATGCACTGGGCCGACGAGGTCGTGGCGCCGACGGACCTGGAATTCCCCGAGCCCACCGTCAAGCTCTCGCAGCCCGAGCTGAAGATGGCCACCGCGCTCGTCGAATCGATGACCACCCGCTTCGATCCGGGGCAGTTCGAGGACCACTACCGCGACCAGCTGATGCACCTCATCGAGGCTCGAGCCCAGGGCAAGCCTGCGCCGCGCGGCAAGGCGCGACCGCGAGCGGCCACCAACGTGGTCGATCTCGTGGACGTCCTCCAGAAGAGCCTCGCGTCTGCGCGGAAGGCGTCGCACAAGCCGCACGGACGGCGCCACCGTGCCGCGTGAGGACCGACATGACGAGCCTCGAGGAGCTGAGAAAGGCCGCCGCCGGCTGTCGCGCGTGTGATTTGTGGGAGCGCGCGACGCAGACGGTCTTCGGCGACGGTCCTCCGGACGCGCCGCTGATGCTCGTCGGCGAGCAGCCGGGCGACTCGGAGGACCGCCAGGGAGAGCCCTTCGTCGGCCCCGCGGGTCGCCTCCTCGACGACGGGCTGGAGCGCGCGGGCATCGACCGGCGGCTCGCTTACGTGACGAACGTGGTCAAGCACTTCAAGTGGGAGCCGCGCGGCAAGCGCCGGCTGCACAGCAAGCCCAACCAGGTCGAGATCGCCGCGTGTCGCCGGTGGCTCGACGCCGAGATCGCGACTCTGCAGCCGCGCGTGATCGTGTGCCTCGGCGCGACCGCGGCACAGGCACTCCTCGGCAGAGACTTCCGTGTGACGAAAAGCCGCGGCAAGCCCGTGCCGTCCACGCTCGCGCCGCACGTGGTCGCGACGGTTCACCCGTCCTCGATCCTCCGCGCCCCCGATGACGAAACGCGGGAGGTCGAGATGCGTGCCTTCGTGGATGACCTCGTGGTCGTGGCAAGACTGCTGCGCTGATCCCCTCGCCGCGGCCGAGCGGGCATGACGGCTGCAGCTCGGATGCTTGGTCTCTCACGGCGAAAGGAAGGATCTCATGCTCTACTGGGCGGCCGTTTTCTTCATCATCGCCATCGTCGCAGCGGTCTTCGGCTTCGCGGGGATCGCCGCGGGTGCCGCGAGCGTGGCCAAGGTGCTGTTCGTCGTGTTCTTGGTGCTCGCCGGACTGTCGCTGCTCTTCGGTCGTCGACGCGTCGTCGCCTGAGGCGATGCGAATCGCCCTGATCTCCACGTGCGCCGTCTCCGTCCCGCCGACGGGCTACGGCGGGACGGAGCTCGTGATCGCGGAGCTCGCCAAGCAGCTCACGCGCCGCGGACACGACGTGACCGTCTTCGCGACGGGCGACTCGAATCCGGAGTGCGAGCTGCGCTGGCAGTTCGCCGAGGCGGTCTGGCCGCCCAACGAGCTGGCGGAACTGAGGCACGTCGCCATGTCGTGGGCGGAGATCCGGGTCGAGCGTCCCCCGTTCGACGTGGTGCACGCGCACACCGCGCCAGCTGCCGCGCTGTCGGTCCTCTGTGACGTCCCGACGCTGCTGACGTTGCACCACGACCGCGTGGACTCACTCGTGAAGTACTACACGGCGTTCCCCGACGTCACGTATGTTGCCATCTCCCATCGACAGGCGGAGCTGTCGCCCGAGCTCGATGCGATCGACGTCGTGCATCACGGTCTCGACGTCGATCTGTACCCGCGGGGGGACGGGGCAGGCGGCTGGCTCGCCTTCGTCGGGCGTTTCGCTCCGGAGAAGGGGCCTCACGTCGCCATCGACGTGGCGGTGGATGCCGGAGTCCCGCTGCGAATGGGCGGTCAGGCCCACTGGGTGAACGAACAGTTCATGGCGTGCGAGGTGCAGCCGAGGCTCGCGCGGGCGGGGCAGCTGGTGCAGTGGGTGGGCGAGGTGACCTTCGCGCCCAAGGTCGCGCTGCTCGCGGGCGCACGCGCGACCCTCTTCCCCGTGCAGTGGGAGGAGCCATTCGGGCTCGTCATGATCGAGTCGATGCTCGTCGGCACTCCCGTCGTCGCGTTCGCACGAGGAGCCGCTCCCGAGGTGGTCGACGAAGGAGTCACGGGATTCCTCGTGCGCGACGCGGCTGAGATGCGGCAGCGCCTCGCGGATGCCGTGCACATTGATCGCGATGCCTGCCGGCGCCGGGCGCGCCAGCGTTTCTCGTCCGCCCGCATGGCCAGCGACTACGAGCGCATCTACGAGAGCGTGGCTCGCACGCACGCCACCCGAGGAGACACATGGAGAACGATGCGGTCCCTCCGAACGGACGCTCCAACGGGGAGCTGACACCCGCGGCGACGTCAGAACCGACGGATCAGGCGAACGCGCTGCTGAGCCTTCCGATCGTCGGCGAGATCGAGCGCCTCGTGCGCGCCCGCGGGTCGATGTTCCTCGTGACCAACCCGCAGGGAGACATCACCCCGGCGGGGGCCCGCGAGCTCGGTCTGTTCAGCCGCGACACGCGGTTCCTGTCGCGCTACGCGCTCGAGATCCGTGGGCGCCACGCCGTGCGCCTCAGCGCCGAGACGTCGCACCCCGCGTACAACCAGGTGGACCTCATGCTCAGCGATCCCGGGCACGAGGAGCTGCTCGAGGACCCGAAGAACTTCCTGCACATCCGCCGGCGCCAGATCCTCGACGGCGGGTTCATCGAGGAGATCGTCTTCACCAACTTCCTGATGCGGGCGTGCGACGTCGAGGTGGTCCTTCACTTCGGTGCCGACTTCGCGGACATCTTCGAGGTCCGCGGCGCGCAGCGTCGAAAGCGAGGCGTCGTGCGCAAGCCTCGCATCGAGGGCAGCTCGGTCATCCTGGCGTACGACGGTCTCTGCGGCACACGGTACGAAACGATCGTTTCCTTCGGGACGCCGCCGGCGGAGCTCGGGGAGGACTACGCGCTCTACGAGCTGAGCCTGCCGCCGGACCGCACGACGACCATCGAGGTGCGCATCTCGCCTGTGCAGAACGGCGTCGCCACGAGCCGTCCCGGCCTGCCGTTCGCGCGGCGGACGGACATCCTGAGCAACGAGGCGCAGATGTTCCGCGCCGGGTCGACTCGGTTCACGTGCGACGACGGCGTCATGCAGGAGTTCCTCGACCAGGCCATCGCCGACCTTCACGCGCTGCGGGTCGAGTTCGACCACCACGCCATCGTCGGTGCCGGCATCCCGTGGTTCTGCGCGCCCTTCGGGCGAGACGCGCTCATCACTTCGTACGAGGCGCTCACGCTCAATCCAGAGTTCGCCGTCGAGGCGCTGCGGACGCTGGCGTCGTACCAGGGCAAGAAGTTCGATCCCGTGACCGAGGAGGAGCCGGGGAAGATCTTCCACGAGTTGCGCTTCGGAGAGATGGTCCGTTGCGGCGAGATCCCGCACTCGCCCTACTACGGCAGCATCGATGCGACGCCGCTGTTCATCGTCGTGGCCGACGCAACGCACCGCTTCACGGCGGACGGCGCGTTCTTGCAGGAGCTTCGTCCCGCGATCGAGTCCGCGCTGGCTTGGATCGACGTCCGCAGCGAGAACGGAACGCGGCCCGTGCGGTACCAGCGCCCCGGCCCGGCCGGTCTCGAGAATCAGGGGTGGAAGGATTCGCGAGCCGGCGTGTCCTTTCCGGATGGGCGCCGCGCCGAAGCCCCCATTGCGCTCATCGAGGTCCAGGGGTACTGCGTCGATGCGTACGAACGCGGGTCGAGGATCCTCGCGGCTCTCGGCGACAAGGACCTCGCCGACCGCTACGCGGCGCGCTCGCGGGCGATGCGCGATCTGGTGAACCGGCTCTTCTGGATGCCCGAGGCCAACCGGTACGCATACGCCATAGACGGGCGCGATCGCCTGGTGCCCACGGTCGTCTCGAACGTCGGGCACCTGCTCTGGTCGCGTGTGCCGCCGGGCGATCGCGCCACCGCCACCGCGCGGACCCTCATGGCGTCGTCCTCGTTCAGCGGCTTCGGGATCCGCACCCTCGCGAGCGATCAGCCGGTGTACAACCCGCTCAGCTATCACAACGGCACGGTGTGGCCGCACGACAACGCCCTCATCGTGCGCGGCCTCCTCAACTACGGCCTTCGCCACGAGGCCATGAAGGCGTTCGATGGTCAGTACGCGGCGATGACGTACTGCCGCGACAGGCGGCTCCCGGAGCTCTTCTGCGGCATCGGCAAGCGCAGCGGAGCGCTCGTTCGGTACCCCGTCGCTTGCAGTCCACAGGCGTGGGCCAGCGCCGCCCCCTTCCTCTTGATCCAGTCGGTGCTCGGCATCCGCGCCGACGCGCCGCACGGAAGGCTCGTCATCCGCAATCCTGCGCTTCCGCGCAACGTCGGCAAGATGGAGCTTCACGGCATGCGCATCGGCAACGCCATCGTCAGCATGCGATTCCGGCGCGTGGGCTCCCGGTGCCACGTGGACAAGCTGGAAGTCGCCGGCGGTTCGCTCCGGACGGAAATCGAGATCGATTGACGATCTGGGCCCTCGCGTCCGTCCAACCGTGGCGCGTATCCTGGCGCGCGGGATGGGAAGGGAGGCTGGGTCATGTCCGTCCGAGGGGTGATGTCGCTCGCGGCGCTTGCTGGGGTCGTGGCTGTTTTCGGCTGCACCGTGACATCCACTCCGAGCGGCGACGGCGGGACGAGCAGCAGCTCGAGCGGGGGCGTGACCATCACGTGCCACGCGGATTCCACGGTTGCGTGCACCCAGGGCAGCGGCTGGTCCTGCACGGGCCACGACTCGCCCGAGCAATCGCAAGCGCTCGTGTGCAGCGTCGGCACGGCCGACGGCAGCAAGACCGACTACTGCTGCACGCCCTACGACCACTGACCCGGCCGCTGCGCGCGGGCACACCCTCTGCTTTCCCATGGGGGCGTGTCTCATCCGGGTCCGGACGTGCTGCCCCGAGAAGCGACGGAGCGCGTCGGACGCGTGCTTCGCGGCAAGTGGCGGCTCGACGACGTGCTCGACGTCGGCGGAATGGCCACGGTCTATTCGGCCACACACCGGAACGGAGGCCGCGCGGCGATCAAGATCCTGCACGCGGACCGCTCGTGCTTGCCAGAGGTCGCCCGGCGCTTCCTGCGCGAGGGCTACGTGGCGAACGCGGTGGGGCACCCCGGTGTGGTGCGTGCGCTCGACGACGACGTCGACGAGAGCGGAGCCGTCTTCCTCGTGATGGAGCTGCTCGACGGAGCGCCCCTGCACCTGCACGCGGCCGGAAAGGGCGGGAGGCTACCGGCCGCGGAGGTCCTCGCCGTCTGCGATCAGGTCCTCGACGTGCTCGCGGTCGCCCACGCGCGAGGCATCCTGCACCGCGACATCAAGCCCGAGAACATCTTCGTCACTCGAACGGGTCAGACGAAGCTGCTCGACTTCGGGATCGCACGATCGCCGTCGCCTTACGGCGCGAGCACGACCCAGAACGGTGCGCCCCTCGGTACGCCCGCTTTCATGCCGCCCGAACAGGCTCGCGGACGTTTCGACCTGGTCGGTC
The DNA here is from genome assembly GCA_036393165.1 of Polyangiaceae bacterium. Taxonomy (GTDB): domain Bacteria; phylum Myxococcota_A; class Polyangia; order Polyangiales; family Polyangiaceae; genus Palsa-1150. The sequence goes on along the minus strand of DASVWO010000197.1, from coordinate 5,841 downwards.
CACAGAGCGATCTCTGGGCCCTGGGGGCGACGATGTTCACTCTCCTCACCGGCGAGGTGTTGCACCACGGCGAGACGCCGACGGAGCTGCTGGCGGCGAGCATGTCGCGGCATGCGCGCTCGCTGGCGAGTGTGCTTCCGGGCGCTCACCCATATGTCGTGCACCTCGTCGACAAGGCGCTGGCGCGCGAGTCCGCGGACCGCTGGACGGACGCCCGGGAGATGCAGCGTGCGCTCCGCCGCGCGAGCAGCGCGCTGGCGACCTTCGGGTCGCAGCCCACGTCACAAGTCCCCCGGCGAAGCCTTCCTCGCGGGCTGCCTCGGGGCGTGCCCGGCCGACCCAGGGACTGGGCGCTCGCCTTCGCGGCAGCGGTCGTGTCGTTCGCCGGCGTCACCGCCCTCGCCAGTGCGATGGGGCTTCCGTGAGGGATCCACCGGGGGGACCTCGATCTCGGGGTGAGGCGGCTGCGGTTGGACTTCGGGTTGCGTCGGTTGGGGACGAACCGGCCGATGAACGGGTTGCTCGGGCTGGGGCGGCCGCGGTGGCTGTTGACCCGCCATGCTCATGCGGCCTGCAACGGCGCCCCTCCGGAGAGCGCCAGGAGCTGCAGGGCCAAGCGCATTCGCTCCGGCTCGGCCTGGACCCCGACTGCTATCGAGCCGGCGCACAGCCCGTCGTGGACGAAGAGCGCCTCGTGCTCCTCCAGGCCGGCGCTGACGAGCGACGTCAGGAGGGCGCCGTCGCTGGCGAGGAGCATCGCGGTCACGAGTGGTCCGGCAGCGCGCAGGATCAGCCCACCCGAGCGCGTGAGCGACACGAGGCCAGTCACGATGTTCCCCAGAACGCCGCCGGCACGCGTCGCGCGGACACCCGAGCGCTCGGAGAACGAGTCGCCGAACTCGCGCTCGGCCGTGTCTTCCGTCATCACGACGCTTATCGCATCGCGCGGAAAGCCGGCCTGTACGAGCTGCTCCACCGCGGTGTGTGCCGTATGGCGATCGGCAAAGAGCGCCGTGGCGTGCATGGGCATCACGTCCTCTCCGACCGAGCGTCCTCGTCGGTCATCGAGGCTGTCGCAAGCAGCGTGCCTCGCATCGTTTCACGACGGTTGCGACGGAATGACCTCGCGCTTGGGCGGCGGAGCGTCGCGTGCCCGCTCCAGCTTCCGGTAGAGCGTGCGCCTATCGAAGCCGAGCACCTGCGCCGCGAGCGTCTTGTTTCCGCCGACCGCTTCGAGCACACGCAGGATGTAGCGGCGTTCGATCTCCTCCATCGGCAGGAGCTCGGCCGGGTCGTTGCTCTCGATGGCGATGCGAGAGCTCTTGAACTCGCGTACCCGCTCGGGCAGGTCATCGACGCCTACGTGGTCGAACTGCGCCAGGGCGACCGCGCGTTCGATGCAATTCTGCAGCTCGCGCACGTTCCCCGGCCACGGATAAGCGAGGAGCTTGTCGGCGGCCGTGCTCTTGATGCCGACGACGCGCTGGTTTCCGGTCGGCTGGTAGCGCTGGAGGAAGTGCTGCGCGAGAAGGAGGATGTCGCTCCCGCGCGCCCGGAGCGGCGGCACGTGAATGCGAACGACGTTGATGCGATAGAACAGGTCCTCGCGGAACCTCTTCTCCTCGACCTCGGTCTCGAGATCGCGGTTGGTCGCGGCGATGATGCGCGCGTCGAAGGGCTGCTCCTGGTCACCGCCGACCGGGCGTACCGTGCGCTCCTGGAGCGCGCGGAGCAGCTTGGCCTGCATGCCCGCCGGCATCTCGCCGATCTCGTCGAGGAGGAGGGTTCCCTTGCTCGCCTTGATGAAGAGGCCCGATCGCGAGTTGCGGGCGTCGGTGAACGCCCCCTTCACGTGACCGAACAGCTCGCTCTCGAGCAGGTTCTCGGGCATCGCGGCGCAGTTGATGGCCACGAAGGGGCCGTCTCTCCGCTGGCTGCGCGCGTGGATGGCCTTGGCCACGAGCTCCTTGCCGGTGCCGCTCTCGCCGGTCACCAGCACGGTCGTCTCGGTATCGGCGACGCGCGCGACGAGATCGTACATCTTCTTCATCGCCGCGCTCGTACCGAGGATGTCGTCGAACCGTTGCTGATCGACGACCACGCGGCGCAACCGCTTCACTTCCTCGTGCAGGGCGCGGTGCTTGAGGCCGCGCTCGAGGGTGAGGGCGAGGTCGTCCATCTCGAACGGCTTCGTCACGAAGTCGTACGCGCCGGCGCGGATCGCACCGATGGCGGCCTCCATGCTCCCGTACGCGGTCATCACGACGACCGGGATGTCCTCGCGGCTCTCCACGATCTGTCGGCACAGATCCACGCCGCTCATCCCGCTCATGTTGATGTCCGTGAGGACGATCCCGAAGTCGTCCTCGTTGAGCTTTCGGACCCCCTCGTCCGGCGTCGTGGCGGTCATGGCACCGAAGCCGCGCTTCTCGAGCTCGGCTTGCAGCACCTCGCACATGCTCTTGTCGTCGTCGATGATGAGGACCCGTCGTTCCACGGTGATTCGGCTCCCGTCGAGGGCGCGCGCGGCGCCGGGGCGCGTACTGCACGCCGTGTGCCGGATGGGCTGTGGCGCGCCACGATCACGCTAACCCCAGGTTTCTGCGGGTTCGGAAGAGCAACTGGTGCAAAAGTGCCACGGTCGTGGCGGGCTGCGACCCAGCCGTGAGCAAGGGATGTGCGATGGCGGGCGCGCCCGTCGGCACGCGCATCGCACGAGTGCCGACGAAGAATGACGGCGACCGCCCCAGCCACGACGACAGCGCCCCCGCGCACGAGACGCCACCCGCAGCCGCAACGAGAGTCGACGCCCCCGCCTTCGGTGGACGTCGTCGGGCCGTCGGCCTCGCTCCAGGCAATTGTCCGCGTGGTGACGCGGCGCGTTCGTGAGCGACCGTTCACCGCCGTGGCGGCCGCCGTTGCCATCGGCGTGATCGTCGGAGGCGGCCTCTCCTTCAGGCTGGGCCGCCTGCTCCTGGCGGCCGCATCGAGGCACGTCGTGCGCGAGGTGCTCAAGCAGGTTCTTTAGACGTGAACAGACGAGTCAACGGACGAGACTGGAACGAGAGGAGAAGGGACAGATGAGGATCAACAGGCTGTTGGGTTACGACGTCGACGACGTGCTGGAGCTCGTCGGGCTGCAGCGCCGCCGCTCGGCCATCGGCGCCATCCTGCCGGCGCTGGGACTCGTCGCGTTCGGCGCGGCGGTCGGGGCAGGCGTGGGTCTGATGTTCGCGCCGTCCTCGGGGAGGCGCCTGCGGCAGGATGTGAGCGAAAAGCTGGACCAGATGCGCGAGAAGATGAAGGTCGAAGCGCGCAAGCAGGGGCTGCTCAACGCGACTCCCGAGCAGGAGCGCGTGAGCGCCCAGACCTGATCGCCGGCACCGATTCCCCGGTCGTTGCGGGCATCGACGAGATCGAGAACCCGGCGGCTCCCCACCGCCGGGTTTCCCCGTTTCAGTGGTGCGCCTTCTTCTTGCGCTTCTCGCCGTCGTCGGGGACGTGGATGCGCGCGAGGAGGTCCGCGAGATCGTTCGCGTGCTCCTCTTCTTTCGCGAGGATCTCCTCGATCATCCGTCGCGACGTCGGGTCGTCGTTCCCGAGGAAGCGCACCATCTCCGCGTACGACTCGATGGCGATGCGCTCGGCGACGAGGTCCTCCTTGAGCATGTCCACGAGGTCTTCGCCCTCGGAGTACTCGGAGTGGCTGCGTGTCGCGAGGCCCTCCGGATTGTAATCAGGCTCGCCCTCGAGCTCCGCGATGCGCTCGGCGATGCGGTCGGCGTGCTGCTGCTCGTCGTTCGCGTGCTCCAGGAACTCGGCCGCGATCGACGCCGACGTCAGGCCCTTGGCCATGTAGTAGTGCCGCTTGTAACGAAGTGTGCAGACGATCTCGGTCGCGAGCGCTTCGTTGAGCAGCCTGAGCACCGTCGTCCGGTCTGCCTTGTAGCCCTCGGTGAGTGCGCCCCGCTCGATGTGCTCGCGAGCACGCCGCCGGATCTCCTGGATGTCCGACAAGAACTGTCCTGCCATTTCGTCGCTCCTCTCTCGCCCGGGAGCGACTGCAGGCGATGTGCCTCAGGAGCCCGAGCCGCTCTTCGGAGCTTCCTCGCGCGCCGCGCCGAGGCGATCGCTGCTGGGGGGACGGGCGTCCGACAGCGGATCGCGCACCCGCTCGAGCTTGCGGTAGAGCGTCCTCCGGTCGAACCCGAGCACCTGGGCCGCGAGCGTCTTGTTTCCACCGACGGCCTCGAGCACGCGCAGGATGTAGCGCCTCTCCACCTCTTCCATGGAGAGCAGCTCGGACGGGTCGTTCGACTCGAGGTTGATCCGAGCCGTGCGGTAGTCCTTGATCTTGTCCGGCAGGTCGTCGACGCCGATCTGGTCGAACTGCGCCAGCGCGACCGCGCGCTCGATGCAGTTCTGCAGCTCGCGAACGTTGCCGGGCCACGAGTAGTTCAGCAGCCGGTCCGCGGCGGCGCTGGTCATGCCCACGACCGGCCTGCGGCTCTGCGCGGCGTAGCGCTCGAGGAAGTGCTGCGCGAGCACCAGGATGTCGCTGCCGCGAGCACGGAGCGGCGGCACGTGGATGCGCACCACGTTGATTCGGTAGAAGAGGTCCTCGCGGAAGCGCCGCTCGGCCACCTCGGTCTCGAGGTCGCGGTTGGTCGCAGCGATGATCCGGGCGTCGAACGGCTGCTCCTGATCGCCGCCGACCGGGCGAACCGTGCGCTCCTGCAGGGCTCTCAGGAGCTTCGCCTGCATGCCCGCGGGCATTTCCCCGATCTCGTCGAGGAACAGCGTTCCCTTGCTCGCCTTGATGAACAGGCCGGGGCGCGCGGTTCGCGCATCCGTGAACGCGCCCTTGGTGTGGCCGAACAGTTCGCTCTCGAGCAGCGACTCGGGCATGGCGGCGCAGTTGATGGCGACGAACGGGCCTTCGCGGCGCCCGCTCTTGCCGTGGAGCGCCTTCGCCACGAGCTCCTTGCCGGTCCCGCTCTCGCCGGTGACGAGCACAGTCGTCTCGGTGTCGGCGACCCGTGTGACGAGCTCGCACATCTTCGCCATCGCCGGGCTGTTGCCGAGGATGTCCTCGAAGCGCTGCGTGCCATCCACGGCCTTGCGCAGCCGCCGCACCTCTTCGCGCAGGGCGCGGTGCTTGAGCGCTCGCTCGATCGTCAGCGCCAGCTCGTCGACGTCGAAGGGCTTGTTGACGAAGTCGTACGCCCCGGCTCGGATGGCCGCGATCGCCGTCTCCATGTTCCCGTAGGCGGTGATGACGATGACCGGCATGTCCTCGCGCCGTGCGACGAGCTGGCGGCAAAGGTCGACGCCGTTCATGCCGACCAGGTTCACGTCGGTGATGACGAGGTCGAAGTCTTCGCGTTCGAACCGAGCGAGCGCCTCCGGTGGCGTGGCCACCCAGCTCGGCTGGTACCCGCGCTGTGTGAGCTCCGTTTCGAGCACTTCGCAGAGGCTGCGGTCGTCGTCGATGATGAGGATGCGGCGTTCCATGAGCTCGCTATGGCTATCGGGAGGTGTCGAATGTACGGCGGCCTCGCGGTGCTCGCTACCCCCGGCCGTACTTGACCGTTCGATTCACGATGCAAGATTCACCTCCACCATGCGTCCCTCCCTGCTCCCCGCTTTGCGCCAGGCGCGCGCTGCCCTCGAAGGCGTCGATACGGTCGAGGCAGGGGAGGCGGTCGTGGCGAGAAAGCTGTCGCGGGAGCTCGACGAGGCCATCGCCAGGCTCGAGGGCAAGCCCGTCGACAAGGACCTCATCGCCATCATCTGCCACGACCTGAAAGACCCGCTCGCGTCCATCGTGATGGGCGCGGG
>DASVWO010000196.1:0-19073 GCA_036393165.1 Polyangiaceae bacterium | reverse complement strand
TGGGCGGTGGCTCGAGCGTGGTCGGTGGAGCGCGGGTCTATCTCGGCGGCCCCTCGGGCCTGTCGCCCTCCGCGTTCGTGGACCTCGCTCCGCCGGCGAACTCGGACGAGCAAGGGTTCGGCCTGTACGTGTCGGACGCGGGCGACATGGATGGCGACGGCCGCGGCGACGTCGCCGTGTACGGCGGCACGGGCTCGTTCGATCCGCAGCGCATCTATCTCTATCTCGGCGGCTCGAAGGCGTTCGGCGCCGCGCCGGACTTCACGTTCGAGTACGACGGGACGAACTACAGCTGGCTGGACGTGGCGAACGTCCTCTCGTGCGCCGGCGATCTGGACGGCGATGGGTACTCGGACCTCGGCATGACGACCCCGCCGCTCGGCGCGTCGTACTCGATCGATCACGTTTCGCTGTTCTACGGGGGCCCCTCGATGTCGCCAGATCCCGCGCGGCGCCTCGATTCGCCGCTCGGCATGAACGACCACTACGGCCTCTCGCTGGCCGCAGGCGACTTCGACCACGACGGCGTGGACGAGCTCGCGGTGGGCGCTCTTTGCTTCGACGTGCTCCCGCCATCGACGCTGATCTATGCAGGCGGCGGGAATCAGCCCTTGCTGCAGACGACCATCACGACACGGGACCGATCCACCGAGGCCGCCCGCGAGCTCGGCGTTTCAGACGTGGATGGCGACGGCTTCGTCGATCTCGTCATCGGGTACCCGGGTCGGGTGACGACCGGGCCTGGTCTGGGCGCGGACGGAGGTCCGACCGAGCTTCACGGCGCCGTCGAGATCCACAGGGGCGGCCCCTCCGGCGTGGCGGCGGCTCCGTCGTGGACGTTGCTGCCGCCGGTCGACACGACCGTGGCGTTCGGCGCTTCGCTCGCTCGCCCGTAGGGCCGGTGCTAGCTGTCGAGTCCGATGTCCGGACCCTTCGTCATCATCGGCGGTGGCCCGTGCGGAATGGCCGCAGCGTGGCATCTGGCGCGCCGCGGGGCGCGCCCGATCGTGCTCGAGGGCGAGGACCTGGTCGGAGGGCTCTGCGCCACTCACGAGCAGCATGGCTGGCGCTTCGACCTCGGCGGTCACCGGTTCGTCTCGAGCGACGCCGAGCTGTCGCGATGGGTCGAGGGCCTGCTCGGCGACGACCTCCTGGAGCAGGAGCGCCGGAGCGTCGTGCTCCACGAGGGCCGCACCTTCCGCTATCCGCTCGAGGCGGCGGACCTCGTGCGCAATCTCGGGCCGCGCGAGAACGTCCGGGCGCTGTTCGGCTATGCGCAGGCACGACTCCTCCGCGACCGGGCGGCCAGCGAAGGCAGCTTCGAGGGGTGGGTCGTCTCGCGCTTCGGACGGCCGCTCTACGATCGCTTCTTCGGACCCTACACCGAGAAGCTCTGGGGGATCCCTCCGAGCCGCATCTCCGCGGACTGGGCGCAGGAGCGAATCTCCCTCCTCGACCTCACCGACGTCGCGCTGCGCTTGCTCCGCCTGCGACGCACGCCGACGCGCACGTATGCGCGTCGCTATCTGTATCCGCGCCACGGCATGGGGCAGCTCTACCGCGCGATCGCCGAGGACGTGGTGAAGCACGGCGGCACGGTCCGAACGGGCGCCCGGGTCGTCGGCGTGGAGACCACCGGCGCTCGCGTCTCGAGGCTGCACATCGAGTCCACGAAGGGGCCGGAGAGCATGCCGGTGGGCGAGCTCCTCTCGACCATGCCGCTGCCGGTCCTCGTGCGTCTGCTCGTGCGACAGCCGTCGACCGAGGTCGATCGCGCCGCCAGCGCCCTGCGCTTTCGCGCGCTGACGTTCGTCAACCTCATGCTCGAACGCCCGGACTTCTCGGAGAACACCTGGATGTACGTGGCGTCGGCGTCTCTCGCGACCTCGCGCATCCAGGAGCCCAAGCGGCGGAGCCGCTGGATGGCGCCCGAGGGCCGCACCTCTCTCATGCTCGAGGTTCCCTGCGACGTCGGTGACGGGACCTGGAACGCCAGCGCCGGCGAGCTGCGGTCGAGAGGCGTCTCCGAGCTCGCGTCCCTCGGCTTCCGCGTGGACGACGTGCTCGACTCGTTCTGCGTGCGCGTCGCGCACGGTTATCCCATCTACCACCTGCGCTACGACGCCGACCGTCGCGTCTTGCTCGACGCGGTCAGCAGGTTCACCAACGTGCGCACCGCGGGACGGCAGGGCCTCTTCCGCTACGTGTTCATGGACGCCGCGATGCGCATGGGCATCGTCTCCGCGGAGCAGATGCTGGGGGGCCGCCACGACGCGCGCGCGCTCGACGCCATCGGGCGGAGCACGCGGGTCGTCGAGACGACCGCCCTCACGGCATAGCGTCGGCCGCGGTGTGGAAGAAGACGTCCGAGGCCTGCGCGCTCGCTTGCCCCGCGTGCGCCAGCTCGAGCACGCAGTCGCCGTCGCGATCCGGCGTGGGCCGACCCAGGCCGTCGCGCCCGAGCTCGCCCGTGAGCGCCTGCTCGCCCAGCTGGAGCCGCCCCTTCAGGCACTCCTGGGGTGCGTCGACGGCCTTGTTGCCGTTCAGGTCGTCCCATCCGTTGAGATAGAGCTTGTTGACGCGCGCGATGCGGTCTTCGAGGACGCCGTGGTCGAGCACGGGGTCGCCGGAGACTTGCAGCGTCTTGTACGCCTCGCGCAGCGCGCTCTGGAGCCATGCGAAGCGCTCGGAGCTCATGTGGATCTGGTCGGGGCCATTGGCCTGCTCGCGATACATGCGCGCGGGGGGACTGTAGAAGTCTGCCTCCAGCTTGCCGATGACGGCGCGGGCCCGACTCCGGTACGTCTCGTCGCCGGTCATCAGGAACGCTTCGGTGAGCGCTCGCGCTGCCGCGGTCTGGCTCTCGATCGTCGCCGCACCGGTCGTCGGCGTCGCGTGGCCCTTCGTGATCGTGGCGCCGTTCGCCACCGTCCCGTCGCTCTGGGCGAGCACGTCGCGCACGAACGCGGCGTTCGTGAGGAAGACTTCGCGCACGCGGCGGCTGAACACGGGGACTCCACCGTCGGGTTCGAGCGGCGGCGTCAGCGGGAGCGGGTTGAGGATTCCCTGGAAGTCGGCGTCGGGGCTGGGATCCGGCGCGCCGTACTGGGTGATGGATCCGTTGAGGGACAGGACCGCCTGCCGCATCGCGATCAGCACGTGGGCGAGCGTCGCCGTCGTGACCGTGCTCGAGGGGGTCGCGACTCCGCCGGTGACCGTCGCCGTGTCCATGATGACGCCGAGCGCCGGATCCGCGTGCATCCGATCCAGATCGATGAACGTCGTGCGGATCAGGGCGAGCGACCGATCGTGCACCGTGGCCTCGCCGTCGGCGATGCCGTCGTCGGCCGCGAACGGGTCGCCGTCGAAGACGCACTGGAAGCCGATGCGCTGCCCGACGCCGACGTTGCGGGGGTCCGACGTGCCGAAGAGCATCGCGTGCCCCAGCAGCAGCGCCGCCAGGTCGACCGAGCGGCTCGTCGCATCGGTGAGCGCGAGCGAGGCGACGGCCGGGTAGGGGACGACCGTCTCGTCCTCGGTCACGCTCATCGAAGCCGGGAACCACTGGAGCGGCGACGTGTAGTCGTAGTGGAGCGCGTCGCTCAGCGAAGCGAAGCCGCCGAGCGTCGAGCCGTCCGTCGTCATGGCGTCGTCGACGAGCCACTCCGCCTCGTTGTCCATGGTGGCCATCATCGTGAGGCCCCACATCCCCTCGAGCGCGCTCGAGCCGATGTACGTGCCGGCGCAGGCCCCCGTATCGGCGGCGGTCACCATGTTGCCGTGCACGCCGACCGAGGTGAGATCCGACGGCGCTACCGTGTTGACCTGGTTGTTGCAGGTGTCGTGGACGCGACCCGCGAAGTCGATGGCCCAGAGCGCCTGCTTCCAGGTCGCCATCCCGAGCACCGCCGGGACGAGGACCTTGTCGACCTGCGAGTCGCGGTCGGCGAGATGGACCGTGTTGTACGCGCACTCGTACAGCGGATCGATCGTCGTGCCGAAGCCGAGCCCTCCGTAGCCGCCCTGGTACGTGCACGACTGAACGACCTGTTCGGTCGGGTGCATCGTCGGGTCCCAGTCCTTGAAAGGCAGGAACTCCGGCCACTGCCCCGGGAACCCGAGGTAGTTCTGGTCGTTGTTCTGCGGCGCCGGCAGCGTCGCGTAGCCCCCGACGTCCGTTCCGGCGCTGTAGAGCAGGTCCTGCATGCGCGCGCGAAGGCGATCGAGCGACGTCGCCCCGGAGAGCTGCGCGACGAGCGGACCATCGGCCAGCGAGACGCCCGCACTCGTCTCCTGGATCTCCATGTTCATGTAGTACTTCGAGTACTCGTACGACTCGACCGCGGTGCTGAACCCGAAGAGGTCCGTGATCGGGATCGCCTCCTCGGTGCCGTTGTTCAGGATGTACTGGTCCGGCGGGATGTAGTTGCGGTCGTAGTCACCGAGGTTGCGTCCGGCGAACCCCGACGCGAACGGCTCGCCGCTGATCTGCATCTCGCCCGCCGCGAAGAGCAGACCTTGCGTGTCGACGCGGTTCGACACGACGTCGGCGTACACGGGCACGCGCGGCACCGAAGGCGGAGAAATCCCGTCGTACGGGAGCCTCTCGTAGACGACGTCTGCGATCGCGTCGGCTCCAGCGCCAGCGTCGCCGCCGGTGGCAGCATTTTGCGATGAGCTCGCGCTGCTGCAGGCGAGCCACACCACGGCGCCGAGAGCGCCGAACACGCACCCTGCTGTGGTTCTTCTCATCGTGCCGTCCCGCGAGCCGACAGTGTGCTGCCGGACCTTCGCTCGTCAAGTCGAGAACGTTGCGCGACCATGGATCGGCAAGTAGGGTTCCGCTTCGCGGGATGGTCATGATTGGTGAGATCCGCGCAGCGAGGTGGCTCTCGCCGCTTCTCGTCGCGGCGACGCTCTCGGCGGTCGCGCTCGCGAGCGCGTGCGGCCAGGGCACGAGCGCGACGTCGTCGGCCGTCACGCCCGAAGGCGGCACCGGTGATTCGGGACCGGCTCCGCTCGAGGCGGCACCGCCGGAGCCCATCCCCGCCGGTGCGCGGCGCGACGCATCGTCCTCGACGGTGGTGTTCGATCGCTTGCGTGGAGGCGTGTGGACCGCCAACGGCGACGTGGGGACCGTCAGCTACGCGGACGTCGATCATCAGAAGGTCATCGAGGAGATCCCCATCGGACAGGACGTGACGTCGGTCGCCCTCAGCCCCGACTTCGCGTGGATCGCCGCGGTCGATCGTCGCGGCTCTGCGGTCGCGCTCGTGGACGCAACGACCGGGGTCGTGCGCCGATCGATCGCCCTGGGGACGCACCCGCGCGAAGCCGTGTGGGACGCGAGCGATCCGCGCTGGCTCTACGTGTCGCTCGAGGACGACGGAGCCGTCGCCGTGATCGATCGCACGCTCGGCGCGCTCTCGCACACGGTGCCAGTCGGGCGCCTTCCGGCGGGGCTCGCGGTCTCGCGGCTGCGGCACGAGCTCGCGATCACGCACCGCATCGATGCGTCGGTGACGTTGCTCCCGCTCGACGGCGTGTACTCGCCGGCGGACCAGGGCGCGCCACCGATCGGCGTCCCGCTCGCGCCGCAGCCGCCCGTGGTGCCCGACACGACGCCCAACGGCGCGCCCTTCGCATTCGACACGATCGCCTGGGACCCGGGAGGCGCGATCGCGTGGCTGCCGCACGAGCTCCTCGCCAACCGACACCCGTTCCAGTTCCAGCGTGTGCTCTTCCCGTCGGTGAGCGTGGTGGATCTCTCGGCGCGCGCCGAGGTGCAGACCGATCCGAACGATCCGAACGGGGTCATCGCCGGTCGGAAGCTGCTCTTCGGCGCCATCAACGTTCCCGATGCGATGGGGAACACCTCGGTGGTCTCGCAGCCGTGCGCCGCCGCGATCCACCCCAACGGGATCGTCGCCTACGTGGTCGCGTGCGCGAGCGAGGATCTGCTGACCTTCGATCTCACGGCGGGCATCGCCATCGACCTCCTGCGCAGCTTGCCCGGGGACCATCCGACCGGCATGACGCTCGACGACAAGGGCGCGCGCGCGTTCATCGTGTCGGACCAGTCGCACACGCTTCTCACGCTCGACACTGCCGGCGGGTCTCCGGTCGGACACGTGCAGATCGTCGCCGGGCCGCTCACCCTCGTCGCGAAGGATCCGGTGGACCCGCAGCTCCGCGCGGGGCTGAAGCTCTTCTTCCGCGCGAACTCGAGCAAGGGGACGTACCCCGTCACGGGCAACGACTGGATGTCGTGTGGCGGGTGCCACCTCGACGGCTTCGTCTCCACGAACGAGGTGTTCTTCGAGGTCCTCCATCCCCAGGACCAGACGCAGGCTGCGTCGATCGGGCACGAGGGGCTGAAGGACATGTTCTCGACGACGCCGACGCCGTCGTCGCCCTCGTTCGACCCGCACGACGTGCTCTCGGCCATGATCGATCAGGGCGGTCTCGTCCCCGACCGGAGCGGCGCAGACCGCACCGGCCAGATGGATCCGTCCCACCCACCGGCGGAAGCCATCACGATGGCGCAGCAGATCGGTCGCGTCGTCGGGCGCGATCTCCCCGCGGGACCGAGCTGGCTGCTGGCCGATCCCCAGCAGCCCGACGTCAGCTACGACGCGAAGTGGTGCGGCATGTGCCACGCCAAGGAGTACGCGGCGTGGTCCCAGAGCGCGCACGCGCACTCGGCGCAGGACACGATGGTGATCTACGGCATGAAGGTGGAGCAGCAGCTCCGCGGGCCGCAGTACTCGCGCCAGTGCGCCGGTTGCCACGATCCCGTGAGCCTCCGCCTCGGCGACGGCTCGCTCTCGTCGGGACGCGGCATCACGTGCCTCGGTTGCCACGACGTCACGCGACTCATCCGCGCGGGCGGCAATTCGGACATGGAGGCGACGGCGCACGACTGGACCCAGGCGCACGCGAAGCGCGCCGGGGCGTCCCTCGAGTACCTGAAGTCCCCCGACTTCTGCGCCGTCTGCCACCAGCAGTTCGTGCCGGGCGACGGGATCGTCGCGCTGAGCACGACGCACGAGTGGCAGGTGAGCCCGTTCGCGTCCTCGGGCAAGACGTGCGTCGACTGCCACGTGCCGGACACGGGCGACGGGTACACGCACGACCACTCGATGCCCGGCGGAAACGTCTACATCGCGAAGAAGTTCGGACTGACCGACTTCGCGACCAAGGTGCAGGCGAAGCTCTCGACGGCCATCACGCTGAGCGCGCAGCTGGCGAGCGACGGGATGCACGTGGTCGTGATGAACACGGGCTCGGGCCACGCGTTCCCGACCGGCGTGACCGACATCCGTGAGCCGTGGGTCGAAGTGCAGGCGCTCGATGCCAAGGGCAACGTGCTCGCACGCTACGGAGGACCCGACGCGACCGGGCTCCTGCCTGCGGGCGCCGCTCGTTTCGGCATGGACATCGCCGCATCCGACGGCACCGTCCTCTATCGTCACGAGCTGACCGACGCGACGCGGATCCCGTTCCAGAGGCTCGTCCCCGCCCAGGGATCCATGGAAGTGGTCGTCCCGGTGCCGTCGACCCTGCCGGCCGGCGAGGCGCAGCTCAAGGCCGTCCTCTACTACCGCAACGTGCGCACCCAGTACTACCGCCTCGCCACGGGTGATGACTCGGGCGCGGCGCCCGACGTCGAGGTGGCGAGCACGGTGCTCGGGCAAGCGCAGGGCATGTGATGCGTGCGACGACCGCCGCCCTTCTCGCCGGAGCCGTCGTCGTCGGAGCCTGCGACGACGCGGGGAACAACCTGCCCACGGCCGGCTCGGCCGCGGCGAGCTCCTCGACGGTCGTCCGCGGCGAGTACCTCGTCCGTTCCGTCGCCGGGTGCGGGGAGTGCCACACGCCGCGCGACGCATCGGGCGCGCTCGATCAGAGCCAGTGGCTCGGCGGCGTCGCCAACCGATTCGACCTGGCGCCCGACGACGACACGATCGGGGCCATCTCGGCTCCCAACCTCACGCCCGCGGGGCTCTCGACGTGGAGCGATGCGGACGTGGAGCGCGCGATGCTCGACGGCATCTCGAAGGACGGCTCGCCGCTCTTCCCCGTGATGCCGTACTACGCGTACCACAACATGACGGCCGCCGATGCGCAGGCCATCGTGGCGTACCTGCGTGCGCTTCCCTCCGTGGCGGGTACGACGCCGCCGCGCCAGCCGCTGCCCGTGGCGCTCGACGCCCCTGCGCCTCCGGTTCCCGAGTCCGCCATTCCTCAGACGACGCTTCCGTACGGATCACCCGGCTACGCGGCCGCGCAGCAAGGACGCTACCTCGCGGGCGAGGTCGGCTTCTGCCTCGATTGCCACACGCCGTGGCGGCTCGGCCAGGCGCAGCCGCTCGACCTGACGCGCGTCTTCGGAGGAGGTCGCGCCTTCTCGTCGCACGACTGGGTCGTGTCGCCGCCCGCCCCGCCGGTCGTGTGGTCGTACGACGTGACGCCGGACCCCACCGGCATCGCCGGCTGGACGGCCGACGACGTCGCGAAGGTCCTCGCCGAGGGAAAGACGCCCGGGGGGACGCAGCTGTGTCGCCCCATGCCCGCCGGCCCCGTGGGGGGCCTGGGAGGCCTCTCGGCGGAGGACGCGCACGACATCGGCGTCTACCTGACGACCATCCCGCCCGTGCCCGGAGGCGTCGTGCCGACGTGCCCCGCGGGAGCCGCGGAGTGAGGGCAGAGCAAGGAGCCGACGATGATTTCACGAGAGACGAGGCGACTGCGCAGGGTGTTCGAGAGCATCCTCGTTCTGTCGGCTGCGGGCGGCGCCGGGATGAGTGCGTACGCCTGCTCGAGCGGGGCCGGCACTGGTTCTTCGGGGACCGGCGGCGACGCCTCCACCCCCAGCGAAGCGGCGGCTGATTCTCCCGCCGGTCACGCGGATGGTCCCATCGAGGCTTCGGGGAACGACTCGGGCGCCAGCGCCGACGGGGGATGCGATCCGAACGTCGCACCGGACGCGCTCTACTCGCAGTGCTGCCAGCCGGCCGCGCCGTTCGAGTACGACGCGGGAGCCGACGTGCCCATCACCTGCGAATACCGCGTGACGCTCCAGTGTGGGCTGCCGTCCTGGGTGACGGCCGTGTCGCAGCCGAACTGCGTGCTCAACTACAGCGACTGCTTGAAGCTGTGCACGGGGCCGGCGTACGGCTCGAGGTGCGTGATCGCCAACGGCTACGGGTGCGACGACGACGCCATGGCGTTCGTCGCCGCGGATGGTCAGGCCATCGAGATCGAGTGCGACAAGTGCGGCGCCGTCGGCCGACGCCCGGCGGGGCTCGCGAGACCACGCGCGCGGCGGGCGAGCAGCGAGCTCGGTGACCACTTCGCATCCGCGGCGCATCTCGAGGCCGCCAGCGTGCACGCCTTCCACCGGCTCGCCGGGGAGCTCGAGCTGCACAGGGCGCCGAAGGATCTCGCACGAGCCGCGCGTCGCAGCGCGCGTGACGAGGTCCGGCACGCTCGCGTCACGTCGCGTCTCGCGAAGCGGTTCGGCGGCGATCCTCCGGCCGTGCAGGTGGCCCGCAAGCGCCGAAGGTCGCTGGCGGCCATGGCGCTCGAGAATGCCGTCGAGGGATGCGTGCGTGAGACGTTCGGCGCGCTCCTCGCCAGCCACCAGGCGCAGTGCGCGAGCGACGCCGAGATCCGGCGCGTGATGACCCGCATCGCCGCGGACGAGACGCGCCACGCGGCGCTCGCATGGGCGATCGCTCGCGAGATCGAGCCGCGACTGGACGAGCGTGAGAGGCGCCGGATCGCCCGCGCCCGCGCCCGCGCCGTCGCGAAGCTCCGACGGGATGCGGCGGCGAGCGTGCCCGGAAGCGTCGCGTGCGCGGCGGGCCTGCCCGGGGCGAGCGCGTCGAGCCGCATGATCGACGAGCTGTCGGCCGCCCTCTGGACCTGAACGGTTGCGGGCTACTTCGCCTGAACGAGCATCGGGCGGGCGTACGTCGCGCCGTTCGCCTGCGACACGAACCCGTAGACCTCCGTCGGCCCGAGCGTCGGCGCGGACTGGAGCGTGACCGTCGCGAGCGCGTGGCCACCGGCGGCCACCGTGGTCCGATCGAGCGTCACGAGGAGCGAGCTCGAACCGTTGGTCACGACGGGCTGCACCTGCCAGGTACCGGCGTCGCCGTCCGAAACGGCGTAGACCGCGAACGTGGCGCTCTGGCCGACCGAGAGGCCGAGCTCCTCGGTGCCCATCGCCGGCGCCACGTTGAAGTAAGGAGTGCCCGCGGGGACCGGCACGCAGGGGTCGTGGCCGGCCTGTGCGCTCGCGTTCGACCACGAGCGCTGGACCAGGTATGGCCCGACCGGCGTCGAGAGGTTGGTGTCGACCGCGACGCACACGTCTGCGACCTCGGGCCCGAACGCGAGCCACGCGGGGTCGGTCATCTGCACGGCAGGCGCGTTCTCGGGCGAGGGATCCGTGGCCGACTCGACGATCTCGTGACTCGCCGCGAGCGTCATGGCCCCGAGATCGCTCTGGCAGCGGGGGATCACCGCGTAGGCCACGTCCGTCGACGTGCCCGCGTCGGGCAGAGAGACGGTGACCGAGTCGTGCCATCCGGTGCCTCCCGGTGGAGCGCACGCCGAGATGCCGTCGAGCCGGAGGATCGTGCCCGCAGGGAAGTAGAGAACGTAGAGGGTCTGCGCGTCCGGGGCGGGCAGTGTCCCGTCGGCCACGAAGGCCTGAACCAGCTGACGCACCGAGCTGTCTCCTCCGTGAACGGAGTCCGTGTAACCCGAGGCGGCGGCCATGGGCAGGACCACGTGAGTGCCGGCTGCGCCCTGCCGCACGCCATACTCCGACGTGACGGCGGTCCACCACGCAGTGGTCGTGATGGTGTCGTCGAAGCTCTGGAGCGACGCGAGCAGGGTGGGATCGTCATTCGAGAACGAAACGGTGACGACGCGAGGCGCCGTCAGCTTCGGTCCACCGAGATCGACGACGAGCGGCACCGGCATCGGCGGGGCCATGTCGGCGTCGACCGGAGCCTCTCCGGGAGCGTCCTGCAGACCGCTGTCGTGCTGGGCCACCGGCGCGTCCGTTGCGCCGGCGTCCTGCGGGGGAGTCGTCTCACCTCCGGCGCCGGAATGGCAACCGCCGACAAGCATCAGCGAGAGGGTGAGGAGGGGGCGCAGGCACAGCAGCGTAGCTCGGCTCTAGGGCGGCGAATACGCGAGGCTCGCCATGTTCCAGCCGGCGAGCGTGGCGCCGGCATCGTACGTCGTGCGTGCGAACTCGAGGATCGCTGAAGCGGGGTCGGTCGATCGGCGGACGGCGTCGTACGGGAGGGTGAACTCCTTGAACGCGTCGCTGAAGGACGCTTCGCGCGGGCTCACGCGCGCCGCCGCGTATCCCTCGGGAGCAGGCACCGTGTACGAGTAGAAGAAGGCTTCGCTCGCGCCAGTCCACGGGTCGCCCGGCCAGAAGCCGAGCGAGATGCACTCTTCGTCGTACGCGTCGCGGTCGACGGTGCCCGCGCGCGGGGGAGCACGCCGGCCGTTGAATCGCGTGACGGCGAGATCGAATGCGCCCCAGAAGAAGTGCACGGGGCTGCACTTGCCGCGGAATCCCGCGCGGAAGCGCTGGAAGACGGGCTCGATGCGGCGGAGCGCTTCCCAGAAGCGGCCGACGGCGGCGCGGTCGTAGCTGGCGTGCTCGCGGTCCTGCGCGTACGGCGTCTGGACGGGGCACTCGGCGGGTTTGCCGCCGATGGCCACCCGCACGTCGATCGCCGAGAGCTCGGCGAAGAGCGCGTCGTGGAAGTCGCACACAGGCATCGCCTTCAGCGGCATGCGCCGCACGTGGCCGTCGCTGTCGGTGATCACCACGTGGTGGTCGAGGAAGTCGAAGTCGATCGACAGCGTGCGGTCCCCGCAGGGCATCGCGCCCGTCGTCAGTCCACGCGGCGTCACGTGGAGCGTGACGTGCCACCACTCGTTCATCCGCGGCGCGAGCGCCATGCGGATCTTGCCGACGATCTGGGAGTAGAGGAGCAGCGTCCCGTAGGTGTCGCGCCAGTCGGCGATGCGGAGCTCGGGCCAGGCCGTCATGCGGCCCAATGTAGCCCGTCAGCGGAACCAGGCGTCGGCGACGCTGTCGCCGATGGGCTCGGGTGGCTCGCGCGCATCCGCCGGCGGCGGACGCGACGAGAGAGCATGCCGTCGCGGCGGCTTCGAGAGCCAGCGATCGAGCAGCTCGTCGCCGCCGTCGATCGATTCGCACACGTCCGCATCCGGGCGCGCGTCGCGCCCGTCCCTCGAAGCGATTGTCATGAGAACCTCCATCGCGCACCGCAGGCGCGAGCGTTCTGCCGATGTGAGTTGCCACCCACGTCGGAGTCGTTCAGCGTAGGTCGCCATGTCGGGCCCCATCGACCTCGTGATCCCCGCCCGCCCGCGCGACATCGGCGGCTTCGCCGTCCGTCGCGCCCTCCCCGCCATGCAACGGCGGCTCGTCGGGCCCTTCATCTTCTGGGACGAGATGGGGCCGGCGTCCCTCGAGCCCGGGCACGGCATGGACGTGCGACCTCACCCGCACATCGGGCTCGCGACCGTCACGTACCTCTTCGAAGGCGAGATCGTGCACAAGGACACGCTCGGGTCCGATCAGGCGATCCGCCCCGGCGCGGTGAACTGGATGACCGCCGGGCGAGGCATCGCCCACTCGGAGCGCACGGGGCCCGAGGTGCGCAAGCGCGGCTCGCGCGTGCACGGGATCCAGAGCTGGGTGGCGCTGCCGCTGGAGCGCGAGGAGAGCGAGCCGCGCTTCGAGCACCACCCGGCGGACACGATCCCCGAGGCGTCGCGCGACGGCGTTCGCCTGCGCGTCCTCGCCGGCGCGGCGTACGGGCTGACGTCGCCCGCCCGCGTCGCGTCGCCCACGTTCTACGTGGAGGCGGTGATGCCCGCGGGAGCGCGCATCGTCGTTCCCGGCGAGCACGAGGAGCGCGCCTTCTACGTCGTCGAGGGCCAGGTCGCCTGCGACGGCGAGGCGATCGACGAAGGCGCGATGGCCGTCCTCCGGCCCCGCGCGGAGGTGGCGCTGCAGGCGCAGCGCCCCTCGCGCGTCATGCTCCTCGGAGGCGCGCCCATCGGCGGCGCGCGTCACATCTGGTGGAACTTCGTCTCCAGCTCCGAGGAGCGCATCGAGCAAGCCAAGCGAGACTGGACGGAAGGGCGCTTCGGCAAGATCCCCGGCGACGACGTCGAGTTCATCCCGCTGCCGGAGCGGTGAGCAAGCGCGAGGCTCAGCCCTCGTAGGCGCGCTTCAGGGTGGCGATGTCCATCTTCACCATCTGCATCATCGCCGCCATCATGCGCTGCGCGCGCGCCTTGTCCGAGCCGCCGATGCCGTCCATGAGGATGCGCGGGACGATCTGCCAGGAGAGGCCGAAGCGATCGACGAGCCAGCCGCACTGGACCTCCTTGCCGCCCTCGGTGAGCTTCGCCCAGTAGCGGTCGATCTCCTCCTGCGTGTCGCACGTGACCATCAGCGACACGCCGTGGGTGAACGTGAAGCTCGGACCGCCGTTGAGCGCCACGTACTCCTGCCCGTCGAGCTCGAAGGTCATCGTCATGACCGTCCCCTTCGGCATCGGTCCCCCCGCTTCGCCGTAGTGGGTGGTCTTCTTGATCCGCGAGTTCGGGAAGAGGGACACGTAGAGATTCACCGCCTCTTCGGCGCGGTCGTTGAACGTGAGGAACGTCGTGATCTTCGACATGGCGGCTACCTCTTGCTCATCCGGGGGTTGGGCTTCATGAGGGCGACGACCGCGCCCACGGTATCGCGAACGACGGTGGACCGGCCGATGTCCGGAATGTCCATGGGCGGCAGGACGATCTGCCCGCCGAGGCGCTGCGCGCGCGCCGCCGACGCGTCGACGTCGGCCACGTGCACGTAGGGCAGCCAGTGCGGCGCGACGCCCGGCGGAAGGTGCCCGGTGACGCCGCCGCGGCCGATGCCGCCTCGCGAGATCACGTGGTAGTCGCCGGCGGGGCTCTTCATCGTCTCGTGGGTGAAGCCCACGGTCTTCTCGTAGAAGGCGAGCGCCGCGGCCGGGTCGGTCGTGTGCAGCTCGTTCCAGAAGAAGGAACCGGTCGGCGCGGCCTCCACGTCCGGCGGATCGCCTCGCGTGCTCTTGATGAGCGACAGCTCGGCACCGCCGGGATCCGCGATGCGTGCGCCGCGGCCCGCGCCGGGAACGTCGTGCGGCGCCTGGACGATCGTTCCGCCGTTCGCCGCTGCGGCGCGCGCGACGGCATCGACGTCCTCGACCGACACGGATGCGATCCATCGCGAACCGCGCGTCTCACCCTCCCGCAGCGGCGCGTAGCCACCGATCATCGTGTCCGGCGTCTCGCCGGCGAAGATCATCTCGTACGTGGTGTTGCCCGCGGGGAAGGGAACGTTCTTCCAGGCGAGCAGCTCGGCGTAGAACGCCTGGGCCTTGGCCACGCCGGTGCACTGCAGCTCGTACCAGACGAATTTGCCCGGGATGGGCTTTCGCTCAGCCATGGGACTCCTCCTTACCATCGCTGTTCATGGGGCGGGCGAACGGCAGGAGGGAGCGCACGCGCTCGTCTCGAATGTAGAGGCAGCCCCAGACGATGATCCCGAAGATCACCGGCATGATGAACGGCTGCCCCATGCGGACGTGCGTCGCGACCGCGCCGCCGAGGTACGCCGTGAGGAGGAGGGCGCCGAACACGGCCGTGCGCCGGAACACGTAGAGAAGCGTGCTCGCCAGCAGCACGAGCCCGAGCGGCACGAGGACGCCCGGAGGGAACCCGACCTTGGCGGTCCCTTCGACGTAGGGGGCCAGGCGCAGGATCTTGCCGCCGGCGTCCACGAAGAGGAACAGCACCGCGAGGGTCCCGAGGATGCGGGCCGTCCAGAGCCTGCCCTGGAAGGGGCGGGGAGTGGCGGGGGTGTGGGGGGTGGAGATTGTCGCGTTCATGCCTCCAGGACGAACGGGTCGGCCGGTTCCCGACAGCTCGGCCGCTCTTTTTTCGTGGGCGCCCTGTCGGCCCCCGGCGTACTGGATCGTCCTCGAAGGGAGAACCCCAGCCATGCTGTACGCCATCCTCTGCTACGACTCCGAGGCGGTGGTCGGCTCCTGGACGAAGGAGCAGGACGCCGCCGTCATCTCGAAGCTCGACGTGGTGACCGAGAGGCTCGCCCGCGAGAAGCGGCTCGGCCCCGTCGTCCGCCTCATGCCGACGACCACGGCCACCACCCTGCGCAAGGGCAAGGAGGCCATCGTGCTCGACGGCCCCTTCGCCGAGACCAAGGAGCAGCTCCTCGGGTTCTTCATCGTCGAGTGCGCGTCCCTCGAGCAGGCCATCCAGACGGCCAAGGACCTCGGCGCCGCCAGCAGCTCGAACGGCTCGTACGAGATCCGCCCGCTGCGCCTCTATCGCGCGGCCCCGGGGAGCGTGGCGACGTGAGCCAGATCGCCTGGATCGATGCCGCCCTGCGCGGCGCGCGTCCCCAGGCGATGGCCGCCCTGGTGCGGCACTTCCGCGACCTCGATCTCGCCGAGGAGGCGTTCCAGGAAGCGAGCCTTCGCGCGCTCAAGAACTGGCCGGCCAAGGGCCCTCCGCGCGATCCGGCGGCGTGGCTCATCTTCGTCGGGCGCAACGCGGCGCTCGACGGCATTCGCAAGAAGAAGTTCGAGCGGCAGCTCCCGCCCGAGGAGGCGCTCTCCGACGTCGACGACGCCGAGTCGGCCCTGGCCGAGCAGCTCGACGACGCGCACTACCGCGACGACATCCTGCGGCTCCTCTTCATCTGCTGTCACCCCGAGATCCCGGCGACGCAGCAGATCGCGCTCGCCCTGCGCATCGTGTGCGGGCTCACGGTCAAGGAGATCGCCCGCGCCTTCCTCGTCGGCGACAGCGCGATGGAGCAGCGGATCACGCGCGCGAAGAACCGCGTCGCGGGTGCGGACGTGCCGTTCGAGCCGCCCGGCCCGGTCGAGCGTGCGGAGCGCCTCGGGGCGGTGCTGACCTGCATCTACCTCATGTTCAACGAGGGGTACTCGGCCACCGGCGGCACCGCCCACGTGCGCGCCTCCCTCTGCGACGAGGCGATCCGGCTCGGGCGCCTGCTCGTCCACCTGTTCCCGGGCGACGCCGAGGTCATGGGGCTCACGGCGCTCATGCTCCTGCAGCACTCGCGCACGCCGGCGCGGCTCGATGCGCAAGGCGAGATCGTGCTTCTCGAGGACCAGGACCGCGCCCTCTGGGATCGCGACTTCGTCACCGAGGGTCTCGCGCTGCTCGACAAGGCGCTTCGCCACCGCACGCCCGGCACGTACCAGGTGCAGGCCGCGATCGCGGCGATCCACGCGCACGCCAAGCGCCCCGAGGACACCGACTGGACCGAGATCGAGGCCCTCTACGCGACGCTCGAGCGCCTGCAGCCGTCCCCCGTCGTGAGCCTGAACCGCGCCGTCGCCGTGTCGAAGGTGCGCGGGCCCGAGGCTGCGCTCGCGATGATCGAGCCGCTCTCCAAGGAGCTGTCCGGCTACTTCTACTTCTTCGGCGTCCGCGGCGCGTTCCTGCTGCAGCTCGGGCGCCACGACGAGGCGCGCGTGGCCTTCGACCGCGCGCTGGCCCTGGCGAACACGCCGGCCGAGGCCGCACACATTCGCTCGCAGATCGATCGCCTCACGCAGAACTGAAGCCACGAAACAACGGAGAGCCACCATGCAACTCGTCCACGTCTACCTGAACTTCCCCGGCACCACGGAGGAGGCCTTCCGCTACTACGAGAAGGTCTTCGGCACGAAGATCATGATGATGCAGACCTTCGGCGACACGCCGTTCATGAAGAACGTCCCGGACTCCGCGAAGAAGAAGGTCATGCACGCCCAGCTCCCCATCACCGAGAGCGTTCACCTGATGGCGAGCGACAACGTCGAGGGCGTGTCGCCCATGCCGTTCAAGCAGGGCAACAACTTCCACATCTCGATCGTCGGCAAGGACAAGGCGGAGGCCGACCGCGCCTTCGAGCTCCTGGCCGCCGGCGGCAAGGTGCACATGCCGCTCGCCAACGCGCCCTGGGGCCCGTACTTCGGCATGGTCACGGACCGCTTCGGCGTCCAGTGGATGGTGAGCCTGCCCAACCCGGCGTGAGCTAGATTGTAAGGATGGCGGATCCTCGGGGCGCCCTCCGCTCGGCTCTGCGGAGGTACCGCCCCGGCATCCTGCTCCTCCTCGGTTGGGTCGCGACGCTGGGGCTCCACTGGCGGTGGACCGTGTCCAACTGGCTTCAGGACGCCATCTACAGGGTGTTCTCCGGATTCCCCGCGCTGGTCGTCTCCGTCGACAAGCTGCGCGAGGTCCTCCTCGCCAACATCGCCGACAGCTACCCGGCGACGCTGTTCATCGCGTCGCTCGCCGTGCCGCTCGCGGTCGTCCTGCGGATGGTGGCGCGCGCTCGCCTGCGGGCGGGTCACGTCGATCCACTCGACCGCGTTCGGCGGTTCATCGCAGCGCACCCGCGGTGGACGGCCGCCGCGACGGCGGGACCAGGCGCCCTGATGCAGCTCGCCTGGATCAAGGTGGCAGTGCCCCCGTACGCGGGGTACCACTTTCACCAGCTCACCTTCTGGGCCGTGGCGGCGCTGACGGGCGCCCTCCAGTGGAAGCTGGCGGCAGCCGGGCTGCGCGCCTTCCTGGTCCCGACGGTGGAGCACGCCGTCGAGCAGGGTTCGATCGACGCCGACGAGATCCACTTCTCCGCCGTTGCGGTCACACGCGAGACGCTCGGGATGGTCGGCGGGCTGGGCGCGCTCACGCTCGCCGCCAGCGCCTGGATGGCGACGATGGACATCCAGCGGCTGTATCGCGATCCGCGCCTCTTCACCGCCATGATGGCGTACATCGCCATCGCCGCCGTGAGCGCCCTGGCTTTCCGTCAGGCTTCTCGGATCGGCGTCGGCGTGGATGGCGTGCGCGTGAGCGGCACGTCGCGCACGCGCTTCTTCGCCTACCGCGACATGGATGAAGTGCGCGAGGAGCGCGGCGACGTTCTGCTCGTGAGGCGGGGGCGCACGCTGCTCCGGCTGCAGCTCCACGGCCCCGACGCGGTACGGCGCGACGCGATCGTCGATCGCGTCCGCGCCGGCATCGCGCGCGTCGCCGAGGTCGAGCGAGACGGTGCGGCGAACCTCGTGAAGGCGACGTCGCCCGAGACGGTGGCGCGCTCGATGCGCGGCGGCGCCGACTACCGCATGGCCTCCGTGTCGCGCGACGGCCTCTGGGCCCTCGTGGAGGGTGCCGCCGTGGACGGGGACGCGCGCACCGCAGCAGCACGCGCGATCCTCGAGACGGGCACCGACGAGGAACGCTCGCGCGTCCGCGTCGCTGCAGGGCACTGCGCAGACCCGCAGGTTCGAATCACCCTCGAGCAGATGGCCGACGAGGAGCCCGAACCTCCGCGTGTCGCGGTGATGTCGCGTGAATGACACCCCGGTGCAGCGCCCGTTGAGTGTCAACCCGTGGGCGGCTGATTTCAGATGACAGGTGCGCTGACCGACCTATGTTCCCGCCACGCCTGACTGGCGATTCCAGCCCGCGCGAGTGCGGGCCGTGAGACCAGCGGGCAGGGCAGTGCACGAGCCCGGGGTATCGTTCCTGGGACGAAGGGGTGGTTCGTCCAATGAGTTCACGCTGGGAAAACATCGTCACGGTTGCGCGCGACATCGACCAGGCATACGCGTCCGGCAAGGCGCCCGAGCCCGAGCTCGTCATGCGTCTGGCACGTGCCGTCCTGGACTTTCAGCAGCACCTCGCGGGGTCGCGCGTCGCGAGCAGAACGTTGCAGCCAGCGCGGCCGGCCATGTTCCCCTAGAATTGGGGGCGGTGGGCGCCCGTTCCTTCCTCGTCGCGTCGTCTCTCGCGTGCGTCGCCCTCGGCTGTGGAGGGAGCGACGCCGCGACGGGATCCGAGGCGGGTAGCGACACGGGCGCCGACGGGCAGGAGGCGGCCGCGGCAGAGGCGTCCGCCGAGGCGGGAGGCGATGCGAC
>DASVWO010000195.1:0-37110 GCA_036393165.1 Polyangiaceae bacterium | reverse complement strand
GACCTGGTCATCGGCAGCCACTGAGGTCCCGCCGCAGGCGGGCCGACGGCCCGAAGGGCGCACCAGACCGAAGCGGCTGAACGCGTTGGACGAGACGCGCGTTTTGAGTCACAGCAGGGGCCCGATGCGCCGCACCGTGCTGCTTCTTCCCCTTCTCGCTCTCGCCGCCGCCTGCACGCCGAACCTCGCGGCGACGGCGCGCGCCCCGGAGCTCGATCGCCCCGGCGAGACCAAGTGCGGCGTGAAGAAGAGCCAGTCCGAGCCGCTCGTCGTCGAGTGGCCGAGCGCCGCGCGCGCGAAGCTCGAGGCCCTGTCGCGCACCGGCGTCGTCGCCGTGCGGTACCAGGGCTGCGAGATGGAGGTGCTCGCGTCGTGCAACGCGCCCGGCAAGTACGGGTACACGGCGATCACGCCGAAGCACGACCACGTGGCCATCAAGAACGAGGACGACCTGTACGCGGCCATCCCGCTCGGCGCGGCGCGCCTCGAGGGAAAGCTCGAGAGCTCGGGGGAGCTCGACGTCGACATGGCCATCGTCGGCCGGTACGCGTCCGACCGCGCCGTGGTGCGCTCCGACGAGCTGCAAGGGCCCGACTGCTCCAAGGCGACGCACGTCGTGAGCGCGCTCGAGGTGGGCGCGTTCGACTTCTACGCGGGCGCAGGGGCGAGCGTGGCCGGCTCCGCGGGTGGCCTCGGCGTCGGCGGCGGTGCGGGTGCGAAGACCTCGAAGGAGATGCTCAACTCGGACGGCCGCATGAACGGGTGCGACGGCGCGAGCACGTCGGACGGCAAGCCGCCGGAGGGCTGCGGCGCCATCCTTCGGCTCGAGGTCGTGCCGCTCGGCGAGGCGAAGCACGATGCACCCGCGGCCGCGTCGAAGGATCAGGCAGCGCCTGCGGCGGGAGTCGGCGGTGAGCTCGAGCTCACGGTGCCCGACAAGGAGTACGCGTTCGACGTCAGCGTCGAGGCCGGCGGCAAGACGTTCACCTGCGCCGAGCCGGCGACGTACTACAAGCCGTGCCACCTCCAGGGGCTGCCCGAGGGCAAGGCGCACGTGAAGGTCGGCGGCACGTCGAGCTTCGAGCGCGACGTCCCCGTGAGCGCAGACGGCCGCACCAGCGTGCAGCTGATGCACCGCGGAAAGAGCTACGAGATCGCCATGGGCGCGGCCCTCGCGGTGAGCGCGGGCCTCGTCGTCTTCGGCTTCGAGAACGGAGGGCTGTCGGACGGCACCAACCCGGACGGCACGAGTGCCAACCCCAACTTCGTGCTCAACCTCACCCTCGTCACGATCGGCGGCACCTTCGCGCTTCTCGCCCTCCCGGGCATGCTCGGTGGCATCTTCTCCGCGCACGACGGGATGCTCATCGAGTCCCCGGGCAAGGACAAGGAAATGGCTGGCCGGCCCAAGCTGCAGTGGGGCGGTCTCTCCGCGCCCACGACCTGGCACTTCTAGTTCGCGGGCCGAAGACGCACGTTCGCACACGGAAGACGCACGTCTTCCGCGTGCAAATGCTCGCTCGACCGTGGAAGACGACCGTTCGCGATCGGAAGACGTGCATTCGCACGTGACGAACGCCCGTCTTCGCGCGGAAGACGCGCGTCTTCCGCCAACCAACGAGCGTCTTCCGGCCGAAGACGACCGTCTTCCCGGCGAAGACGTGCGTCTTCCGGCGACGCATGACCGTCTTCCGCGGGAAGACGGTCGTCTTCGCCATGCAAATGGTCATCGCCCGAGTGACCATACATTTTTCTTCCTGAACGAAGTCGAGTACTTGCAAACAAAATGCATCGGGCATCCGCGAATTTGCGATCGAGCCCAGCTTATTAGGTGAGAGCGGCAGAAGGTCTTGCCGCGGTGGCTCGCCAGTCCGCTCTCGACCAGACGGAGAAGTCACTTGGCAACGAGACCGAAGGACAACAAGGCAACGAGGGCGCTCTCTTTCACCAAGATCCTGGCCGGCATCGCGCAGCACGTGACGGCGGCCATCACTCTCGGTGGGCAGAGCATGGCGGTGGCGGTCCTGAACGCGATCTTCCAGGCTGCGATCAACGCGCAGACCGACCTGGACGCGGCGCAGGCCGTCGTGAAGCAGAAGAGGCAGGCGCAGCGGGCGGCGCTGAAGACGGCGAACGCCACGGCGGTGCTTCTTCACCGGTGGGCCGAAGCCCAGTTCGGGGTGAACAGCCCCACGCTGGAGGACTTCGGCTTCGCCCCGGTCCAACCCGCGGAGAAGTCCGCCGCGGTGAAGGCCGAGGCGGCGGCGAAGGCCTCCAAGACGCGCAAGGCGAAGGCGGCGGCGGTGCAGGCCGCCACCGAGCCGAGCGCGCCTCCGGAGCCGGCGCCGGCACCGGTGCAAGCGCCCCCGAAGTCCTGACGCGCGGGACGCCGTAGACAGCGCGTAGCAGCGACGGGGAGGCGCAGGGAGCTTTCGACCCTGCGTCCTCCCCGTTTCTCTTTTGTCTCAGAGCTGGCCGTCGCCCGTGGGCAGAGGGCCCGGCACGCGATCCATCATGTGCTCGCAGACCGTGAGGTCCTGCGTCTTCATGTCGAGGCGCATCGCGGCCGCGTCGAACCGGCGCTGCAGGAACTCGGCGCGCTCGTGCGCGGAGCGAAGCGCGACGCACGAGAGGACGGCGAGGATGGCGCTCAGCGCGGTGACCGCCCAGAGCGTCTTCTCCCGCGGGCGCGCGGGGGTGTGCAGGCTGCGGAGCTCCGCGATCTCACCTTCGAGGCGGGCGACGGTCTCGGCGAGGGACTCTTGCGAACCGCGGTACATGACGCTTGGACCTCCCGAACCAAGGATAGCTTTGGCCGTCAGGGAGTCGAAGGCGGCCCCTGGATCGAGCCCCGCTTCGAGGGAGGCCCGGTGAGGTCGACCGCCCGCGAGGACGCCGCCGCCACCTGGGACGCCTGCGTCAGGAAGTCCGGATTGAGCGCGGCGTCGATGGGCTTGCCGCTCACCGCGTTGTGGCACCCCGAGCAGACGTGGTCGAAGAAGAACGACGGCATCCCCTGGTGCGCCGTCTCGCCGGGGAGGAAGGTCATCTCCTCGCGCTGCCAGCGCGGCAGCTTCATCGCCTTGGACTCGCTCGTGTCGCCGAGGTGCAGCACGATGGGCAGGCCCCCGGGGATGGCGAAGCGCGCGGACCCGTCGGACTCCACGGGCACGCCGCTCCCGAGCTCGCGGCGGCGCACGTACACCTTGCCGTACGAGTCGCACGCGACGTTGCCCGAGCACTGCGAGGGCATGCTCGTCACCGAGAGCTCCGGCGGCATGTCCTCCCACACCTCGAAGCTCGACAGGTCGTTCTCGACCACGCGGCCCGTGGGCGTGTTCTGGAAGAGGAGCGAGGCGAGCAGGCCCATGTCGAGCACGGTGACGTCCGCGTTCGGGGCGCCCGGCGTGATGTACGTGTGCCCGTTCGGCTCGTCGGGCGTGGACACGAAGATGCCCTTGTTCACCCTCGGGTAGACCGCGACCGCCTCGGTCTCCTGCGTGCCCGCCGTCCCGACGAGCTTCGTCTTGTTCCCCGAGACGGGGTCCATCACGTAGAGGTCGTAGTCGCCGCCGAACGACGCCGGCTGCCCCGCGCCGAAGGCCACGAGCATCTCCCCGTCCGGCAGCGGCGACGGGCTCGTGTAGGAGCCGTCGGTGCCGACGACGCGCAGCGAGTGCAGGAAGAAGTTCGACTCGACCGAGCTGGCCGACGCCGGATTGATGCAGCTCGGGTCGACCAGGTAGTCCTTCGGGTTGTTGCTCGTGAAGTCGACGCCGATCGACCGGTTGAACACGATGAGCGAGCCGGCGCCGTGCTGCGCTCCCGGGTGGCTCATGACGGCCGCGAAGTCCTTGTACGAGAGCTCGACGACGTTGGTGGACTGCTCGTATCCGATGGTGGCGCGCTGCGAGTAGAGCGGGTGGTAGTCGCCGCCGTCGAGGTTCTGCCTCCTCAGCGCGAGCTCGAGGAAGCCCGGCTCGCGCTTCTCGGCGGTGAAGACGAGGCGCCCGTCCTGCATGAAGCTCGGGAAGCGCTCCATGTTGAGCTGCCACGTGAGCTGCCGGACGTGGTTGCTCGCGCCGATGCTCGGATCCCACACGTAGAGGTTCGCGTTCGACTTGCTCGGGTCCTCGGGCATGCGCTGGGGGCCGGAGTAATCGAACGCGCTCGAGTCGAGGTTGCCGCGCGTCGATGCGAAGACGATGCGCGACTTGCCCTCGGGGCCCGGGGGGCTGAAGGCCGGATCGAAGTCGTGCTCGAGCAGGCTGTTGCCGCTCGCGGCGTGGTTCGAGATGTCGCTCTGCTTCGCGCACCCCGTGCCGTCCGGGTTCATCGTGTAGATGGCGAGCGGATCGGTGGCGCTCGCGCGCGCCGCGAACGCGATCGTCTGGGCGTCCCACGACACGGCCGGCCGGCGCACGTCCGGTGAGCTCCCGAGCCCGCACGTCGTCAGGTCGACGGCCTTGTCGGCGCCCAGCGTGACCGTGGGAGGAGAGCCGGGCGCGAACGTGATCGCCGCGATGTGCAGGCTCGCTCCGCCGACGAACGTGTCGAAGTCCTGCGGCGTGTCCGGCGCCGGGGGAATGGGGCGGCTGACGTAGACGATCTCGGTCGGCGCGGCGAGGTTGCGCTCCATGCGCTCCATCTGGTGCCACTGCGCGATCACGCAGTACGCCGGGATCGCGTCGATGTTGGCGGGCGTGTACGTGTAGTTGCCCATCGCGCAGAGCTTCGCGCTGGGCAGCTGCATGCCGAAGTCCTCGAAGAGCGCTCCGCCGCGGTGCGCGATGCCGTTCGACCCCGTGAAGACGTCGGGCCGGTACAGGTTCTTGCGCACGAGGCGGCTCGCGCCGACGTCGTCGCTCTCGAAGGACATCTGCTCGACGGTGAACGCGTAGTTGCGGAGCGTCGTGTTGAGCGAGAAGCTCCCGGCCGACCCGCCGCGCAGCCGGTAGTCGTGGAACATGCCGGCCGAGTGGCACTGGGCCATCATGCAGCCCTTCTTGACCAGCACCGGCTGCACCATCTGGGCGAAGAAGACGAACGCGGGGTCGAGCGTGGCGGTCTTCGGCGGGCCGGCGTACTTCACCCAGTCGGTCGCCCACGCCTTGAGAGCCTGATAGCCGCTGTCGTTGACCGACGAGAAGAGCGGCCCGCCTTCGTGGTAGCTGCCGCCCTGCGACGTCGCGAGCGGGCGCCGCACGATCTCGGACTGCTCGGGCGTCGTCGCGAGGTAGCGCGACGCCGCGTAGTAGTTCCAGCGCTCTTCCTGCGGCGTGCTGCCGCACGTGAGGTAGAGGGCGTTGACCGCGGTGCCGTGGCAGTTGCCCGCGACGCAGTTGCTCTCGAAGACCGGCTCGGCCTTGTTGAGGAAGGTCCCCCAGTCGTTCGTCTTCGGGTCGGCGTTCGGGTTGAACGGCTGCGTGCCCGCCACCGGCGGCGCCACGCCCGGGCCCGGGATCGTGTGCGAGCACGGCGCGCGCGTGATGTTCACCGGCGGCACGCCCGTGTTGTCCGCCGTGGCGCCGTTCTCGATCCAGCGCCGCAGCACGTAGTAGGCGGACGCGGTCGGGTCGAGGATCGGACCGCCGACGTGCTTGATGTCCGTCGTGACCGGCACCTTGGTGCCGTCCCACAGCTGCACCGTGAGCTCGTACGGCGGCACGTTCTTCACGAGCAGCGACGGCTGCAGGTACGGCCCGTAGTCGAGCAGCAGGTCGCGCCGCTTGTCGACGCCGTCGTACGTGCTGAGATCCAGGTTGCCGAACGCGTTGCCCTTCGCGTCCGACACGTGGCAGCCGACGCCGGTGTTCGAGCGCACGCACGAACCCTGGAGGATCGGATCGATGGTCGTGTCGAAGAACGTCGTGTGCTGCGGCTGGGGCGTCGTACAGGCGCCCGCGCCCAGCGCCACGGCGACGCCGAGGGTCACCGCGGCAAGGAGGCCACGTTGCATGGCGCCATGTTACCGCGCGGGACTAGATCCTCTTCAGCGCAATCGACGCCTCGTCGCGGACGAACTGATCGGGGTCGTTCTGCGACAGGTTCGTGAGGAGCGTCGTCACGCTGCTGTCCCCGAAGACGCCCAGGGCGTGGCACGCCATGGCGCGGACGCGCGGGTCGGCGTCCTTCTGGGCCGCGGCCGAGACGGGGACGATGGCGTCCGTCGCGTGCAGGCCGTCGAGGACCTCGATGGCGCGCCGGCGAACCTCGGGCGTCGCGTCGGTGGTGAGGGCCGCCACCTGGGAGAGGCCCGAGAAGGAGTTGATGCGGCCGGCCGCGCCGAGCGCCGCGAGCTTCACGCTCGGATCGGTGTCGCCCATGGCCGTGCCGAGCGCCCCGGCGCCGTCGTCGTTGAGGCGCCCGAGGGCGCTCGCCGACGCCGCGCGCACGCGCGGGTCGCCGTCGTGCAGGAGAGCCTGCGCGACCGACGGCACGCCGGCGCCCGTGAGGAACTCGCCGACCGCGTTCGCCGCGTACATGCGGCGCAGCGGGTCGCTGTCGCTGGCGAGCGTGCTGAGCGTCTGCTCGTACACCTCGCCCGCGCCGAAGACGCCGAAGATGCGCCGGCGGAGCCACCACGCGGCGATCTCCCGGTTCTTCGCGTTCGCGTCGTAGAGGAGCGGCGCGACGAACGGGATGCAGTCGAGGCACTCGACGAACTCGCCGTGCTCGAGCGTCTCCCAGATCTTCGTCGGCGCCGCGCTCGCGGCCGCGCTCTTGATGGCGTCGGGCGACGAGAGGAACTCGGCCTGGTCGGCCGGGATGGCTCCGTAGACGCCCTGGAAGCCGGTGCCGCTCGGCGTCACCGGACGCGGTGTCGCGTCCGCGTCGCTCGTGGACAGGGCGGCGGCGGCCGCGAGGAAGGTGACCGTGGCGAGCTTGAGAATCGTGGAACGCATGGCTTCTCTCCTGGCTCCTCTTCCTTCAATCCTTCACTGGGCCACGTGCTTGGGGTTGACCGGGTCGCCGTTGACGTACGGGACGAATCCGGTGTTCTGGCGAGCCCAGTACTGCCCGCCGAGGTCCATCGGGTAGACCGCGAGCGTCTTGCGGTCGGCGTCGGTCATCGTGGTGTTCACGTTCTCGGGGTGGAACGGGTGCGTGCCCGCCGGCCAAGCCGTGCTGCTGCCGTCGGCGCCGTGCAGGTTGAGCACCTCGGTGAGCGCCGAGGCGCGCGCGCTGCCGACGACGCCCCACCAGGGGGTGCAGCCGTTGACGGTGCCGTTCACGTTGAGCGTCGCCGTGCCGGTGCCGCCGCCGTTGAGGCCCTGGCCCTTGCACGGAGCCGCGCCCGAGTAGGTGATCTTGCCCGTCGAGTCGCCCATCGACATCGTGGCCGGGTAGAAGATCGAGACGTACGAGGCCGGGTACGAGGCGACCTTGCGGTCGTAGTACACGGTGACCGGCGTGCTCGTGAGGTCGAGCGACGGAACCTTGTACGTCGTGGTCTGGCCGCTCACCGGGTCGGTGCGCGTCATGAAGTAGTACGACGTCGTCGACGAGTTGTGGCAGCCGGAGCAGCCGTTCGCGTCGATGACCGCCTGCACCTTCTGCCACGGGAACTCGGTGCGCTGGGCGATGGGCTCGATGAACTGCTCGCCCTTGCCCATGGTCGCCTGCTCGGCCGCCGTCGGGTTCTGGCCCAGCGCGGGCACGCCCTGGCCGGTGCGCGACTCGTGGCAACCCTCGCAGCGACGCTCCTCGCCAGGCATGCCCTGGATCCAGAGCTGCTGGTTGCGGATGGACATGCCGAACTGGTCGATCGGCTGGAGGTGGATCGGGATGTACGCCGGCACCGACGCGAGCCAGCTGCCGTCGTTGAAGATCGGCGCCTCACCGAGGACGGCCGCGCCCTCGAACATCGTGAGGCCGAACATGCTCACGCCCTTCGCCGACTCGCTCGAGAACCCCTCGATGACGCGAACCGCGACCGCCTGCTTGAGCGCGTCGCCCAGCGCCAGGTTGTTCATCTGCGCGCCGGAGACGGATTCGTCGAGGCTCGTCTGCGTGATGTCGATCGAGCCCATGAGCACGGGGATCGTCGAGTCGGCCGCGTGCTGCGCGGCGGAGACGACCGGCGGCTCGGTGCGCGCCACGACGGGCACCGCGTTGAGGTCCCACGTCGAGCGGTCGTTGTAGACGAGCTGGTTCTGGCCCGTCGACGGGTCGTAGATGTAGATGCCGAAGTCGGGCGGCGTGAGCGACTGCTCGTTCAGGTCGTTCACCG
This sequence comes from Polyangiaceae bacterium, assembly GCA_036393165.1. GTDB lineage: Bacteria > Myxococcota_A > Polyangia > Polyangiales > Polyangiaceae > Palsa-1150. Next base: position 28,877 of record DASVWO010000195.1, on the reverse strand, counting down.
GGCCGTCCGCCCACGACGTGAGGATGCGCCCGTCCGGGAGGACGTTCGGCTCGCGGTAGCGGCCGACGGGCGAGGCGCTCATGTCGGTCGGCACGTTCGGCGTGAGCACCGTGAACTGCGCGTGCTCCTCGTCGAGGCAGGCGTGTCCGACGGTCGCGCCGTTGGCGTAGTTCTCGGACTTCATGCAGACTGGGTCGCTCGCGTTGCGCGCGTCGATCTGGATGAGCGAGCCGGCGTGGATCGTGCGGTCGCGCGCCGTGACGACGCCGACCATCACGTTGGGCGAGAGCTCCTTCACCGTGAAGAGCGCGTCACCCGGCTTGCCGTGCTGTCCGGAGACCGCGAGCTGCTGCGTGCCGTCCGGATTGACGACGCGCACCTTCACGTCGTTGACGCCGGCGAAGTGCTCCCACTGCGAGAAGCCGATGCGGCCGTCGTAGCGGAGGAACGGCGCGACCGTGTGCGACAGGTTCTGCCCCAGGTTGTGCCGGGTGGCATCGCCGCCGTCGACCGTGATCGTCGCGAGCTGCAGCGCCTCGCGCGAGTGCTCGTACTCGTCGGCGCGCGTGCCCATCGCGGTGTACATCTCGTTCGTCACGAACCCGATGAGTCCACCCGGGAGGTAGATCGGGTTGATGTCGTCGTAGTTGCCGTTCGTCTTCTGGTGGATGACGAACTTGCCGCTGCCGTCCGGCGTCAGGTCGACCGTGTAGATGTGGTAGTGGTCGTTCCCGTCGGTCTTCATCGAGAAGACGACCTGGTTCGCCTTGAACGACACGTCGGCGCCGTTGAAGTCGGCGTTCGGGAAGGCGCCGGTCAGGTTGGTCAGCGTGCCGTCCGAGCGGGCGGGCGTGAGCAGGTTCAGGCTGCCGCCCGGGACGTAGCGCTGGTAGTCGAGGACCTGGCCGTTGCCGCCGGCCACGTCGACGGAGAAGGTGCCGTCGGCGTTCTTGGTCGTCGTCTGCCGCTTGATGAAGAGCAGAGACTGGACCCCGATGCCGCCGCTGCCGGAGGTCGACGTCGAGTTGCTGCAGGCCCCCATGCCGGCGATGAAGCCCGCGAGGCCGAAAACAGTGAGCGCTTGGAGGTGACGGGTCATTTGGCGACTCCCCTGGTACTTCCCCCCTTGAGCACGAGTCGCGCCAGTCACAAGCGCGAGTCATGACGCGTACTTGCGAGCGCGCCGGCGGCCGGTGCGGGGGAGCGGGGGCCCGACGACGGGGGGACGACCCCCCATTGGCGTCAACAGCCGCCGGTGGTGCCGCTGCACATCTTGCCGTCCGAGCACGTGGTGCCCGGGGCGACGCACAGGTCGGTGCCGGCGTTGCAGCATCCCTTGTTCGGCGAGACGCCGAGGCAGGGCGAGCCGGTGGCGCAGCACGGCTGGTTCGTGTGGCCGCAGGACTGGCAGGTGCCGGCGAAGCACACCTCGCCCGAGACGGCGCACGCCGAGCCCTGGGCGATGCACTTGCCCGTCTGGCAGCACCCGCCGCTCAGACACGTGCTGCTCGCGCAGCATTGCTGCCCGGACGCGCCGCACACCTCGCAGCTTCCCGCGCCTCCGTCGCCGCCGGCGATGCAGATGGTGCCCGACGTCGAGCAGCCGGCGTTGGGGAGGACGCAGGTGTTCGCGGCGGGATCGCAGCACGCGCCGGTCGCCGAGCAGGGCGCGCCGGTGGAGCAGCACACCTCTCCGGATCCGCCGCACGGCGCGCAGGTGCCGCCCTGACACGCCAGCCCGCCGCCGCACGTGTTGCTCGCGCAGCACGGCTGGCCGTCGCCTCCGCACGTGGTGCACGAGCCTCCCACGCACGCGAGGTTGCCGTTGACGCACTGGTTGCCCGCGCAGCACACCTGACCCATGCCGCCGCAGGACGAGCACGTGCCGCCCTGGCAGCTCGTGTTCGGCGCGCTGCAGGTCCCGCCGGCGTCGGTCGGGCAGCACGCCTGGTTCTGCCCGCCGCACCCGGTGCACGAGCCGTTCTCGCAGATCGAGCCCGTGCCGGAGCACGCGGCGCCGTTGTCGATGCACACCATCCCCGTGGGATCGCAGCAGCCGTTCGGGCACGTCTGGTTCGCGCAGCAGATGCCGCCCGTCGCGCCGCACGCGACGCACGAGCCGCCCTGGCAGATGGAGTTCGCTCCCGAGCAGTCGATGCCCGCGCCGACGCAGTGGCCGGTGCCGGGGTCGCAGCAGCCGGTGGAGCACATGCCCTCGAAGACGCGGGTCCCCGCGTCGCCCGCGTCGCCGCCGTCGGCGCCCGCGTCGGGGTGCACGGTCCCCGCGTCGAGATCGCAGCACAGGAGGTTCGGCACGCCGCACGTGGGGGGCGCGTCCGGGTTCACGTCCGGCGGGGAATCGGGCGGAGCGTCCTCGCGGACGTCGGCGAGCACGTCGGGCCCGACCTCGGGCGCAGCGTCCTTCATCGTGGAGTCCATCGGACCGCCGCCGTCGGTGGCGTCCTGCTGCTGCATCTCGTCGCCCGAGTCGGCGGTCGTGCCGTCGCCTGCGCCCGAGTCCTCGGTCCCCACCGCGAACTGGCCGAAGTTGTTGGTGCACGCCGCGAAGATCGACGCGGCGCAGGCGACGACGGCGAGAGCGCGGAGCGCCTTCACAGAGTGCCCCGCACGCCGACGAAGCTCGGTCCGACCACGAGCCCCGTGCTGGCGGCGGGCGCCGACTTGCCTCCGAGGCTCAGGACGAACAGCGTCGCGCCGGCGGCGACGCCGACGATCCCGACGCCGAGGCCGATGTTGGCGATGATCTGGTCGGTCTTGCCGCTGTCGATCTCGCCGGACTTGCTCGAGGGGCACGCCGACAGCGGATGGCAGGAGTTCTGGAGATCGCTGAAGTTGGAGTTGGCCATGAGCCCGAAGATGGTGAACGCCGCGAGCCCCGCGACGCCGACGCCGCCGGCGACGTACGCCCACGGCCGGAGGCCCGCGCGGCCCGACGACGCGGGCGGCGGCGTGGTGTCCGACGGCGCCGGTCCCATGTCCGGCTTGTCCTCGGCCGCGACCTCGTGGGGCGCGGCTGGCGCAGGAGCGGGCTGGGCATCGAGATCCACCGGCAGCTTCTGGCCGACCGCAGCCATGACCGTCTGGCGGGCGAGCTCCTTGCCGCTCGCATCGGTCAGCACGACGTCGACCGCGCCGGCGGGGGCCACGATGGGCTCGACCCACTGGTCCTGGGGCACGGTCTTGCCTCCGACCTTGAGCACCCCGTCGGCGGGCGCGTGCGCGACGGTGACGATGACGAAGGCGAGCTTCGCCTCCACGTCGGTGCGCTCGGTCGTCGCGGCGTCGGCCGTCTTCGCGTAGCGCTCCTCCTTGGCGGCGAGCTTCGTCGCGTCCTGCACCACGCGCTCGTACTCGGTCCACGCGTCGGCGAGCTTGCCGGCGTCGCGCAGCGCGCGCGCGAGCTCGAGCCGGGCGTTGGGGCTGTCGACGACGTCGAGCGAAGCACGGAGCTCGGCGACCGCCTTCTCGTAGTTCTTCGTCTCGAGCGCCTGCTTGCCCGCCGTGAAGTGGTCCATCGCCTCCTTCTTCTGCGCAGCGGTGGCGGTCGACGGGTCGGCGCCGGCCGCGGAAGCGAGCGGGGTAGCGAGCGCGACGAGAGACAGCGCAGACACGGCCAGGATCGAGCGAATCGTTCGGTCGGACGGTCGCATGGGAGGGCCTCAGAGCGTGTTGGGATCGAAGGTCGACTTCTTCTTGGGGCGCGCGGGTGGTGCTGCGGGACGCACGGGTGCCGGCTTCGGCTTGGCCGCAGCGGCGACGGGTGCGGCGGGAGCGGGCTTCGCCGGCTTCGCAGGCGGCGGCGCGGGCGCAGGCGCAGGTGGGGGCGCGGCAGCGGGTTGCGCCGGCGGGGGGGCCGGAGGGTGCGGCGTCGCGACGGCGACGGTCGTCGTCGAGGGAGGTGGCGGCGCGGGGACGGTCACCGCGGGCGGAGGCGGCGACGACGGGACGGCGGCGGCCGTCGGTGCGTGCGTCGCCGACGCCGATTGCGACGGACGCGATGCGACGCGCACCAGCGCCAGCACGAGGATGGCGGCGCCCAGCGCGCCGACGCCGCCGAGCACGAACACCTTGCGCATCCGCTCGGCTCGGTGCTCGCGTGCGAGCGCCTCGGCCTGACGCGTGAGCGAAGGAGCAGTCTCCAGCGGCTGGCGCGACGGTCGCAGCGGGGGCGGCGGCTCGTCGGGCGGGATGTCGAGGGCCGCCGCGAAGTGCGGCGCACCGCTGATGGGGGGCGGTGTCTCGTCGACGGCGGACAGCGGAAGCGACAGCTCGAGCGGGGGCGGAGCCGGAAATGCCGGAGGCGCTGCGACGACCGGTGCGGGCGGCGGGATCGGAGGCGACGCCGGCGGCGAGGGGGGCGGCGGTGGCGGCGGCGGCGCAACGAAGGCCGGCGGCGGCGATGCCACCGGTGGGGGTGGCGGCGGCGCGATGAAGGGCGCCGGGATGCCCAGGAGCGTCGACTTCTTCGACGCGTCTGAGGGCGGGGCGACCGCGGGCGCGGGCGGCGACGGGGCGAGCTTCGCCGACGCCGCGAAGGGATCGAGCATGAAGCCGCGCTTGGGCGGCGGGCCCGCCGGCGGCGGCACGCTGGCCGGCGCTTCGAGCATCGCCTCGGAGCCGAGCTCGATCACTTCCTCGACGGGAGCGCGGATGCCCGGTGCGACGAACACCTCGTTCGCATTCGCGTCCTCGACCACCGCCGCGGGCTTCGGCGATCCATCGTTCGCCTCGAGTCGCGCTCGCCGCGCCTTCACGCGCTCGCCGAGCGCGCTCTTCGCGAAGGCGCCCGCGGTGGACGCCGGGGCGAGCTTGAGGCCGGCCGACTTGCGAATCTCCGCAGCGAGCAGCGCGGCCGTTGCCCAGCGCGAGTCGGGCGAGATCTCGAGCGCCCGCGCCGCGACCTCCACGAGCCCCTTGGCCCACGGCGCCTTGTCGGGCACGGTCGCCGGCGGCAGCGGGCCGGCCCGGAAACGCGCGGCCGCAGCGGCCGCATCCCGCTCGTCCACGAGCCGCTTGCCGCTCAGCGCCTCCCAGAGCAGCACGCCCGCGCTGAACACGTCGGCGCGCTGATCGAACGAGTCTCCGGAGAGAATCTCGGGCGCCATGTAGCCGACCGACGCCGGATCCGGCTGCACGCCGTGCGCGCGCCGCGCGATTGCGTGGAGGACGCGCGCGACGCCGTCGAGCCCCAGCACGATCGTCGCCGGCGAGAGCTCGCCGTGCACGAGCTTCATGGGCTGCTGCTTCGCGTCGCGCAGGTTGTGCAGCGCGCCCAGGCCGGTCAGCGCGTCGACGATCGCCCGCAGCGCGATCTCGAGGGGCAGTCCGTCGGGGCGCCAGAGCGCCTGCAGCTTCTCGCCGTCCAGCAGCTCGCCGTACACGACGAGGTCGTCGCCGCGCGTGATGACTTCCTTCACGCGCGCGAGGTTCGGGCTCGCGAGCGTCGCGATGCGGCGGGCGTCGCGGACCAGCTCCTCGCCGCGCTCGTCGCCCGCGCGCGCCGCGCCGGCGAACACCTCTGCGACGAAGAGCAGCGGCTTGCCGCCGGCGGGCGCCGGCTGGCGCACGACGTGGACGGGATTGGGCCGCGAGCCCAGCGTGCCTACGAGCTCGTAAGGTGCGAAAGCGGCGCCAGAAGACACCACGATTTCAAGAGTATCACCCCCGGCGGCGTTTTGCTGTGCGGAGACGGAAGGCCTTCGGCAGGAGGCCGGCGAGGCGCTCCTCGGCCCTCGCCAGCATGTGTCCCGAGGCGTCCTCGGCGACCAGCGTGATGGGCATATCGGCCGCAAACTCCGAGAGAACCTGCCGGCAGATGCCGCAAGGCGTGCCCGGTGTGGGTCCGGCGGTCACCACGACACACGCGACCGGGTCGCGCTCGCCCGCGGCGACCATCGCGCCGATGGCGTTGCGTTCGGCACACACCGTGGCGCCGTACGTCGCGTTCTCGACGTTGCACCCGGCGAAGATGCGGCCGCTCTTCGTCAGCAGGGCTGCGCCGACGCGGTAGCGCGAGTACGGGGCGTGGGCGTGAGCACGCGCGGCGCGCGCCGCCGCGAGAAGAGCATCGCGCGATGTCTTCTTCGTCACAGCGCTCCGGTCGCGTTGTCGTCGCGGGGCCCCTCCCCCGCGACTGCTCCCGCCCGGGCCACCCACCCGTCGAGGAGCGCGAGCAGCTCGGGCTGACGGGCGCGCGCGGTTGCCTCCACCTCCTCGTGCGACAGCGGATGTGCCGAGATGCCGGCCGCGAGGTTCGTGATGCACGAGAGCGTGCCGACGCGCACGCCCATGTGCCGCAGCGCGATGACCTCGGGCACCGTGCTCATGCCGACGGCCTGCGCACCCAGCATCCGCACCATGCGCACCTCCGCCGGCGTCTCGTAGGACGGCCCGAGGAGCGCGGCGTAGACGCCCTTGCGGATCGCGATGCCGGCCTTCGCGGCCACCTCCTCGAGCGCGCGCCGCAGGTCCAGGTCGTAAGCGACGGACATGTCCGGGAAGCGCGGCCCGAGCGCGTCGTCGTTCGGCCCGAGCAGCGGCGAGACGCCGCTGAGGTTGATGTGATCGGTCACGAGCATGAGATCGCCCGCCGCCCACGCCGGTTCGAGCCCGCCGGCGGCGTTCGTCAGCAGCACGCACTGGACGCCCATGCGCGCCATCATGCGGACGCCCATCACGACCTTGTCGATGGGATGTCCCTCGTAGAGGTGCACGCGCCCCTGCATGCACACCACGGGGACGCTCCCCACGTGGCCGAAGCACAGGTTGCCGGCGTGCCCCGGCACGGCCGACGAGGGCATGTGCGGGAGGTCGCGGTAGGGGATCTTCACGAGCCCCTCGAGCTGGTCGGCGTACGCGCCGAGACCGCTGCCGAGCACGACGCCCACGCGCGGCTCGATGGTCACCCGCTTGCGGATCGCGAAGACGCAATCGTCGAGCTTCGCGGCGATGGACGAGGGCGGCGATTGAGAGATGGGGGGCATTCGGCCTCTAGCCCCTCGCCGGGGAGGCAAACTTCTTCTTGAGCGCCTCGCAGACGAGCGCCGGCGCGTACCGGCTCACGTCGCCGTGGTGGCTCGCGATCTCGCGCACCAGCGAGGCGCTGATGAAGCCGTTCTTCGTGCGCGTCGGCAGGAACACCGTGTCCACGTCGGGCGCGAGGTCGGCGTTGGCGTGCGCGATCTGCAGCTCGTACTCGAAGTCGGTCGCGGCGCGCAGGCCGCGGACGATGACGCGCGCCTGCTTCGTCTTGCAGAAGTCGATGAGCAGGCCGTCGAAGGACTCGACGCTCACGTTGGGCAGGTGCGCGGAGGCGCGCGTGACGAGGTCGAGCCGCTCCTCCACCGTGAAGAGCGGGCTGCGCGTGGGGTGGCGCCCGATGCCGACGATGACGTCGCTGAAGAGCGCCGAGGCGCGCTCGATGAGGTCCATGTGCCCGAGCGTCGGCGGGTCGAAGCTCCCGGCGTAGACGGCCAGGCGGGCGACGGCGGGGTGGCTCATCTCGACGCGGGGTTCGTAGGGGCGGCGCTGGGCGCGGGAGCAGGGGCGGGGGCAGGGCCGGGCGCGCCAGGCGCGGCGGGCGGCGCCCCGCTCGACGCGGGAGGTGGCTGCCCCCCCGGCTGCGACGCCGGACCGAGCAACGTCGGGTCCGGCTCGAGCCACATGAACCGCCCGTCGTCGGCGAAGGTGATGCGGAAGAACGAGAGCAGGTCGGCGCCGACGATGCCGCCGAGGTCGATGTCCAGACCGCTCGTGAGCTCGCCCATGTCGACGCCCTCGATGGCGGGCATCTTCGCCAGGTCGAACCCGCCGACGCGGAAGACCGGCACGATGCCGCGCTTGATGGCCGGGTCGTCCGGCATCGGGAGGAGGGTCTTCACGTCCACGCCGGCCTTGCCCCAGGCGCCGTCCTGCAGGAGCAGCGGGAAGGGACGCGAGCTGTCGACGAGAAGCGGCACCTGATCCTCCCCGTGCTGCGTCACCGTCGCGCGCAGCACCATGCCGCCGCCGCGCAGGTAGTAGAGGGGAACGCGGCTCGCCTCGGGCGGGGGCGTGGCGTCCTGCCGCCGGACGACGAACTGGTCGCCGCGACGGTCGAAGGTCACGTGCGCGTGGCGCAGCAGCTGCGCGCCGAGCAGCGCGCGGATGGGGACTCCGATGGTCCGCGTGAGCGGCGAGAGGTCCTGCACGAGCGCCGGGACGTCCTTGACCTCCACGCGGTCGAACTTGAGGTTCACCCACGACGGGTCACGCCGCGAGTTGGAGTCGATGAGCACCTCGCTCGATCCGGTGGCCACGAGCGCGAGGATCCGCTCGCCGTCGAGCTCGCACGGGACGACGTTCGCCGCGCCGATGGGCGTCTTGTCGAGCTGCCGGGGCATCTCGATGGCGCCGATGAGGCTTCCGTCCATCTCGAACGGGTGCCGCCCGATACCGCGCCTCGCGAGCACCGCGACGTCGCGCGCCCACGGGTCCTTCACCTTCGGGTCCTGCAGCATCGCCTCGAGCTCGTCGGCGGCGTGCTCGAGGTCTCCCGAGAACCAGAACGCGCGCCCGCGGACCGAGTGCGCGTCCGTGGAGTCGAGCCCCTCGGTCAGCTTGAGCGCCTCGGCCCAGTCGAGCCGCACGAGGGCGATGCGCGCCGCCAGCTCGCGCACGTCGGCATCTCCCGGGGCGGCCGCGAGCGCCTTGGTGGCGGCGTCGCGCGCGTCGTCGAAGTCGGCGTTGCGGAAGCTCACCTTGGCCCGGTCGAGCCACTGCTGCGCGAGCGGCGGCCGCGTCGGCGCGTTCGGTCCGAGGGAGGGGCCACACGCGAGGGGGGCCAGGGCGAGAACGGCGAGGGAAAGGAGGCGGAGGCGCATCGTGGAGCGGAGCTACGGCATTTCGGGCTGCGGCGCGGGAGCGGGCTCGATGCGCAGGATGCGGTCGGCCCGCAGCTGCCTTCGGCCACGCCCGGGGAGCTGATACCCCACAACGCGCGGCGGGTCGAGGTCCGAGCGGACCTCGAGCAGCACCATGGTCATCGGCTCGGGCGGGCGTCGCGCCGCCCGGTACGTGAGTTCCACCGGGGCGCCGTGCTTCACGGCCGCCTCGCACGCGTCGACGATGGCCTGGCGGGCGCGCCGCTCGCCGATCCGGACCTCCCAGAGGTCGCGCGCGCTGACGGGCGCCAGCACGCCGACGCACCGGTCGAAGAGGACGCGCAGGGCACGCACGTCGCTCTCGGCGCGGTGCGCCTGCCCGCGATCGATCGTCAGCTCGCGGCACAGAGCGTCCAGCGAGTACGAGTGGAACGCGAAGGCGCGCCGGGCGAGGACCAGGGTGTCGAGCCAGTGGTCGATGCGCGCGTCGATCCCCACGCGCCGCAGCTCGGCGACGAGGAAGCGGACGTCCCAGACCGCCGCGTGAGCGACGAGAATCGCGCCCTCGAGCGCAGCGACGACCTGCGGAGCCACGGCGGCGAACGAGGGGGCGCCGGCGAGGGCCGCCGCGTCCAGCCCGTGCACGTGCGCCGCTCCGCCCACGCGCTCGCCGCCGGGATCGACCAGCGTGCACACGCCGCCGTCGCGCTGGCCGCCGACCACGCGCTCGACGCACACCTCCACCACGCGGTCGCGCGAGGCGTCGAGGCCCGTCATCTCGAGGTCGACGAAGGCCAGCGGCGCCTGCGAGACCGGAAGGTCCCACGGGGGCCCGGGCGGGGGGGATTGCATGACGTTCTCGGTCGAGTCCGCACTCTAGCGAGCGTGCGGACTCGGGCGAGTCTACTTCCCGAGCACGAGATAGGCGCGCTCGAGAGCGTCCGCGGGCGGGTCTCCCTCGGTCGCCAGGCGGGCGCTCCACGCGGCATCGCTCAGGCGTGCGCCCGCGGGCTGCACGAGCTCGGTGTGCGGGAGCGCCGCCCCGAACGCGAGCCACAGGCGGTGCGTCGCCGGCTCGCGCAGGATCATCCAGGTCTGCTCGATGCGGCCGATCGCCTCCTCGAGCACGCGCGCCGAGGGCACGTCCTCGTGCACGTCGGTCACGAGCGCCACCTCGGCGGCGCCCGCGGGCTCGAGCACCGCTTCGAGCGCGCGCAGCCTCGCCGGCAGCGTCGCCACGCGCGCCGCGCACTCCGGCGGGACCGGCTGGTCCGACGCCTCGTGCGTCGCCATGCCCAGCGCATCCCAGAGCAGGTCGTTCACCTCGTCGAGCACGACCACGCCCGCCCCGTGCGGCGGCAGCGCGCCACCCGCGACCATCGCGCGCTCGAGCTGCCGGATGAACGCGAGGAGCTTCGCAATCGCCTCCGGGTGCGGCTCGACGAAGACGGGCACCGGCGAAGGCGTCGGCTCCGGCGGGGGCAGGCGCACGTCGTTCGACTGCACGCGGCTCATCGGGCGCGCGTCGTGGCGCAGCGCCGTCCACGCGTCGAGCGCGACTTCGGCCTTGCGCGCGCGCCACTCGGCGGTCGACGCGCCCGGCTGCACGCGGTCGCCGATCGACGGACCGAGCCACGTCTCGACCGCGTCGAGCAGCGAGAGGTACGGCGTGCGATGGCGCTCGACCGATCCGCTCGGCGGCCGGGCGCTCGTGAGACGGTCGAGCGTCTCGGGATAGAAGCCGTACGCGTCGTCCCCCGTCTCGTGCAGGATGGCGCGCGCGTCGCCGGACCCGAGCCACGCGGCGACGTAGAGCGACGAGGGCAGCGCGCGCACGCCGGCACGCGCCGTCGGCGGTGGATCGCTCCGCGTCACGCGGCCCACGAGCGGGAACACGAGCGCCTGGAGCAGCTCGGCGTCCGGCGTCTCGCGCGGCGCGACGAGGCGGAAGCTCGGCGAGAGGCGGCCGATGGGCGCGAGCGGGTCGACCCCGGCGGCGGGCACGCGCGCACCGCCGAACCCGTCGTCCACGCGCGAGACGCGGCCGCGCGCGACCGCGCGGCGCACCCGGTCGACCGCCACGACGTTGGCGAGCCACGCGCGGTCGAGCAGATCGAGCTTCGACATGGTCGCGGCGGCCTGGACCTGCCGCGGCGTCGCGGCGGCGGCCTCGCCGATGAGGAGCTCGCTCGAGCGCTCGACGCGGTCCCACGCGGTCGCCGCCTCCGCATCGACCTCGTAGGTGAGCATGCGCGTGAGGAGCATCGCGGCGCGCGCGTGGATGCGCGCCGTGCCCACGTCGACCTGCGAGTGCACGCGGTCCTCTCCGCGCCCCTCGAGCGCGAGCCCCGCGAGCTCGAGCCACGCGACGGCGCGGTACCAGCCGGCGTGCGCCTCGTCGCGGTCGGCGACGCCGGCGGGCGCCATCGCGGTGTAGTCGACGGGCACGCCGAGCCACGGGCTCACGCCGACCGCCGAGTGGGCCACGGCCCGCGCGCGCTCGCCCTCGACGAGCGGCGCGAGCTCGGGCGGCGGGGTGTACGCGGGATCGACGAACGCGAGCGCCACGCCGACGACGCCGCGCGCGACGACGTAGGCCGCCGCCAGGTCCGCGGGCGTACCGCGACTCTCGGTGGCGAGGCGCACGTCGAGCCGGCGAAGCATCGTGGCGACCGCGGGAGCGAGGACACTCGCGTCCATGTCCGCCAGCGTGCGGTCGAGCGCGAGGTGCGCCAGGAAGAACAGCGTGTCCATCGTCACGACCCACGGCACGCGGTCGTCGCGCAGCGCGGCGTAGAAGTCGCCGAGGCGCGCCTGCGGATGCTCGGCGCGCGTGACGGCCAAGCCGTGGAGCGCGAGCCCCTCGCGCACTGCCTGCGGCGCAGCCCTGTACCGTGCCTGGGCGGCAACGGTCATCTCGACCGTCCCCTCGACGGGGGTCTGGACCGGCGCGACGCCCTCGAGCGCCGGCACCGGCACCGGCTCCCAGTACGTCCAGCCCGGCAGAGCCAGCGGCTCGTGCGGCGAGGGAAACGCAGGCCGGAGCGGGGCCGGCGGCGGCGGTGCGCCTCCGCATGCGCCCCCCGACGCGCCGAGCGCCAGGCAGAGCGCCACAGACGCGATTGCCCCTCTCACGATCGGCGGCTAACGCTAACGAGAACGATGGGCTTCGCCAAGCAAGAGCGCCGGCGCTTTTCGCTCGTCCCTCGCCGGGGGGGCGCCAGCGGCGGCGCGCGGTTCAAGCTGCCGAAGCTGCCCCCTGCGGCGGTCGTGCGCTTCTTCGTGCTCGCCCTCGTCGGCGTCGCCGCGGCCGTGTGGGGCATCGTGCACTACTACACGACGAAGCTGCCGCCGATGCGCGTCCCCGTGCCCCCGACCGCCGCGCCCACCTACGACGCCGACGCGGGCGAGCTTCCCGCGCCGGAGCTCGAGTCCGCAGGCCCGCAGGGTTCGGACTCGAACACCAGACGGGAGCGGGCCCCATGAAGGAGGACACGCTCGTCGTTCACGAGATCTACGCGAGCGTCCAGGGCGAGTCGACGCACGCGGGGCTCCCGTGCACCTTCGTGCGCCTGACCGGTTGCAACCTGCGCTGCGTGTGGTGCGACACGCCGCAGGCGTTCCACGGCGGTACGCGCATGGCGCGGAGCGAGGTCCTCGCGCGCGCCCTCGCCCTCGGCACGCCGCTCGTCGAGCTCACCGGCGGCGAGCCGCTCTTGCAGCCGGGAGCGTTGCCGCTGATGCGCGAGCTGTGCGACGCGGGCCGCACTGTGCTCGTCGAGACGAGCGGCGAGGCCGACGTGTCGCGCGTCGACGCGCGCGTGCACAAGATCATGGACCTCAAGTGCCCCGGCAGCGGCGAGTCGCACCGCAACCGCTGGACGAACCTGGAGCACATCACCGCGCGCGACGAGCTGAAGTTCGTCCTCGCGGACCGCGCCGACTACGAGTGGATGCGCGCGGCCATCCGCAAGCGCGCGCTCGCCTCGCGCACGCCGCACCTCCTCGCGAGCACCGTCTTCGGCAAGCTCGCCGCGAAGGATCTCGTTGGATGGGTGTTGGAAGACAAGCTGCCGGTGCGCGTGCAGCTGCAGATGCACAAGTACATCTGGAGCCCGGACGCCACGGGCGTCTAGCGAGTCCAGAGTGAGAACGGAGGAGAGGGAAAGAAGATCAGAAGATCAAAAGATCAGAAGAAGGAGGTCGGGGTGAAGACCCCCTTTTTTGATCTTCTGATCTTTTGATCTTCTTTCCTCTCCTCGTTGGGATCTGGCGCGCCGCGAGTCAGACGAACGTGGACATGCGCGAGAGCGGCTCGCCGCCCGAGAGCGCCAGATCGATGCGGCGGATGGCGTCGCGCAGCGTTTCCTCGGGCAGACCCGCCGACAGGGTGAGCGTGCGCAGCGCGTCGAGCTCCGATGCGTCCAGGCCGTGGCTCACTTCTGCGAGGAGCACGGCGATCTCGATGCCCAGCTCGGCGAAGCCGATGGATGCGAGCTTCTGCCCCAGGTGAGCGAAGCGCGCCTGCGGCCCGTGCTTCCTCACGCCCTCGACCGCCGCGCGCACCATCCGCTCCTCGAGCGGCGCGTCGAGCGTCGCGTTCCACATCGCCGCGACCACCGCGCGCATCGCGTCGCGCTCGGCCTCGTCGGGCGGCTCGTCGACGCACGCGATGGACCAGGCGACCTCGAGGAGCACCGCCACCGCGTGCCGCCGGCGCGTCTCGTCGAGCGCGCGCATCGCCGGGATCCACTTCGTCGCCACCGCGAGCGCCGTGAGCACCGCTCCCCGCGCGTGCCCCGGCTCGTACCCCTGCAGCGCGAGCTTGTACTCGCCGAGCACACGCTTCATCGCCTTCTCGAGCCCCATCGGCGAGAGCTTCCCCAGTCCCTGCGCGAACCCACCCGGCCCCACCCACGCCTCGAGGCGCACGCGCGAGAGGTTCGGCCCCTCCTCCTCGAAGTGCCCCACGAAGCGCGTTCCCGCGTTCGGCCCCTCGACGAAGCGCTCGACCCACGTGTCGTCGGCGCCGCGCTCGATGACGACCTCCTCGACGACCATCTTGTCGAGCACGCGCAGCTGCCGCCGCAGCCGCCGCTCCCCGCTCGGCGCCCGGGGCAGCCACTGGAGGCGTATGCCGCGGTGAATCTTCTCCCTGACCGCGAGATCGACGTCGAAGAAGAGCGCCTTCACCTGCGCCAGCGGACGCTCGAAGTCGAGCGATGCGCTCGCGCTCGGCATCTTCTGCGTCACGGTCGCGATGATAGCGAATCGGCGACCGCGACGAACCACCGTGATTCCGCGCGGTTGCGCGTTGCGAACGCGAAAAGCCGCTCGGGGATGGAGGAAAGCGAGGTGGGGATGCGTGAAAGCGACGTGGCGATGAATGAAAGCGTCGTGGACAGCTCCCCGTGTCGCGTGGGGACATCCCCGAGCGGCGTGGGGATGCAGCGACGACGCGTGGTCAGGAAGCTTCGTCGCTCGGGGATGAATCCAAGCGACGTGTCCATGTCCCCGTGACGCACGGCTTTGTCCCCACGTCGCTTTCACTCTTCCCCGAGCGACAAAGCTTTGTCCCCGCGTCGCTTTCATTCATCCCCGTGCGACGTGGCTTTGTCCCCGTGACGCTTTCACTCATCCCCACGCCACGAAGCTTTGTCTCCGTGACGCTTTCATTCCTCGCCACGCCTCACGGACAGACAGCTTCATCGCTCTCCCAGCATGAACTGACGAAATGCCGAGACGTCCTGCCTGCTTCCCACGACGAGGGGCGTGCGATCGTGAAGCGCCTTCGGCTGGATCTCGAGGATGCGATCCACCCCGTTCGTGGCGGCGCCCCCGGCCTGTTCGAAGATGTAGGCGACCGGGTTCGCCTCGTAGAGGAGGCGCAGCTTGCCGTCGGGGCTCTTCTTGTCGGCCGGGTAGGCGAAGATGCCGCCCTTGAGCAGCGTGCGGTGCGCGTCCGCGACGAGCGAGCCGACGTAGCGGTGCCCGTAGGGCAGCCCCTGCGCCTTGTCCTCGCTCTTGATCCAGTGCGCCCACTTCTTCACGCGGTCGTCCCAGCGCGCGAAGTTGCCCTCGTTGACCGAGTAGATGCTCCCCTTCTCGGGGCAGCGGATGTTCGGGTGCGACAGGAAGAACTCGCCGACGCCCGGGTCGAGCGTGAAGCCGTGCACGCCCGCGCCCGTCGAGAGCACCATCGTCGTCGCGCTGCCGTACACCGCGTAGCCGGCGGCGACGATCTTGCTCCCGGGCTGCAGGAACCCCTCCGCCAGGTGCCCGCCGGCCGTCGCGTGGCTTCCGCGCATCACGCAGAAGATGGTCCCGATGCTGATGTTGACGTCGATGTTGCTCGAGCCGTCGAGCGGGTCGAACGCCACGATGTACTTGCCCGTCTCGCAGAGCACCTTGGCCTTCTCGAGCTCCTCGCTCGCCACGAGCGCGCACTTGCCGCTCTTCTCGAGCACCGCCACGAGGATCTCGTTGGCGAGCACGTCGAGCTTCTGCACCTCCTCGCCCTGCACGTTCGTCTCGCCCGTGTAGCCGAGCATCCCGGCGAGCCCGGCCGCGCGCACCTTGGTGTGGATGATGCGCACGGCGAGGGCGATGGCGTTGAGCAGCGACGAGAGCTCCCCGGTCGCGCCCGGTGCGCCACGCATGCCCGCGGTGATGAGGGCTTCCAGGGTCGTGCCGACGCCGGGCGCGGCAGGCAGAGGTCCTTGGGATTCGCTCATGGGAACCGCTGCTTTACCGCAGCCTTTCGCCCCTTGCACCCCTCGCGGCCGGGGGTACCCTCACGGCCCCATGGCCCCTGCGACAGACCGCGTGAAGCAGATCCTCTCCTGGTACGCGTCGGACAACACCGGCGTGAAGACGAACCTGGCGCGCCTGATGAACCACGGCTCGCTCGCCGGCACGGGCAAGTTCGTCATCCTGCCCGTCGACCAGGGATTCGAGCACGGTCCGGCGCGCTCGTTCGCGCCGAACCCGCCGGCGTACGACCCGGACTACCACTTCCAGCTCGCGATCGACGCCGGGTGCAACGCCTACGCGGCGCCGCTCGGATCGCTCGAGGTGTCGGCGGACAAGTTCGCGGGGCAGGTGCCGCTCATCCTGAAGCTGAACAACTCGGACACGCTCGCGAAGATGGACCAGCCGATCAGCGCCGTGACGGCGAGCGTGAAGGACGCCGTGCGCCTCGGCTGCGTCGCCATCGGGTACACCATTTACCCCGGCTCCGGCGCGCGCAACCCGATGTACGAGGAGCTGCGTGACCTCGTGCGCGAGGCGAAGGACGCGGGGCTGCCGACCATCGTGTGGGCATACCCGCGCGGCTCCGGGCTCTCGAAGGAGGGCGAGACGGCCATCGACGTCGTGGCGTACGCGGCGCAGATCTCGTGTCAGCTGGGCGCGCACGTGGTGAAGGTGAAGCCGCCGAAGGACTACATCGAGCAGTCCGAGGCGAAGAAGGTGTACGAGAAGTACTCGATCCCGACGAAGACGATGGCCGACCGCGTGAAGCACGTCGTGCAGGGCGCGTTCAACGGCAAGCGCATCGTCATCTTCTCGGGCGGCGAGGCGAAGGGCACCGAGGACGTGCTCGAGGAGGTGCGCGGCATCGCGGCCGGCGGCGGGTTCGGGAGCATCATGGGGCGCAACGCGTTCCAGCGCCCTCGCGCCGAGGCCCTGCAGCTGCTCTCCAGCGTCATGGAGATCTTCCGCAAAGCGACATGACCGATGGGTCATGGTCAGGGGGATCGCCGCCGCTCCCCCTGACAACCCCCACCGGGAGGTACACTTAGCTTCGTGCGCGGGCGCCCGATCCTAACTGTCGTTCTCGCGGCGCTCTCGGCGTGCGGGGGCGCGCGCGGCGGGGAGCCGGCGGTCGATCCGTCCGTCGCGGCGGGCGCGGACGGGCCTCACGGCGCGATCGTCGCGGCGACGGTGCCGGGGACGACGGCGACGACGCCTCAGGAGCCGCAACCGGGGCCGCACCGGGCGACGCTCCGGTTCGAGCTCAACGGGCGCAAGTTCCCGCTGCCGCTGGTGCACGGGACGGTCGCGGGCGAGCCGGTATGGATGCTCGTGGACACGGGCGCGAACTCGCACGTCATCGCGAGCTGGGTCGCGCGCAAGGCGGGGCTGCCGATGCGGGCGCTCGGCGACGTCGGGAGCGACCACACCGGGCGCGCCGTCAGCGCCTACACCGTGGAGCACCCGGGCGTCGTGCTCGACGAGTGGGGCGCGCTGCCGGACGCGCCGATGCTCGTGACGGACGTGCCGGAGCCCATCGAGCGCATCGGCATCGGCGCGTTCGTGTCGCCGCAGTGGCTGGCGGCGCAGGGCGAGGCGCTGGTGCTCGACTTCGGGGCGCGCGAGATGCGCTCGGCGGCGTGGTCGGACGCGGTCGCGGCGCTCGACGCCGTCTCGGGTTTCGACATCGCCCCGCGCGGCGCGCGCCTCTGCCGCGACGAGGCGAGCGCCATCAAGGGGCTCGCCTTCGTGCTGCCCGCGAGCGTCGACGGGCACGGGGTGGACCTGCTCGTCGACACGGGCGCCCACCGGACCGACCTGCTGACGACGTCGCGCGCCGGCAAGCTGCTGGCGGGCCGCGCCACGCCGAGCCGCGAGCAGATGTACGCCGCTTCGGGGCTCGTGAAGACGAGCCTGGTGCGCGCGGCGGCGCTGCGCATCGGGGACTGGTCGCTCACGGCCGACATCGACCTCGTCCCGGGCGTCGCAGACCCGGTGTGCCCGCGAGACGGGGTCGTCTCGATGGACGCCCTGCAGGGCTGCACGCTCGTGCTGAGCCGCAAGGGCCTGCGGGGGCGCTGCGGGCCCTGAGTCCGCACGCTCCGGCCAAGGCGGTGGCAGCCTGGGGGGTTACTCTCCGGGCACGCGGGATGAAGGGGCTCGTCGCGAAGGAGTCAGGCACCGTGAGACGTCTCGGCCCGCTGCTGCTCTCGTCTGCGCTCGCCGCATGCGCGTCGTCGCAAGGTGGGCCCCTGCGCCCGGCGGCAGGGCCCGCTCCGGGCGACGCCCGGCTCGCCCGCGAGCAGGCGGCCGCCTTCGCGCAGGTGGAGGACGAGGCGCTCGGCTGGCTCATGGCCGCCGATCCGCGTATGGCGGCGCGCGCGAACGCTTCGGCGCCCGCCGAGCTGCTCGCGCGCATCGGGACGGACGCGGTGCTCGCCGAGGACACGACGGCCGTGATCCGCGGCGGCTCGCTGGACCTCTTCGCCTTCCGCGCCCGCGCCCGTGCCCTGTCGGCGGCGGCGGAGCGGCTCGCGACGTTCCACGGAGATCTCCCGGAGGCGGGGCCCGTGGGCAGCGCCCTCGCCCGCCCGCGCCTCGAGCGCGAGCTGCTCGACCGCCTCGTGGCCGAGGAGACGGCGCGCGCCGACGAGGAGTCGAAGCTGGGCGAAGCCTCGGGCGATCTGGTGCGCGCGATGGTGACCCTCTGGCAAGCGCCGAAGTCGCCGCAGGAGGTCCCCGAGGTCGACGCGTGGGCCGCGAAGCACCTGCTCGAGATCCGCGATTCGCTCCACGGCGTGCAGCCGCGCAACGGCCCGCGCGACCTGGACGTCGCGCTCTACCCGCTCGAGCACCTGCTCGCGCCCCCCGAGTTCCCGAAGGGCGCCGCGGCCATCGCGCAGGTCCGGATGGCCATCGACGACGACCGGCGCGTCGTGCCGCGCGTCGAGTCGGCCGACTCGCTCGCGCGCGCCGTCAAGACGCACCTCGGGCTCGACGTCGCGCCGGCCACGCTGGCCGAGCGCCTCTCGCTGCTCGGGACGAAGCTCCGCGAGGACGCCGATCGGGAGCTCGCGTCCCTCGGCGAAACCGAGCGCGCGGCGGCCCTCGCCCGCGCGCGCCAGCTGCTGCTCGTCGAGCGCGCATGCCCCGGCGTGCCCGACTCCCGGGTGCGCGACATGGCGCCCCCTCCCGAGCGCGCGGCCGCATGCGGCGTCCTCCACCTGCTCATCGAGGAGCCCTCGCGCGCTGCGGTCGCGGTGGCGCTGCACGACGACGTGCTCCTCTCGATGGCCGCCGTCACGAGCGTCCCCCCGCCGCGGACGAAGCTCCTGTCGCGGCCCGAGGACGACGACGTCGACGCCTTCCAGCGCGCCGCCCGAGAGCGCCCGGTGGTCGCCCTCGGCGCCGCCCTGGCGATCGAGATGGTCACGTCACACGGCAACGTCGAGCAGCGCGTCGCCGCGTGGCACGAGCTGGGCGAGGCGCCGCTCGACGTCGTCGAACGCGAGCTCGACGCCGCCCGTTAGCGACTAGCGCGCGCGCTTCGCCGCGAGCTTCTCTTCGACGAGCATGTCGGCCACCTTGTACGTGGGCGCCTTGAGCTTCTCGCTCCGCTCGATGATCTCGGCGATGGTGTCGTAGATCCTCATCGTCTTGTCGCGCGCCTTCTTCTCGTCGTACCCGCCCGCCTCCTGCGCGACGTTGACGAGGCCGCCCGCGTTGATCGCGTAGTCCGGCGCGTAGAGGATCCCGCGCGCGTACAGGTCGTCGCCGTTCTGCGGCACCGCGAGCTGGTTGTTCGCGGCGCCCGCCACGATGCGCGCGCGGATGCGCGGGATGGTCTCGTCGTTGAGCGCCGACCCGAGCGCGCACGGCGCGAACACGTCGCACTCGACGTCGAAGATCGCGTCGAGCTTCACCACCTTGGCGCCGAACTCGCGCTGCGCCCGCTCGCCCTTCAGCGCGTCCACGTCGGCCACCGTGATGCTCGCCCCCTGCGCGTGGAGCTCGCGGCACAGGTGATAGCCCACGTGCCCGACGCCCTGCACCGCGACGTGCACGCCCTTGAGGTTCGTCCTGCCGAGCTTCTTCTCGACGCACGCCTCGATGCCGCGCCGCACGCCGAGCGCCGTGAACGGCGACGGATCGCCCGACCCGCCGTGCGAGGGATCGACCCCGGTGACCCACTTGGTCACCGAGCGAATCACCTCCATGTCCTCGAGGCCGGTGCCGCTGTCCTCGGCGGTGATGTAGTGCCCGCGCAGGTCGTCGACGAACTTGCCGAACGACCGGAACAGGGCGACGCGGTCGAAGTGCCGCGACGGTCGCATGATGACGCTCTTGCCGCCGCCGTGCGGCAGGTCGGCGAGCGCCGCCTTGTACGTCATCCCGCGCGCCAGGCGCAGCGCGTCCACCAGCGCCGCGTCGTCGCTGTCGTAGTGGATGAAGCGGCACCCGCCGAGCGCGGGCCCGAGGCGCGTGTCGTGAATCGCGATGATCGCGCGCAGCCCCGTGCTCTTGTCGAGCGCGAGGTGCACCTGACCGTAGTCGTACGTCGACATCTGGCCGAAGAGGTCCATCGGCCAGCTACCTAGCACGCCGAGCAGCTACTTCTTGGCGGTCGTCGCAGCCTTGCTCGCGTCGGGCGCGCCGGCGTCGACCGCCGACTGCCACTTCGACTGGTCGGACGTCACCCACTCCGCGCCGTAGTTCGTGATCTGGTAGATCTGGTCGTCGTTGCTCTTCTTGGCCCAGCGGTTCGACCCCGTGGCCGTCTTGCCGACGAGCAGCTCGTAGGTGCCGGCGCCGTCCTTCAGGGTGATGGTCACGGTGGCGTCGGGCTTCGAGAGCCCCGTCTCGTCGAGCGACTTGCCGTCGCCGAAGTCGTCCGCGTTCAGCACCTTGTAGGCGCGCAGCATGTCCCTGAGCTTGTCCTCGCTGAAACGCGGGAGCGGCTGCTTGTCGAAGGTCACGGCCCACTTGTCGCCGGCCTTCGTGAACGACGCCGTACCGTGCGTGTTGGCGATGGTCACCTGAGACACGTTCGCGTCGTCGAACTTGAAGATCTCCTTGTCGCGGAAGTCCTTCGGCTCCTTCGTGTAGAGGTACGCCGAGTAGCCCTTCACGGCCCACACCGCGTCCGGCTTGTCGGGGACCATCGTCAGCTCGCCGGCCGTTCCGCTCTTGCCGAAGAAGTCGTCCACCTGCTTGGTGGCCCCGCGCCACGCCACGACGTGCACGGCGTGCGCCGCGTCGAGCTGCTTCTCCTTCTTCACGTCGTCGTCGAGCTTCAGGTTCACCTGAGAGTCGACCTTGATGTCGCGCAGGTTCGCCACCAGGTCCTTGACGGTCTGCTGGCTCGCGCGCGCCTTCATCGGCTTGGTCATCATCCAGACCTTCGGCGGGCCGCCGTCGGTCGCTTCGGCCGTCGGGCTCGTGTCGGCCACGAGCTCGAGGTCGATCTCGCCCTTGTCGCCGTTCGTGATGGCGATCTTGTCGATGTCGTCGGGCGCGCTGACCGTCGGGAAGTCCTTGGACGCGGTCATCGGCGCCCCGAGCTGTTCATCCGACTTCGTCTGCTTCCAGACGAGCACCCCGAGGAGGCCGAGGACCAGTACTCCGAGAATGATGAGCTTTTCGCGCGACATGGTCTTTCGTCGTTATTTCGGTGTTTGAGTCCGCACGCTCACTCATGCATGCGCGTGCGGCACTCAGGCCAGACTGACGTTGGCGCGGGCGGCGAGACGCATCCGCCAGCGAAGGACGCCGTACGCCGCGAGGAGCGCCGGCAGCCCGAGGATGAGGAAGAACTCGACCGTCTCCTGCTGCGTCTTTCGCGCCGTCTTCAGGTCGTCTTCCTGCTTGCGGATCTGGTCCTCGCTCATGTCCGCCGTGATGTTCAGCTTCGAGAGATCGCCGTAGGCGAGGTTCGGATCGCTCACGATCTTGGCGCTGACGGCCAGGAGGTCGGTGTCGCCCGTGAGCCAGTCGAGCGTGTTCTTGAACACGAGGATCGACTCGGTGACGTACTGCTGCGCGTAGGGCCCGGCGAGCAGGAGCAGCTGCTCGTCGCCGCCGAGGTTCGGCATCATCGCGCCGAACTGCCCCATGTCCGGCCCGTTGCCCGCGCGCGCCATCGGGTTGGCGAGGAACTGCGGAGACGCGAGCACGAAGACGCGCGCCGGCTTGGCGCTCTGCGCGGGAGCATCGACGCCCTGCTTGTCGCCGCTCGGGTAGGCGCTCTTGAGGGTGCCCTCGACGTCCGCCGCGATGGCGAACTGCTGCGGCTGCAGGCCCTTGAGCTTCGGCGCCCACTTCTGTCCGGGGCGCAGGCCGACCATGTCGGTCGTCAGGTGCACCGCCTTCGGGGACGAGCGCATCACGACCTTCACCGTCGCCTGCGGCTGCTTCTCCGGCTCGACCTTGAGGCTCGAGGGGAAGGGCACCGCCACCTCGGGCACGCGGAAGAGCGCCGCGAAGCTGTTGTCGAGGAGCTGCTCGTTCCCCGCGAAGCGCGGGTCGTCCTGCACGTCGAGGATCTCGGGCAGGTCGACGCCCGCCATCCCCGCCGCCGTCGGCACCGCGATGCGCGCGCGGCGCCACAGGTCGAGCACCACGTCCTTCTCGATGTGTACGCCGTAACCGTCGAGCAGCGTCTCGAGACCGTGCGTGTTGAGCGTCGCGTCCATCTGCCCGTCGTTCGGCTTGATGTTGGCGGCGCCCACGAAGACCGCGAGGCTCTTGCCCTTCATGACGAACTGGTCGATGCGCCGCAGCTCCTTCTCGCTCAGCTCCTTGCCCGGCTGCGTGATGAGCAGGCCGTCGAGCTCGTCGGGGATCTCGTTGTCCCCGCCCTTCAGGTCCACTTCCTGGAACGTGTAGAAGGGGAAGTTCTGCGTGATGATCTGCTGCATCGAGAACTTGCCCATGTTGCTGGGCACGAGGTTGTTGTCGGTGGGCTTGATCTCGTCGTGCCCGGTGAGCACGCCGATCTTGTGGTGGATGTCGTCGCCCTTGTCCCTGATCTCGCGGACCTTGTTCGTGATCCAGAACTCGAGGCCGTCGGTGCGGTCCGGCGGGAGGAACTTGATGACGTCCTGCTGCTCGCCGTACTTGAAGACGAGGCCCATGAAGCCCTGAGCGACCGTCGCCTTGTCCTCGGTGCCGCTCGACTCGCCGAACGGCTGCTCGACGAGCCCCGCGTCCTTCGCCTTCTTGCGGGTGTCCTCGTCCTTCGGCTCGATGATCGTGTAGCTGAACTTGTCGCCGCCCGCGTTCTTGTACTCCTGGAGCAGGTCGCGAAGGTCGCGCACGAACGCGTCGAGCTTCGGCAAGCCCTTGGTGACGTAGGCGTCGATCTCGAGCTCCTGCTTCATCGAGCGGAGCAGGTTTCCGCTGCCCTTCGACAGCGTGTACTTCTGCGTCTTCGTCACGTCGGCGCGGGAGAACTTCCCGAGCGCGCCGAGCGCGACGAGGGCGTTCACGGCGACGAGGATCGCCGCGACGATGAAGATGAGGGCGCCGCTTTCGACGGCTGACTTCTTACGCTTCTCCATGACTCTATTTCCTCAGCTCCACTTCCTGCTCTCGAGGGAGCGGAAGCTGACGAGCAAACAGACGACGGCGACGGACGCGAAGTAGATGACGGCGCGCGCGTCGATGATGCCGCGCAGGAACGACTGCAGACGCGACTGGAAGGACACGAAGGCGAGGCTGTCACTGAGCCAGCCCGCCTTGTCCCACGAGACGGTCGAGACCATGAACCCGATGCCGTAGAGCACGCAGAGCGCGCCCGCCGTCGTGAAGAAGGCGACGACGTCGCTCTCGGTCAGGCTCGAGAGCATCATCCCGACGCCGATGGCGGCGAACGAGAAGAAGGCGATGCCGATGTACCCGGCCCACACGGGGCCCCAGTCGAGGGGGCCGAGGTGCCACGGCCACACGAACATCGTGAGGGGGTAGAGCAGCGTCGCCGCCAGGAGCACGAGGACCATCGAGCAGCACGCGACGTACTTGCCGAGGATCACCTCGCTGTCCTTGACGGGCATCGTGATGAGGAGCTCCAGCGTGCCCG
The DNA here is from genome assembly GCA_036393165.1 of Polyangiaceae bacterium. GTDB lineage: Bacteria > Myxococcota_A > Polyangia > Polyangiales > Polyangiaceae > Palsa-1150. The sequence continues at coordinate 5,165 of DASVWO010000195.1, read as the reverse complement.
AGCCCTTCTCGGCCGCGAGAGAGCGCATCGTCACCGCGGGGATGACGAAGAGGCTCATGAGCGCCGGCAGGAAGGTGAACATCTGATCCATCGACGCGCGGTCGACGTCCCAGAAGCTCCCGAGGAACACGCCGTTGATGTGCGGGATGAGGAAGAACAGGATGCCGAGCAGCAGCAGCGTCCCGCCGATGACGACGTACGCCACGGGGGAGTTGAACTGCGCTCGGAGATCGCGCTTGGCGATGATGAGAATGTTTCGCATGGCTCAGCTCCGGCCTTCGGCGGCCTTGGTGTCGTGGTCGGAGTCGCCCGAGTCGTCGTCGCCCTCGTCGCCCTCCTCCTCGTCACTCTCCTCGTCCTCGTCGCCCTCGTCCTCCTCCGGCTCGGCGGCGGCGGCGAGGCTGCGGTTCCTGCGCTCGTCGCCGATGGTGAGGCTGCGGAAGACGTCCTCGAGCGTCTGGGCGTCGCGATGCAGCTCGAGCATCACCCAGCCCTTGTCGACGATCAGCTTGAACACTTCGGGCCGAAGGTCGACGTCCTGCTCGCTCACGAGCTCGTAGGCGTGGGCCTTCTCGTCGGTCGGCAGCTCGCCGAGCTTCTTCACGCCGGCCAGCTTCCCGAGCGCGTCTTCGACCTCGCCCTTCTTCGGCGGGGTGCCGCGCCCGCGGTACGCCGCGCTGTCGGCCGACTCCTGGATGGCGACGACGTAGCGGACGCGCCCGCTCTTCGCGCGGATCTCGTCGAGCGGCCCGTCGGCCACGATGCGGCCGCGCGAGACGATGATGGCCCTCGCGCACGACGCCTCGACCTCGGCGAGGTTGTGCGTGGAGAGCATGACGGTGCGTTCCTTGCCGATCTGCTTGAGGTAGTCGAGGAACTCGGCCTTCTCGTTCGGGTCGAGGTCGCTCGTCGGCTCGTCGAGGATGAGAATCGGCGGGTCGTGGATGAGCGCCTGGGCCAGTCCCACGCGCTGCCTGTAGCCGTGCGACAGGTACTTGATCTCCTTGCCCAGCACCTGGGCGAGGCCGCACACCTCGACGACGCTCTTGGCGCGCTTGCGGAAAAGCTCGGCGTCGAGATGCCGCAGGTCGGCCGCGAAGCGCAGGTACTCGAGGACGCTCATCTCCAGGTAGAGCGGAGCGCGCTGCGGGAGGTACCCGAGGCTCTCGCGCACCTTCAGCGGCTCGTCGAACACGTCGTGGCCGTTGACGCGCGCCGTGCCGCCGGTGGGGGAGATGAAGCACGTCAGGATGCGCATCGTCGTGGACTTCCCGGCCCCGTTCGGGCCGAGGAAGCCGACGATTTCTCCGCGGCTCACCTCGAAGTTGATCTTGTCGAGCGCCCGGAACGACCCGAAGCTCTTCGACAGGTCGTTCGCGTAGATCATCACGTCGTTGGACATTCCGGTGCTCCGGCAGAACTGGGAGTGCTCGGGGAAGAATCGACCTTGGAATCGCTCGGCGGCGGCACGCCGTGTGACGCAACCGCGCGAAACCCTTACTGTCCCCCCGAGGCGGGGCGCATCGTAGCGGCGGACCGTAAGCTGTCAACCATGGCGCCCGGCGGCCTGAACCACCGGTTGGCGCTGTTATTCCCGATTGCGATCAAGACGACGATGAGAGCGCCGATGGAAAGGGCGAGGAGCGGCCATGGGTTGGCCATGCGCGGGTGGGCGGTTCTCGTCGTGGTCGCTTCGGGGCTGCAGGTGGGCTGCCTGCACGAAGGCGAGCTCGAGCCTCGGTGGGTGGACGACGGTCCGCCGCCCCAGCCGGAGGTGCTCGTCGAGCGCCAGATCACGGTCACGGCCGAGGACGGTCCGCCCCCCGCCGCGCTTCCCCCCTCGCCGCGCGACCAGCCCGCGCCCGACCCCATCCACTTCCAGATCGGGGCCGGGTACGGGGCGCTCTCGCACGTCGACGTCGCGGCCTGCAAGGAGCGCGGCCTGCAGTCCGGCTACCTCCACGTGCACGCGACGTTCACGCACCTCGGCTACGTCGTGCGCGCGTCGGTGGAGAGCCAGGCCGCTCCGCCGCCGCCGGCGCTCGATTGCATCGCCGAGCGCCTGCGCCAGGCGGGCGTGCCGGAGTTCGACGGCTCCGAGGCGACGCTGTCGAAGACGTACTTCGTCGAGCCCGGCGGGACGCCCCAGACGCTCTAGCGGAGCCCGCGCTCACTCGGCGCGCAGCTTCGCAACGACGCCGAAGTGGTCGCTCGGGTACGTGCCGTCCACGGGCGCGTCGAAGCACACGCGCGCCTCGAGCGGCTCGCCGCGGAAGCGATCGTCGCGCCCGCGTACGAAGATGTAGTCGATGCGCCGGTCCGGCTCGCGCAGGGGCGCCGCGAACGGATTGCGCTGCGAGAAGGTGTACCCGGGGGCGTCGCCGCCCGCCGCGGCAAAGGCGTCCTGGAAGTAGACGCGCGTCGTGCTTCCGAGGCTCGTGAGCCCGCCCATGTAGCGAATCTCGTCGGACCTGGGCTCGGCGTTGAAGTCGCCGACGAGGATGGCCGGGAAGCGGCCCGCCCGGCGAGGGCCGGGATCGGTGAAGGCGAGGACCCGCCGGGCCACCTCGAGCACCTGGGCCTCCCGAACGTGCCCCTCGTCGAACTTCCAGTTGAGGTGCGTGACGAAGAAGGGGATCTCCCCGAAGGGCGAATCGATCGCGGCGAGAAGCAACGATCGCTTCTCGTCGGTGCCACAGCGTGGCAGCTCGAAGCACTCGCTGTGCGCGATGGGCCAGCGCGAGAGCACGGCGTTCCCGTACCAGCGCTCGTCCTTCGATCGCCCGTACGCCACGTGGTAGCCGAAGCCCTCGGCGATCGTCGTGGCCTGGTCGAGCGCGTCGCCCTCGCCGGGCGCGAGGCGCAGCACTTCCTGCATGCCCATGATGTCCGGCGCGAGCTCGCGCACGCCGGCGCGGATGGCGGCGAGCCGCTGCTCCCACGGCCCGAAGCGGTTCCAGATGTTGAGCGTCGCGACCTGGAGCGTGCGCACGTCGCTCACGGCTGGGCCTCCGCCTCGGCCTATTAGCACGGGCACGGGCGCTGCACGCCGGCGGGCGGAGGCCTCATGAACGCCATCTCATTGCTCGAGAAGGACCACCGCGCCGTAGAGGCGATCTTCCAGGAGCTCGAGGAGCTCAAGGGAGGAGAGTCGCCGAGAAGGAAGAGGGAGCTCTGCGAAGAGCTGGTGCGGGAGCTCTCGATTCACACGGCCATCGAGGAGATGATCTTCTACCCGGAGGTGAAGAAGAACGTCCCCACCGCGAAGGAGATCGTCCTCGAGTCGCTCGAGGAGCACAACGTCGTCAAGTGGGAGCTCGACGCGTTGCAGTCGATGAAGATCGGGGACGAGCGCCTCGACGCGAAGATCAAGGTCCTCCGGGACGCCGTCATGCACCACGTGGAAGAGGAAGAGAACGACCTCTTCCCGAGGGTGCGCGATACGATGCAGGCGTCGACGCTGAACGACATGGGCAGGCGCATGGAGCAGGTGAAGAAGATCGCGCCGACCCATCCGCATCCGCGCGCGCCCAACAAGCCCCCGGCGAACGTCGTCATCGGAATGGGCGCATCGGTGGTGGACCGCACCAGGGACGCCGTGCGGTCGACCCTGCGAGGCAAGGAGAGCAAGGAGGAGAGCAAGGACGGGCACCGGAAGCCCAAGAAGCGGGCGTCGACGCGCACCAAGCGGACGACCGCTCACCGGGGTCACAGGGCCCACGCGCGGTGATCGCGTGCTAAATGACGCGCCGTGACGAGCGACGCGCCCACCCACTCGTTTCCCAAGGATCAGATCAAGGTCCTCCTGCTCGAGAACGTCCACGCGAGCGCGCACGAGATCTTCACGAGCGAGGGGTTCCAGCTCGAGACGGTCCCGGGCGCGCTCGGTGAGGAAGAGCTCGCGCGCAAGATCGAGGACGTCCACGTCCTCGGTATCCGCAGCAAGACGCGGGTGACCGAGAAGGCGCTCGCCGGCGCCCGGCGTCTGCTCGCGCTCGGGTGCTTCTGCATCGGCACGAACCAGGTGGCCCTCGCGGCGGCCAACCGCCGCGGCGTCCCCGTGTTCAACGCGCCGTTCTCGAACACGCGCAGCGTGGCGGAGATGATCCTGGCCGAGATCGTGATGCTCTCGCGCCGCCTCGGCGACCGCGCGCGGGAGATGCACGCCGGGCAGTGGCGCAAGGTGTCGGCCGGCAGCTTCGAGATCCGCGGCAAGACGCTGGGGATCGTCGGCTACGGGCACATCGGCCGGCAGGCAGGCGTCATCGCCGAGGCCTTCGGGATGCGCGTCCTCTTCTTCGACGTGGTCGCGAAGCTGCCCATGGGCAACAACCGTGCGACCAAGACGCTCGACGAGCTCCTGGCGCAGAGCGACTTCGTGACGCTGCACGTGCCCGAGACGCCGCAGACGCGCGGGATGATCGGCGCGCGCGAGCTCGCCCAGATGCGCGCCGGGAGCTACCTGCTCAACGCGAGCCGCGGCACCGTGGTGGACATCCCGGCGCTCGCCAAAGCGCTCGAGGGCGGGCACCTCGCCGGCGCCGCCATCGACGTGTTCCCGGAGGAGCCGGAGACCAACAGCGACGGCTTCGCGACGCCGCTGCGTGGTCTAGCGAACGTCGTGATGACCCCGCACATCGGCGGGTCGACGGCGGAGGCGCAGGAGGCCATCGGGCGCGAGGTCGGCGCGGCGCTGACCAAGTACGTCAACGCCGGTGTGACCACCGGCGCCGTGAACTTCCCGCAGATCGACCTGCCGCTGACGCCAGGCAAGCACCGCATCCTCAACGTGCACCGCAACGTGCCCGGCGTGCTCCGCGACATCAACCGCACCGTGAGCGAGAAGGGCGCCAACATCGCTGCCCAGGTGCTCGCGACCGATCCGGACATCGGTTACCTCGTGATGGACCTCGATCAGGACGTGTCGCGCGAAGTGAAGAACGCGATGGCCGTCCTCGAGACGAGCATCAAGACGCGCATTCTCTTCTAGTGTCCTGAGTCGGAAGTCAGTGAATTTGGTCCGCGCTCGTCCGTCCCTCGTACAACGGAGGTGACCGGATGCCGAGAGGGCGACGCAAGGGTGAGGTTGTACTGAGCGACAGCCAGCGCGAGGAGCTGGTTCGATGGACGCGGCGACCGACGACGGCGCAAGCATTGGCGCTGCG